>DATIXD010000147.1:0-3521 GCA_035518875.1 Methylococcaceae bacterium | reverse complement strand
CGGCTTCAGTGGTCTTGACCGACTGGCTGTCGATCACGCCAGCGGTCGGATGCGGTGCCCGGTTCGCGTTTTCGCGGGCCATTATTGTCAAGGCGCGGTTTATTTGCACCAACGTGCTATCGCGCGACCAACGGTAAAAGTAACTCTGGATCGTGGTGAAAGGCCCGAACTCCCTCGGGATTTGCCGCCACTGGCAACCGGTGCTCAGCATATACAGGATCGCGTTCATGATCATGCGCAGGGATCTCGAACGCGGCCGACCCAGCCGATTGCGCACCGGCATGAACGGCTCAACAAGACGCCATTCCTCATCAGTAAGATCGCTTGCATAGCGCAATCTAGCCCGGCAGTATCGTGCGCGAGTGATTTCAGTCCAGGCCATCGTAATTCTGTCCGTTGTTGCAAACCAACAGAACCATAAGCAGCGGAAATCACTCAACTATCATTTTCGTTCAGGCTCTGACAAGTAATACATCGAATATATTAAAAGCACGCCGGGACAACTGCAGACCCAGGGCAAAATCGAGCGTTGGCATCAGGCGCCGAAAAACCGGATCTTGCTCGAAAATTATTATCTGCCCGGTGGCCTGCAAAATCAGATCGATACCCTTATCGAGCATTACAATCACCAGCGCTATCACGAGGGCAATGTCTCTACTTCGGTATGAGCCAGACAATCCTGCTGCAGCGACAGCGCGTCAAACGGCAGGCCATCCAAAATCCACGCTTGCTTCACCGCTAAAAAGCCGCTTAATTTTAACCCAACAGATGAGCCAAAGCCTCATTTAATTCAGACACCCAGCGGTCTCAATTCACTAGACGACGGATATATTTATAAAAGTTCGCGTCTGGCTAAAAAGGCCCGCAACGCTGACCTTCTACCGTCGCGATTTCAAAGGAGATGTCTCTTGTCCAACGGCCAACCTGCGAAGCGCAAGACCCATGTGGTCACGGAACGTCCCCCGTTTGAGTGGATTGCTCTCCTCTTGCAAGGCGGCGGCGCGCTTGGGTCGTACCAGGCCGGCGTTTACCAGGCCCTGGCTGAAGCTAATCTCCACCCGGACTGGGTCGCCGGCATTTCGATCGGTGCGATCAATTCCGCATTGATCGCCGGCAACCCGCCAGACCAGCGCGTCGACAGGCTGCGGGCGTTCTGGGAGGCCGTCACGCAGCCACCGCTCGGTATCCCCTATTTCCCGTCTGTCAAAATCAATGATGAATGGACCCACTATCTGCTGAATCAGACCCGTGCCCTGGCGACAGTGCTGTTTGGCGCACCCGGCTTCTTCACGCCCCGCTTGCCGCCGCCGTATCTGTTTTCCTCGGTCGATCCCGCCAGCCTGAGCTATTGTGACGTCAGCCCGCTCAAGTCCACGCTGGAAAGCCTGGTTGATTTCGACCGCATCAATTCAGGCGAGACCCGCTTCAGCGTCGGCGCCACCAATGTCAAAACCGGTAATTTTGTCTATTTCGACAACGCCACACACAATATCACGCCAGCGCATGTCATCGCCAGCGGCTCACTCCCGCCCGGCTTTCCTGCCACCGAGATCGACGGCGAATATTATTGGGATGGCGGCGTCGTCTCCAATACGCCGCTGCAATGGGTTTTTGACGCAAGGCCACGCAAGGACACCGTTGCCTTTCAAGTTGACCTGTGGAGTGCAAAGGGGGAATTGCCGCGCGATCTGATCCATATGGAGCAGCGACAGAAGGAGATTCGCTACTCCAGCCGCACCCGTTCTGGCACCAACCAGTTCAAAAACATGCAGCGGATGCGCCGGGCCGCCGCGAAGCTGCTAGCGCAGCTTCCCGATACTTTACGTCAAACGCCGGAAGCCGAGCTGCTCAAGGGCGAGGCCGACGCGAAGGTCTACAACATTATCCATTTGATCTATCGCGCAAAAAAATACGAGGGAAACTCCATGGATCACGAGTTCTCGCGCCGGACGATGGAAGAACATTGGAAAGCCGGCTATAATGATACGGTTCGCACCTTGCGCCATCCCGAGGTTCTGGAACGTCCAAAAAGCCTTGATGGCGTCTTTACCTTCGACCTTGCCGTGCAGGGCCGGGAGTGAAATTGCGAATCATACCCGGCCCGGTTCCCGTCCCTCAAACCCCAGTTAGGAGACACTACCCATGAAAATAGCCGAGGTCCGCAAAAAAGCCTTCGCCATGCCACTCAACAACCCGGCTTATCCTAGGGGGCCGTACAAGTTCTACAATCGGGAATTCGTCGTCATCAGCTATCGCACCGATCCCGATGTCCTGCGCGCTGTTGTCCCGGAGCCGTTTGAGGTTATTGGCGACACCGTCAACTACGAATTTATCCGCATGCCGGATTCCACAGGGTTTGGCGACTACACCGAAACCGGCCAGGTCATCCCAGTGCGCTTCAAAGCGGAAGATGGCACCATGCAAGAGGGCGGTTACGTACATGCAATGTACCTGGATGACAATTCACCAATCGCCGGTGGGCGCGAGATCTGGGGTTTTCCGAAAAAACTAGCGTGCCCTAAGATTTCGCATGAAAACGAGACGTTGGTTTGCACACTGCAATACGGATCTGTACTCTGCGTCTCGGCGACCATGGGTTACAAGCACAAGGAGCTTGATCCAGCACCGCTGCTGAAAAGCCTGGCTCGGCCGAATTTCATGATCAAGATCATTCCGAATGTGGACTGCACACCGCGCATTTGTGAGTTGGTGCGATTCTACTACGAGGACGTAACGGTAAAGGGCGCTTGGACCGGGCCGGCGGCGCTCCAGCTATTCGAGCATGCAATGTGTGATGTCGCACGCCTGCCGGTCCATGAGGTAGTCTCGGCCAGCCATTTTGTTGCCGACCTGACCCTTGGCCTCGGCACCGTGGTGTTTGATTACCTGAAATAGAATCTGCAGAAATGTAAGGTCTTGTGAGACATCCATTTTCTTGAGATTTGTGAGGAAAAGGGTGTTTTATGACGAACGAGGAGCGAGAGCTTCAGCGTAAGCTCCGTGTTCTGCGGCATGCCGAACAATCTGGGCATGTATCCAAGACGTGTCGCTATTTGGGCATTTGCCGGGCGAGTTTTTATCGCTGGCGTGCCGCGTATCTCCGGGATCGAGAGGCGGGATCGGTCAACCGCAAGGCTATCCTGAAGACCGTGCCAAACAGGACCAGCCCCGATCGAGGAGAAGGTCCTTCATCTACGTCAGAGCTACCATCTGGGGCCAATCAACAGACAGAGGCGCAGTACACCATCCACCCCACCTGCGCGCCGGAAGACGTGCCCGACGTGCGCGACCTGCTGTTCGACACGCTGGAAGCCGAGCACTACCCGGTGCGCGAGGTGGAGGTGCTGACCGAGGGCGATGATGTCATGGAGCTGGGGGCGGACGCTAGTTGCCTCCAGCTCTACCGAGCGCGAGCTGGGCAAGGCCGTGACCACGCTGGAGACGGCAGCAGCCGTGAAATCCGCGACCTGGACGGTGAACACGTTGAGCTGATGGTGCACTGGGCCCGGCGGCAACGCCGG
>DATIXD010000146.1:0-2359 GCA_035518875.1 Methylococcaceae bacterium | reverse complement strand
CTCAGTGGGGCATCCCCCGTGGCAAGCACGCGATTCTTCGCGCTCCGGCCCACACTGACGATTGGCCAATTCGTGGGCTGTCCGCTGGTGGAAATGCTAGCCTGGATTACCACGTAAGTGAAGCGACGTAACAAAGGGCGTCCCGAGGCCCTGCGAGGTCAACCGAATGAAAGTTGAAGGCGCCGGCCTTCCCACCACGGGACCGCAATGTCGGTTTTGTCAAAGCCGGCGTTCAACAGCAAGGGATTATGCGCCCGCTTGCCGAATTGCACCTGCACCGCCCTGTCGGTGAGGTTGACTCGTGCCGAGGCTTCCACGAAATCGCGAAACAGGTGTCGCGATTCCGCCGTCGCATAGAGTCCGCCGATGCGTGCGCCGAGCATCCGGTAAAGGCTGCTGCCCATCAAGGTGAGTTGCAGGTCGCAATTGACCTTCAGCGCCACGGCCGAGGAAAGCGCATCCATGTGGAAGAAATCAACGCCGTCCGAGATGGAGTTTTCAATGAGCATGCGTTTGGCATAGTGCTCGATCAGATCGGCGGCGCTGCGGTGTAACTGGTTGCTCAGCAATAGCGTGGGCTCCTCGTGACCCAAATCGGTAATGGTGATTTGGCGCAGTAGGCCTTGGTAGTCGTCCAGGTGGATGCGCTGGTCGATGATCCGCGGGGTGCGATAAGCCCGGGTCACATTCTTCAGTTCGATGCGTCTCCAAGCCGATTCGGGCAGTTGGTCCATCTGGTCGAGCAGTTTTTCGGTGCGCCGGCGCAGCGTGATAAACCGAATGTCCTGGCGGTTGAGGGCGTCGAGGTTGGCATAGGTAGTCAGCTTGGAGTCGAAGATGAGCTCCTCGGGCAACCGCCCGGTTCGGTGCTTCCAGAACCGGACAAAGCGTAGGATTTCGTCATTCTGTTCCTGCTTGCGAATGTCCGCGTTGGCGTAGCAGAAAACGCGCTGCTCCGCATCCTGGGCCAAGAACGCCAGCACCCCCTTCTGGCGGCGGCTGCGTTTGGAGACGTAATGCTTTTCCACCAGGGCATCTTCGCCATGAAAGGGAATGGTATGAAAATCGAGGTGAAAGGAGACCCCGCGTTGGAGTCCCACGCGGCTCAGGGCGTCGAACCACTGCTGCATGAGCTTGGGGTAGCAGGCCGGATCAATGCGGCAACTGTATTCGGTTAGCAACGACCGCTTGGGAATAGCGTTGAGACCGGCAAACAGCGCCAGACCTTCGTCGAAGACCGAGGACATGACATGGCTGTGGCGGGCGCTGCCAAACAGCTTGAGGCCCAGCAGCGAGCGTAGCGCACAACCGGCCGGGATCATGTGGGTGCCCGGAAGCCCCACCCGCTGGACCAGCCGATCAAAACCCAGGTCCACGAGCATCGGCACAAACAGGAATAAGCCGCCGAAGTCGGTGCGCCATTGGCGTGGGGTCCAGTCCCGTTGGCGCACGTCGGCCACCGGTGCCTGGGCCGGATAAGGCCCTGCGGGCCGTTCGTCGTCCCGGCGCCGGGGCAGTTTGGTGAACCCGGCTTGGCGCAGGATGATCCAGACGGCTGGGGCGCTGAGGGTTTCCTTTTCCTGCCGCAGTGCGCGCACGATATCGTAGATGGAGAAGTTCTGCTTGCGCAGAGCCACCACCTTCTGGTGCAGCGGCGGGGTCTTGGGGGCCTGCGCTTGGGGCGGGGGCTGCTGCTTGGCGGCGTCGCGGTCCGGGAGAAAAAACGGTCGGTGTCGGTTCTGCCGGAATTGGTGGCACAGGACCCGGAAACTGCCGGCGGTGTAGCCGAACCTGGCGGCGGCCTCCTGGGAGGGGAGTTTTTCAACGAAGAAGGCGCGTAGCGCCTCATATTGGCGATGCGTGGCGCCGGTGGGGACGAGGAAGGCTCGTTCCTCTGGTGTTAGTTTACGTGATTTACTTATAAATATATATCCACTATGTCACTATGAGACGGCGTGTCAATCGATTCCTGCGTAAAGGTGGGTTTTTCAAGGGAAATGGCTAATGTCGTGAGGACGAGAAAACCCACACCCGATGACTAACAATACGGCTATCGGTGTATCGGTAAAGCCCGACGGCTAACACGGGCGCATGCGTGCCCGTGGAGAAGAGCCGACCCGCGCTGTCGTCTAGCCGGCTGGCAAAGGCCTCCCGTTAAGTCGCTCCCCTTACGTGGTAATCCAGGCGAGTATCCCGGGGATTGCGATGAGCAAGCCGCCCGAACGCGGATATCAGCACTTTTGGATGCCGGCATCCGGACGTTCATGGACCTGACCGACGAGTGTGAGATCGCCCCAGGCTATTCTGCGTTGCTACGAGCTTTGTCTGATGATCGTCGGACGGAAGTCACTTACATGAG
>DATIXD010000145.1:0-2387 GCA_035518875.1 Methylococcaceae bacterium | reverse complement strand
TACTTCGCCGAAATCAGCGGCGGCAAGCATCGTTTTACCATTCGCTTCATGATTGCTACTGCTAGCGAACGGCCGTCGCAAAGCGCCGAGGATGTGGAGTTTCAACTGACTTGTTGCATGTTGTAAATTAATTTTCTTGATTCCCTTTCACCTGACAACAGTCAGCTCACGAATTTGACAAGCACCGATGGTACCTCCGCAGGACGGAAAGAAGAGCTTCTTGATGTAATTGATAATGGCATCCCAAAATAGCCGCCGAGCAGTCGGCTCGACGACCTACCCCAGATCGAATTGCATGCGTCTCCGCAAAGAAGCCCAGCGCGTGATTCATGCAACCAAAGAGGCGGGAGTCAATTCGTGTCTAGACGACTCGCCGGATTGGCGATATCGATCTTGTCATCGAACTCAAGTATGCATAATCCAAGCCGGGGGAGGAAATCCCTCCAACTCATGGCCAAACTACATATGAAGCTCCGTGATCAGCCAATTGCCGTACTCGTAGTCGACCCGGAAACACCCAGGCAGCCTATCCATGAGCAGGCCTTACCGACGGGGCTGCCTTTCTCAACGAAAAGCCTCTGCCCTTGAAGCATTCCCCAGAGACCCTTAGCGTCGTGGCGCAGAGAAGCGGCGGTTCGGATCATAGCCAGCAAAGGTATTTTCAGAAACAATCGATGCGGCATGGTTGATGACGCCGACAGGAAAAGGATCCGAAATCGCCGAACGGCTCGATGGCCGAATGCAGGACACCATCGCCGGCAAGCTTCTGCTGCGTTGGGTGGGCTTCTTCCAGAACCGCATTTTAGACAAGCTCAGTTCACCCTCTGATCTATCCGCGCGATATCGTTGGCTTGAGCCAATCCGCAGACATTTGATAATTAGTGACCTTTTTACCGACCAGTGAAACGCGCCATCCTTCGTGTCATTTTGTTCTCCGGTCTTGCCCAAGGTGTAGGTTTCTTTAAGAGCATTCTCATCGCTTTTTACTTTGGAGTAAGTCCGCGCCTCGACGGCTACTATCTCTCGCAAGTGCTTCCAGCCTTTGGAGTCGGAATTGTCACGGCCTTGATTCAGGCGGGCCTCATTCCCCTCGATGCCCGCTTATCGGCTGAAGGGCGTGAGATCGAGAGGTTTAGGGTGCGTGGCGCAATTTTTTGGTTGGTTTTTTTCGTCGGTGGTTTTCTTGCCGTAATGACGGCACTAACAGCGCCGTGGCTAGTCTGGCTCCTATCTCACGAAGCCAGCCCCGAAGTACAAGCGGCGGCGGTGGAAAGCCTGCGGGTATTAGCCTGTCTGCTGTTCATCAACAGCCTGGCGGACTATCTCGGGCTGGTGCTTAATGCCGACATGCGCTTCTCGATTCCGGCGCTAGCACCAGCTGCCAACGCCGCTGTGGGCTTAACGATCCTTCAGCTCTGGCCCGAATACGGTTTAACGAATCTGATTTGGGGAACACTGGCTGGCGTCGTCGCGCAGCTTGTCATTGTAGGCGGAGCGTTGGGCACGGAACGAATCTGTTACCGCTTAGCACGAAGCGAGATGCCGTTGGCGTCGTTATATCAAGTCGCCAGTCAAGCCCTCGCGATTTTCCCCGGCGTCCTGACGGCGAACCTGAGCGCAGCCCTTCCCCAGGTTCTCGCCGCCCGTTTCGGCGACGGTGCTGTGTCGACAATGGGGTACGCACTGCGCATACACGGCGCAGTGACCCAGGTCTTGGTCATGGCCGTGTCCACCGTATTGCTTCCTCATTTCTCGGCACTGGTGGCCGGGCAACAATGGCGCGAGCTCGGACAAAAACTGGAAATAATCTGGTTCAACGTCCTTTGGGTAGGATTGATGCTGCCACTTGGCGTGGGTTTGGTCGGGCTTGACGCGGTACACCTCGTTTTTGGGCGAGGACTTTTCGATGCTGAGGCTGAAATGTCTGTGTACCGGGTGTGGTGGTGGTTATCTTTTGCCTTGCTGCCGATGCTATGGGCAGTGGTGCTGGCCAAGCTACTCCAGGGGTTGTCCAAAAGCGGCTTGTTGAGTTGGCTTTCGCTCCTAGGCCTCATCGCACTGTTGGCTGCCGGCAACCTCCTCGGTCAGGTCTTGGCGGTTAACGGTGTGGCGATTGCCATCGCCCTTTCTTATGGCGTGGTCGCCGTCGCTTGCCACGCCGTTTTGATGCGGGTTGGCCGGGATTGTCCTGGCCTTAAACCCGCTCTTCTTAAGCAGACCTTGTGGACTGCCGCAGCCGTAGCAGTTCTAGCTGGTGCGGGTATTTGGATATCTTGGTCCATGAAGAACGCCGAAGGGATCACGCGCATGCTGCTGTTGGCCGCTGCATTGGGCGTTGGCGGCTTTGGAAGCTATCGCGGTTTGAGTGCCGGATTGGAGTTAAGGGT
>DATIXD010000144.1:0-11040 GCA_035518875.1 Methylococcaceae bacterium | reverse complement strand
CACCTTCATCCTGCGCGCGGTCGCTAATGGGACCCAAGATTTCGGGGGCGTCGTCGTCGACACAGTGGTAGCACATGGAGATGAGGACAAACCGCCGCAAGTCTGGTGGCTCCTGGTACTGGTGATTCTCCTTATCCTCCTCGGATGGTGGCTGCGCCACAGGGGGAGCAAGGCGTAAGCCGCAAACCATCCCGGTAACCGCAAGCGGCGCATGCGACTGGTTTACCGCCAGGAGCGCGCCGCTTGCACGGCGGGCGCGGAAAAGGGAAACGTGGTCTATCGGCAAGCTGCCGGTGGTTAGTGTCAACGGCTGACAGCACGGATACGGGTCGGTCCAACGATTCGCCCTTCCCCGCTTCTTCAGAAAAATGCCATCGCCGTAGGCTCAGAAAGACATTTCAATTGGATGCAAAATGAAGCGGCACCGATTATGTAGGAGTCGTGACTCAAGCTGACAGCGATTGTCAGATCGGGTGTAGGTTTCTTGGGGAAGGGGCAACAATGTCCCCATTGCTGCCGCGCACGCTTCGCAATAGGGACTGACAACTAACCGAAGCACTGTCGCCGCACGTCCTACCTTGTCCGCCGGCCCTCGCTCGGCCTTATGTAAAGCTTTCCATAAGGCCGAGCTTGAGGCGAGGACGATAGCCGCGGGAACGTCAGCTACCTGGGGCGCAGCCGACATTCAACTGACCGCTGCGAGGAACGGAGGAACGGCTGAAGATGGCCGAACTGTCACGTTTCGTCTGACGGTGTATGTCTGATCAAGGCGAGACTTGCACAGATTATGTTATGGTGTTGCACTTCATTTTGCAGCCCGTCATTCATAAGATTCAACCGTACGCTTCGGCCCCCTCCGCCCATGAGTTCACCAAGCCAACTCGCCCTGCGTCAAACGGAGTCACGTTACATTCGCACCGGCCTTAGCGTGGAAGCGATCGAGCGTGCCTTTCTAGACAACCTCTTCTTCATTCAGGCGCGGTTTCCCGCTGTCGCCACCCGCAATGATCACTATCTGGCCTTGGCCTATACCGTACGCGATCGCCTGCTGCACCGTTGGGTCAACAGCGCTCAAACCTATTATGACCAGGCCAGCAGGACGGTTTGTTATCTCTCGGCGGAGTTCTTGCTCGGGCCCCAGTTAGGCAATAACTTGACCAACCTGGGGATCTACGATCGAGTACGAAAAGCAATCGAGGAACTTGGCCTCGACTTCGACGGATTGCTGGAGCAGGAGGAGGAACCCGGCTTGGGGAACGGCGGTCTCGGTAGGTTGGCCGCCTGCTATTTGGACTCTTTGGCGACGCTGCAGATCGCGGCGATTGGCTATGGCATTCGTTATGAATTCGGCATTTTCGATCAGGAGATCCGCGACGGCTGGCAAGTCGAAGTCACCGACAAATGGCTGCGTCTGGGCAATCCTTGGGAGATCCCGCGCCCGGAGATCGCTTTCGACGTAAAGTTAGGCGGCCATACCGAGGCTTATCAGGACGAACAGGGCCGTCGCCGGGTGCGTTGGATTCCCGAGCGGGTCGTCAAGGGGATCGCTTCTGATACCCCCGTGCCAGGTTATGGAGTCAACACGGTGAATCTGCTGCGACTATGGAAGGCGGAGGCCTGCGAATCCTTCGACTTTCAGGCGTTCAACAGCGGCGACTATTACCGTGCGGTCAACCAAAAACTGACTTCCGAAAACATCACCAAGGTTCTCTACCCCAATGACGAACCGCTCCAGGGTAAGGCGTTGCGTCTGCAACAGCAGCACTTTTTCGTCTCCTGTTCCTTGCAGGACATGATCCGCATTCACTTTCAACAGCGGGGCAAGACGTTAGATAACTTTCACGAAATGTATGCCGTGCAGCTCAATGACACCCACCCCGCCATCGGCGTCGCCGAATTGATGCGCTTGCTGGTGGACGAACATCTGATGAACTGGGAACAGGCCTGGGATGTGACCCGGAAAACCTTCGCCTACACGAACCATACCTTGCTCCCCGAAGCCCTGGAGACGTGGTCTTTGCCCCTGTTCCGCAGCGTCCTGCCGCGTCATCTGGAGATCATTTACGAAATCAACCACCGCTTTCTCGAAGAGGTTCGTCTCCGTTATCCTGGCGATGATGGCCGTGTGGCGCGGTTGTCGCTGATCGATGAAGGGGGCGAGCGGTCTGTGCGCATGGCCCATCTGGCCTGCGTGGGCAGCCACGCCATCAATGGTGTGGCTGCCTTGCACACCGAACTCCTCAAGCGAGACGCGCTGCGCGATTTCCATGATCTTTGGCCGGAGAAGTTCAGCAACAAGACCAACGGCATCACGCCACGTCGCTTCATGGTTCTGAGCAATCCGAGATTGACCCGCCTGCTCTCCCGCACGATCGGCGACAGCTGGATCAAGGAACTGGACGATCTAGCGCAGCTCGAACCCTATGCCGACGACGCTGCCTTCCGTCAGGCGTGGCGTCGGGTCAAAGAAGAAAACAAGCGCGATCTTGCCGGATATATCCTTGATCGCACGGGCACCGTGGTGGATCCGGAGTCGCTCTTCGATGTTCAGGTCAAACGGCTGCACGAGTACAAACGCCAGCATCTGAATGCGCTGCACATCATCACGCTCTATCAGCGCCTCAAGCATGACCCTTCGCTTGAGACGACGCCGCGAACCGTCATCTTCGGCGGCAAGGCTGCGCCCGGCTACTTCATGGCCAAGCTCATCATCAGACTCATCAACGGGATTGCGGAGGTCGTCAACGGCGACCCGGACCTGCGCGGGCGCCTGAAAGTCGTCTTCATTCCGGGTTATAACGTCAAACAGGGTCAGCGGATATTTCCTGGCGCCGACCTTTCGCAGCAGATTTCCACCGCAGGCAAGGAGGCATCCGGAACCGGCAATATGAAGTTCGCTTTGAACGGAGCATTGACCATAGGAACGCTGGATGGCGCCAATATAGAAATCCGCGAGGCCGTCAGGCCCGAGAATTTCTTCCTGTTCGGGCTGACCGCGGCCCAGGTGCATGAGCTTAAGGCGGGAACTTACAAGCCCTGGGAGTACTATGACGCCAATCCCCGGTTGCGTGCGGCGCTCGACTTGATCCGAGATGGCGTCTTCTCGCGGGGCGATCGGGACCTGTTTCAACCCTTGGTGGAGTGGTTGCTGAATCGCGATGAATATATGGTGCTCGCCGACTATCAGGCCTACGTCGACTGTCAGGAGCGAGTGGGCGACGCCTACCGAAATCGGGAACACTGGACGCGCATGTCGATACTCAACGTGGCGCGGATGGGCCGGTTCTCCTCCGACCGCGCCATCCGAGAATACGCGGAGGACATATGGAAGGTGAAACCGGTGACGATCGAGTTGCGAGAACCGGTACGTGCAAAGGGCAATCCATCGCATCCATAGCTCGCCCATGAAACAATGTCATTCGGCAGCATCGTGCAGGGCGCTCACGCAGTTCCCCGCCGGGTACTGTCAATTTGCCGTTTTTCCGGAATCTCGATTAAGAGGTCTCGGTTTCCGATAGCACCCCTCGCACATGAAACCACAGGATGTATTTCGTGTATTTCCAAAGGGCGGTAAATGTGTGTTCGCTTAGCTCGCCTTCGACGATCGGGGGAATCGTGTTAGCCATGACACTCTCCTATTGCAGTTGTCTTTCGCTATACCGGAGTTCTTCCATCTAGCCTATTGGCTTTGTTTGTTACTTCCGTTGGATCAAATTCTCACCCAACCTATCCGCAAATGTCTGTGAAATTTGTAACTGATTTCCGGGAACTTTACCTCGTCTTTCGCCCAAGATTGCCCGGGGCCGCGCCCTATTGTGCGACACTCGATTTTGAGTTGACTCGAGCGGCCCAATTGATTTTGAGCTGCGACATCTTTACAAGGCCTGCTCGTGAATAATCCGGACAGGTCAATCCGTTGAGTTGGCCGTCATTCGGTTGTGATATTCGAACGGATCACCCAGGCCCTTAAAAGAGCCTAGGTCAGCAGCACCGCCACTAGGCCCGTCATGAAGATACCGTCGAACGTGCCGGCTCCGCCGATGGAGGCGAGCGGCGCGCCCAGCTTGCGGATATCCTTGAGCCGCAGGACGTCGGCGCCGATCAGGACACCCAGTGAGCCGGCGATGTAAGCCAGCGGCGCACGGTATTCCCCCCCCAGAGGGATCGCCACGAGCGCTGCGGTCAAGGGCGCGACGAGCATCGGCATGCCGATGCCCAGACCCGGTATGGGTCGGCTCATCCCGTAGCTGACGGTGGCGACGATGGCAGTGGCGAGGAAGATGTGGCTCGGCACAAGCTCACTGTTTCGGATCAGGTAAAAGGAAAACATCACCGGCACCAGGCAGCCGCCGACATTGACCGCCACTTGGGTGTAGCCGGTGAAGGGGAGGCGCGGGGGGCGCAGCAATCCGCCTGAAAGCCTGTCGATGGGCGATGGCGGCGCAGTGGCGCGCAGGGTGAACAGCGGCAGGTTGATCAGGCTGCCGAACAGCGAACTCAGTATCAGCAGCAGCGCCGAACCCGGCGCCAGCCCCAGCTTTTCGAACGTCAGGGTCATCAGTTGCAGATTGATGCTGATGATGACGAAGAGCGCGAAAGCGACCAGAAAGAGCAGGTGGAGCGGCGAGAAGGGCGTGCGCATATCGGGACTCGTTGGGCGGGAGGCAGCCACGGTTCCCGCAGGGAAGCCGTGGCCGTGTTGCACTTATTCGACCTTGATGGTCTGACGCTTGGAACTCGCCGCCTTGGGTACGACAAGTTCCAAAATGCCGTCCTTGAAGCTGGCCTTGGTCTTGTCGCCCTCCACATTGGCTGGAAGCCGGAGCGAGCGCTGAAACTCTCCCCGGCTCATCTCGCGCCGGTAATAATGGCCCTTTTCCTCTTTCTTCTCGTGCTGGGTACTGGCGCGAATGGTCAGCGTGTTGTCGCTCAGGGAAACATCCAGATCATCTTTGGTGATGCCCGGCAATTCGGCCCGGACGACAATTTCCGTATCGCGGTCGATGACGTCCACCTTCGGCATCTTGCCGCCGAACGCGGGTTCGATTTCGGGCCAGCCGCGCCGGAAGAAGGGCTGCATCCAGCCGCGCGGGAAAAAGTCTTCAAACCATTGTTCGAACTCGTCAAAGGTGCTCGGAACCTGCGGCCGCGGGGCCGGCGCTTGCAGCTCCTTGCCGGCGGCCTCTTTCTCTTCTTTCTTGCTCATGACAGTTCTCCATGTTCGTGAATATCATTGAAGAGCATTCGGGTCAGGAGTCTGACCCGAATGCCAATTATCGCCATTTTCTGAAGAAAAAGGGGATAAGCGGCAAAGGTTTTCGTTGTTCACCGCAACTCGCTTTTGGTCACGCCGCAGCGCACGCAGCGGTAGACCGTGACCAGTTTGCCCTGCTTCACGTCGAACCGCTTTTCCTTGCACACCTGCCACTTGTGGAAACCATTGCGGCACAGCGTGTTGCCCTTGTGCTTCTCAGACAGCCTGGGTTTTTTGAATGGAATGACCTCGCCCATAGCAGTTTCCTCACGCCGGCCGGACAATGTTTCTGAAAGTTAGGTTGATGCGGGCCGCCTTGGCTTCGCTCGCTTTCGGCACGCAATGCCGCCAATGGTGCTGGAGACAGCCGCCCATCAGGAGCAGGCTGCCGCTGGCGAGAAGGATATCCACGCATTCACCGGTCGTGTTGTGGCGGACTTTGAACAGACGCTCTTCTCCGAGACTCAGGGAAGCGATGTACGGGTTTTCGCCCAACTCCCTTTCCTTGTCCGCGTGCCAGCCCATCGAATCCCGGTTGTCGCGGTACAGATTGCCTAGCACGCTGTTAAACACGCGGCCGCAAACGGTTTCGATCATGCGCTTGAGCCGGCACAGGATGTCAGGCCACGGCAGGGGATCGTGCGCGACGCCGGAATAGCGGTAGACCGCGCCCTCGTCGCCGTACCAGCAGACCAGCCGGGGAACCTTGACCCGCCGCCCGGCGATGGTGATTTCCTCTCCCCGCCAAACGAGTTCCGTTTGCAGGCGCTCGAACAGTAGCTGCGCTTCCCTCTGGGAGATGAAACCGGGGAGGTAGTAGAGTTCGCCGTCTTGACTGACCCGGTTGATCATGATTCCGAAGCCTTGTTGTACGGCGAGCTGAATGGCGCCAGCCGACGTCGACAGGGGTTTCGAAGAACGTCCGACCGCACGCATGGGACAATGCTCACCTTTCGCGACCGATGGCCCGATAGCCGATGTCGGTGCGGTAATACATCCCCTCCCAGTGGATTTTCCCGGTCAGCTCATAAGCCTTGCGCTGGGCTTCCTGCACGGACTCGCCGAGGGCACAGGCACAGAGGACGCGGCCGCCGGCGGTGACGATGTGGCCGTCGTGTTTCTTCGTGCCGGCGTGGAAGACCTTGGTGTCCGCGGATTCGGCAATCGGCAGGCCGGAAATCGGATCGCCCTTGCGGTAGTCGAAGGGATAACCACCTGCCGCCAGCACTACACCCAGCGCCGGGCGCTCATCCCATTCGGGTTGCACCCTGTCCAGTTTCTCATCGAGTGCCACCAGGCAAAGTTCGACCAGATCGCTCTTGAGCCGCATCAGGATGGGCTGGGTTTCCGGATCGCCGAAACGGCAGTTGTATTCCAGCACCTTGGGCGCACCGTCGGGGTCGATCATCAACCCGGCGTACAGGAATCCGGTGTAAGGCGCGCCGTCGGCGGCCATGCCCGCCAGCGTGGGTTCAATCACTTCCCGCATGATGCGCCGGTGAATTGCCGGCGTCACCACCGGCGCAGGCGAGTAGGCGCCCATACCGCCGGTATTGGGCCCCAGATCGCCGTTGTCGCGCGCCTTGTGATCCTGGGAGGTGGCCATGGGCAGGGCATGGACGCCGTCCGCCATGACGATGAAGCTGGCCTCCTCACCGCGGAGGAATTCCTCGATGACCACTCGGTGTCCGGCGGATCCGAAGGCGTTGCCGGACAGCATGTCCTGGACGGCGGCAATGGCCTCCGCCTCGCTTCGGGCGATGACCACGCCTTTGCCGGCGGCAAGTCCGTCGGCCTTGACCACGATCGGTGCACCCTGCTGTCGGATATAGGCTAGGGCTTCGGGAAGCCGGGCAAAGGTTCGATAATCGGCCGTCGGGATCCGGTGGCGGGCCAGAAAATCCTTGCAGAAGGCCTTCGAGCCTTCAAGTTGGGCCGCGGCCCGCGTCGGACCGTAGCATTTCAGACCCGCGGCACGGAACTCATCGACGATACCGGCCACCAGGGGGGCTTCGGGGCCGACGATGGTAAGACCGACGCCGTGTTCTTGCGCGAAGTACCTCAAGGCGACGATATCTTCCGCCGCAATCGGCACATTCTCGATTCCGGTTTCCAAAGCCGTGCCGGCGTTGCCGGGCGCGACGAAGACCGTGTTGACGTGAGGGGACTGCGCCGCCTTCCAGGCGAGGGCATGTTCGCGGCCGCCGCCGCCGACGATGAGTACATTCATCCGGATGACCTGTAAATTAGGGTAGTTCGCAAGTGAGTAGGAAATTATATGGGCATTCGGTTGTCGCCGGAGACGGAGGCCCCTCAACGTCCTGATTCTCCGGCGATATGATTGTCCTGTGCGATAAGATGAAATAAAGTATGCGCCAACCATTGACCACAGTGACGACGACGCCATGAACAATCAAAGCGTTACCGAGCGCCGGCAACAGACGAACAAGCTCATCCGGGAACTGTTGGAAGAAAGGGGGGAGGTCTGGATGAGGTATGGCCGTCTCGGCGCCATGCAGCCTTACGGGCCTAATCAGACGCTTGAGAACTTGGTCAAGCAATTTTGCCAGATATTGATCGACTACATTTCGCTGGGACATTTCGGCGTCTACCAGCGCATTATTGACGGTACCGAGAGGCGGCGCAAGGTCATCGTCCTGGCCGAGAAATTCTATCCGCGCATCGCCGAGGCCACGGACGCCGCCGTGACGTTCAACGACAAATACGAGCGCTTGGCCGGCGACGAGCTCAGGCGAAATCTGGCGCACGATCTCTCCGTGCTGGGCGAGGAGCTGGCCAAGCGCTTCGAGTTGGAGGACAGCCTGATCGAAACCATGATGGCCTGAAGCCCGAGGAGAAATCCTCCCACGAAGCTATGAAGTATTGCAGCGAGTGCGGCTCTGCCGTGCGCCAGGGGATTCCCGAGGGAGACGATCATGTCCGACATATTTGCGACGCCTGCGGAGCGATCCATTACCACAATCCCAAGGTGATCGCCGGTTGCATTCCAGTCTTCGGGGAGCGGATTCTCTTGTGCAGGCGGGCGATCCAGCCGCGCAAGGGTTTCTGGACTTTGCCGGCGGGCTTCATGGAACAGGGCGAAACCTTGAGTCAGGCCGCGCAAAGGGAAGCCTTGGAAGAGGCCAATGTCGAGGTCGAGATCGATGATCTCTATAGCCTTTTCAGCCTGCCCCATATCTCGCAGGTTTATGTGATTTTTCGAGCAAGGATGATCGAGGAGCGTTTTTCCCCCGGCGTCGAAAGCTCGGAAACCCGGCTGTTCAGGGAGGATGAAATTCCCTGGAAGGAAATCGCCTTCGAAACCGTCCGCCGTTCTCTCAAACATTTTCTCGGAGACCGCAGGAGCGGCGAATTCGTTCTCCGCGTGGAAGATATCGCCCCGCTTCGATAGAGACTGCACGGATGGCGGTGGATGAAGCCAAGGCTCGCATCCCCTTGAAGGCATTCACCCATCGAACACAGCGCGTGTTACTCTTTGAACGTCCATATCTCTTCCTTACCTATGGTTAAATAAGGCTCCGATTCCTGCCGAAGCCGAACATCAAGCTGCCATCTTGTCCGGAGACGATAAGCTTCCATGTCTTTCCAACAATTTTTGTCCATGGGCGGTTACGCCTTTTACGTGTGGACCGCCTACGCACTGGTGCTGGGGGTGCTCCTGGTCAATATCATCCTGCCCTTGCGCAGGAAGGCCGAGGTGAAAAACAGTATCGTCCGGATGCTCAAACGGGAGAGGAAGCGCTCATGACACCGCGTCGACGTCGCATGGTGCTGGTCGGGTCTATGCTGGCCGGCGTTGCTCTGGCCGTATTCCTGGGCCTGACGGCATTCCAGAAGAATCTGCTGTATT
This sequence comes from Methylococcaceae bacterium, assembly GCA_035518875.1. GTDB lineage: Bacteria > Pseudomonadota > Gammaproteobacteria > Methylococcales > Methylococcaceae > DATIXD01. The sequence continues at coordinate 1,915 of DATIXD010000144.1, read as the reverse complement.
TCTATACGCCCACCCAGGTGGCGGCGGGCGAGGCGCCCAAGGGTTATCCATTCCGTGTCGGCGGTCTCGTGGTGGAAGGCAGCGTCAAACGTTCGGAGGGCGTGACCGTCCGCTTCAGCGTTACCGACGGAACGGCCACCGTGCCCATCGTGTACAGCGGCATCCTGCCCGACCTGTTCCGTGAGCGCCAGGGCATCATTTCCATCGGCCAGATAAACGCCGAGGGGGTGTTCGAGGCGTCGGAGGTGTTGGCCAAGCACGATGAGAACTACATGCCGCCGGAAGTCGGCGACGCCTTGAAAAAAAGCGGCCAGATGCCGGTCAATTACGAGGACTACCGGAAATGATCGCCGAACTGGGGCATATCGCGCTCATCATGGCTTTGATGATGGCGCTGTTGCAAGCCGCCTTTCCTCTCATCGGCGCCCATCAGGGCGTGCCGGTGTGGATGGCGGTGGCCAGACCCGCGGGTCGAGCCCAATTCCTGTTCCTGCTGGTTTCCATCGCCTGCCTCGCGCTCAGCTTCGTGAACAACGATTTTTCGGTCGCCTACGTGGCCAAAAATTCCAATAGCGGCTTGCCTCTTTACTATCGCATCGCCGCCGTGTGGGGCGCGCACGAGGGCTCCATGCTGCTGTGGGCTTTCATCCTGGGGCTGTGGACACTGGCGGTGACTCTGTTCAGCCGAGGTTTAAGCGAGGAAATGCTGGCGCGGGTTTTGGGGGTGATGGGGCTGATCAGCATTGGCATCCAGCTTTTCATCTTGCTGACCTCCAATCCCTTCGAGCGTCTCGTGCCGGCGCCCCTGGACGGCAACGACATGAATCCGCTGCTGCAGGATTTCGGCATGACCATTCATCCGCCCATGCTGTATATGGGCTATGTAGGCTTGAGCGTAGCGTTCAGCTTTGCCATCGCCGCGCTCTTGGGCGGCTCCCTGGATTCGGCCTGGGCGCGCTGGTCGAGACCCTGGACGCTGGTGGCCTGGGTGTTTCTCACCTTCGGCATCACCCTGGGTTCCTGGTGGGCTTATTACGAGCTGGGCTGGGGCGGCTGGTGGTTCTGGGATCCGGTGGAAAACGCTTCCTTCATGCCCTGGCTGGTGGGGACGGCCCTGCTGCATTCGCTGGCGGTGACGGAAAAGCGCGGCGCGTTCAAGGCCTGGACGGTGCTGCTGGCCTTGTTCGCCTTTTCGCTCAGCCTGTTGGGAACCTTCCTGGTGCGCTCGGGCGTTCTGACCTCGGTGCACGCCTTTGCATCCGATCCGACGCGTGGCCTGTTCATCCTGGTTTTCCTTGGCATCGTGGTGGGGGGCTCTCTGCTCCTTTACGCGCTGCGCGCGCCCGCCGTTCAGGACAACGCCCAGTTTCGCCTGATCTCCAAGGAAAACCTGCTGCTGTTGAACAATATCCTGCTGGTGACAGCGGCGGCCAGCATTCTGCTGGGCACACTCTATCCGCTCATTCTCGATGCCTTGGGCCTAGGCAAGATTTCGGTGGGACCGCCCTACTTCACCGCCGTATTCGTGCCCCTGATGGCGCCGATTTTCCTTTTGGCCGGTATCGCACCCCTTTTCGCCTGGCGGCAGGCGGATCTCGTGCGAATAGTTCAATGGACGCGCTGGATTTTCATCGCGAGCCTGTCCCTCGGCGCGGGATTGATCGCCATCTTCTGGAACCCGGCAGACATCAAGGCGATGGCGGGTCTGTCGGTGGCGATCTGGTTGGCGGCGACGGCGCTGCTCTCACTCTATTCGCGGGTACGCTTGCGCAACGGCTTGCTTGAAGGCATGCGTTCACAGTCGACCAGCGTTTACGGCATGACCCTGGCGCATCTCGGCGCAGCGGCGTTTCTCGTCGGCGCGGTGTTGTCCAGTCAGTACAGCGAGGAGAAACTCGTCCGTCTCGAACCGGGC
>DATIXD010000143.1:0-2771 GCA_035518875.1 Methylococcaceae bacterium | reverse complement strand
GGCACGCGGATCTTGAACCCCTTGAGGTCATCGACGCTGTTGATCTGCCGGCTCGTCGACGAGGTGATCTGCCGGAAGCCGTTGTCCCACGACTTTTTCATCGGAACGACGCCGGTCCTGGTGATGGCGTCGCGGACGATGTCGCCGACTGCCCCGTCCATGGCCGCCCAGACCTGGTCGTAGGATGCGAAGGCGAAACCGATGCTGGGCAGCCCCGACAGCGGCACCAGGGTCGACAGCGTCATGGACGGCGCCGCGAGCAAATCGATGCCGCCGGCGCGCAGTTGCGACAGCATTTCGGGATCACCGCCGAGCTGGCTGTTCGGGAACACCGTGATGTTGACCCGGCCCGCCGATTTGGCGGCGATGTCCCTGGCCGCCTCCGTCAGGCGGATGCTCAGGGGATGGGATTCGGGGGTGTTCGCGCCCATCTTGAAGTCGAACTCGGCGGCGGCCTGCGCCTTCGTGCCGAGGATCGTGGCGGCGCCGAGGGCCGACGCCGCGCCAAGCAGACCCCTGCGGGTCAAGTTTGTTGATTTCATTATTGTTTTTCTCCCAAGCGCGGATCGCGCCCGGCGGCAGTTTCCGCAAAAGCGTCCCTGCCCGCAAGTTTTACGATGAAATCATTGAATCCGGTCCATGAAACCATTTCGCGGAACCCACGAAACCGGACTGAAACAGACGGGGCGTACTTCTACGGCCATCGAAAGGCGCCACAGTGCGCCGGGAGGCTGAAGATGAACCACTCCATTCACTCCGCTGATCGTGCGACCCACCTGAAGATCGTGGTGGTGGCGCTGGTGGCAGGGATCGCGGTCGCCGCCTTCGGGATCACGGCCCGCACCAATGTCGATTACAGCCAGACCGCCCATGTCATCAAAGCCGGCAAGCCGGTCATGGTGACCAGCTCGGACACCTCGGCGGTCCGCTGAATGAAACCGACCGATTTGCATGAAAATGGCCGCCTTCGGGCGGCCTTTTTGCTTTCTCGTGGTCTGCGATCACTGCCAAGACACGCCTCTCCGTTCCCGCGGCACGCTCTGCCCGGGTCTTGCTCAACGTCGTTGCCCTCGAAAGCCGGGAGGGCGCAGGGAATGCCGGATGCTGGCCGCACCCGCGAGCTTGGCGTGCAAAGAAAAGTGCACTTTGCGCACGCCAGCAACAACAGGGCAGCCGAGACAATCCGGCATTCCCTGCGCAATGGTGCTTCCGGCCTATAGCGCGCTCTCCCCGGAGTACCGCTATTGAATGCACACATCTTTTGGGTTGCGAGGCTCGTCGAGGACTGATTCCTTGGGAGGCAGGTGTTTACGCGGGGCATTCGCATGTCGATGGAGATTGGACTGGGGCGATTTGGCGATCGCCGCCTCGAAAAAGGGGGGCCTTGTTGCATGAGGCGCTTGTTCGACGGCCATGTTCGCGGATTCGACGCCTTGCCGGGAACCGTGCGCGGGAGATGCAGTTCACGCGCTTTCTGCGCAACGAACGAGTAGGCGTTGAAGAGATGGCGAGCCACGCAGCAGCACGCACGTCGTTACGTGTTGCTGGTCGCGAGATCATCGTGGTTCAGGACAATAGCGAACTGATACTTGGCGGGCGACGCGCGAAAGCCAATGGATATGGACCTGTCGGCAAAGGCGGTGGAACACGTGGGCTGCTGCTGCATGCGGCGCTCGCGCTTGATGCCGACAATGATGCATTGCTGGGTCTTGTTGATGCGCAGGTTTGGAATCGCGACAAGGGCAAGGTGACGGCCCGGCGCTCGCGAGCGACAGCAGACAAAGAGTCTCAACATTGGCTCTCGTCGGCGGCGAAAGCCGGCGAGGCTCTATCTGCAGCGCGCAGCATCACCGTCATCTCCGACCGGGAAAGCGATATTTACGAACACTTCGTGCGACGTCCGCCGAATGTGGAGCTTCTTGTCCGGGCCAATTGGAACCGGAAGATCGAATTGAAATCCGGGGCTTTTACGAGTCAGTTTGCATTTGTCGATGGCCTGCAGGAAGCAGCCCGGTTCAGCGTGACGGTACCTGCAGCTCCGGGCCGCAAGGAACGGACGGCCGAGCTTGCCTTACGCTTCTCGCCCGTGACGCTATGCAGGCCGCATCCAAGCCCCGCACCTGATCTGCCCGAGACGGTCCGACTGACCATCGTGGATGTTCGAGAGGTATCATTGACCCATGGCGGCGAGCCGATCCATTGGCGGCTGCTCACCACTCACGCTGTGAAGAACCCAAAGCAAGCACGTCGGATTGTCGATCTCTATCGTAAGCGATGGACCATTGAGGAGTTCTTTCGCACGCTCAAATCGGCGGGCTTTGATATCGAGGCGGCCGACATTGGTGAGCCCGAAGTCATGATCAAGTTTGTCGCCGCAGCCGCTGTGGCCGCGGTCACCATCATGCAACTGGTGCGCGCCCGTGACGGAACCACCGAGGAAAAATTGATCGAGGCCTTCGACCCCGACGATCGGCCCGTGCTCGAGGCTCTCTCTGCCGAACTGGAAGGCGCCACCGAGAAGCAAAAGAACCCACACCGAAAAGGTACGCTTGCCTTCGCGGCATGGGTCATCGCTCGGCTCGGAGGATGGACCGCCTACTACGGAAAGCCCGGCCCAATGGTCATGCGGCTGGGCCTCGAAGCTTTCCGCCGAATCAAATACGGCACCACTCTGAGACTCAAAAATGTGTGAATCGAATAGCGGTACTCCGGGGAGAGCGCGCTATAGGCCGGAAGCACCATTGCGCAGGGAATGCCGGATTGTCTCGGCT
>DATIXD010000142.1:0-11858 GCA_035518875.1 Methylococcaceae bacterium | reverse complement strand
CGGCTGAAAGCTTTGGCTGAAATTACAAACTTTCTTTCCGTCTGAATGGTCGGAACAGGATTCCTTCCTCTTTGAGGCCCCAGTTAAAAAACTCGATCACGTTGAGGCGTAGCCCATGGATTACGGCGGAAGCGATGCCGAGGATGATGTTGAGAACGTGCCCCAAAACAAGGAGCAAAAGCGCGAATAAAAGGCCGACGCCAGGGACGGCTTCCATCAATCCGGCAGCCATGTGATTGAATTCGACCGCCAGGGAGGCTCCCGCCATACCCAAGGCGAACAGACGCAGATAACTCAATACGTCGCCGAAAGCCCGGGAAATTTCTGTTAGGCCGTGCAAGCCGCCCAACAGGCGCTTCAGAGGCTTTTCGTGAGGCTCCGAAAAGAGCAGTACCAGAACGAGGCCTAACACGATAGACCCGATGCCCAGCGTGTTGAGCAAACCAATCTGGAGCGCGGAGCCGCCTCCCAAGGCCAGACCACCCGCAACCACCACGGCCCAACCGACCGGAGCCAGGCTTTCGGCCCAGTTTTGGCGTCGCAGGGCATCGCACACATTGGCCAGGATGACGTGTACGCAGCCGATGACGATGGAAATGGCCATCATCGTATTGGAGTCCTTCATGTCGAGCAGATGGAATTTACCCAGGAAGGTCTCGTGTTCGGGCTCCAGCCCGAAGTAACTGCCGATCAGCACACCCCACACCACGCCGCAGGCGACCAGTGCTGAACCGAGGGCTCGGTAGCGTCGTCCGCTCGTCGATCCCCCCAACTTTTTCCAGTACATCAGCAGTAAGCCGCCCAGTACCGCCGCGTAACCAGCGTCCGCCAGGATCATGCCGAAGAACAGGGAGAAGGACAGGAATACGACAATGGAGGGGTCCCAGGTGCGGTAACCCGGGGTCATGTAGAAGTTGACCAGATCTTCGCCGGCCGCTAGCCAAGATGGATTTCTCAGATACGAAGGAGGCTGGTCATCCGGTCCCGGTTCCTCGGCGGCGAAATAGAGGCCTTGCCGGCGGGCGTATTCGGCAATACGGCCGATGCTTTCCCCCGGCGCCCAGCCATGTAGCGCAAACACCGGATCGTGTTGGTAGGCTTGCACAGCGACCCTGGCCCGTTCGGCACGATCCTCCAGGCTATCTAAACTGCGGCGTAACAGTTCGTACCAGCGCGTCAAATAAGCGCGCTCGGCGAGCGCGTCTTCCAGGGCAAGCTCCACTTCGTCCAGCCGGTCTTCCAACTGTCGCCGCGAGCGGTCGCCAAGATGCACGCGGGTCGCGGGAAAATCCCGGGGCTCCTCCGGGGCAAAAACCACTACATAGGCATAGCGCTTGTCGCGCGCAACGATATCGAAGATATGGTCGGTCGCCTCGACTTTGGCCATTTCTTTGTGCGGGACCGGGTAAAACCAGAGCCGATTTCCCGCTAATGCGTCGGCCGGCGGAAAGTCGAACTCGCCCCAAGGGGCGAAAGCCTGGATGCGTTTGGTCAGGAAATCGCGTTCGTCTTCCAGATCCTGCAAACGACGCCTTACATCCAGCACCTGACGTTCGACCTCGGACGCATTGAAGCGGGCGGGATCGCGCACCTGACGCCGGCGCTGAGGATAGCTTTTCAGGAAACGCAGGGCTTCGCGCGCCCCAGCCGATGGCGCAACATCGACCTTGCGCTCGGCTTCGAGGTTTAAAGGAACGACCTGCAAACAAGCCATGGTCTGGATGTCTTCCAGCACTCTGACCTTGTCTTCGGAAAGTCCGGCGACAGTGACCTTTTGCAGTTTTACGATGCTCATGGGGATGCCCCGTCCGCGTCCGTGACCCTCAGTTCCACCTGCTTGCTCTTGGCCAGCTTGGAGGTGACCACGCCCGAACGCTCAACATCGCCCAGGTAGATACGGATACGCTGGATATTCTGTTGCGCGGTGGGTATGAGTATCTTGTCGAACAGATTGACCCGTTGGGTAATGCGCCGCACTTGCTGGCGCAGGATATCCACCCGCCGCTCGGCGATGTTTGCGCGCAGCCTCTGCTCCGCAGCATCCTTGAGCCTTTGCACCAGCACGTCGACCCAAGGCGGGGAGGCCAGGCGTGAGTAATCGGCCACCCGGCATTCGATACTTTCCAGGATGGGCAAGCGTACGCCGACGATGTTTTGTTCCCCTACTTTGTAACCCGTGAGTTCCACCAGGCCGCCGAGCTGAAACTCCTCATCGGCGAGCATGGCCAACTCCTCGCCAATGCGGGTTTCCAACGCTTCAACCGCGGCTCTTGCGGCCTCATGTTCCGCCTGGACTTTCTGCGCCTCGACGGTGAGCTGCCGGCGCTTCAAATCCAGGGAGGGCAGCAGGCGCTTGTAGAGCTTCAATTGCTCCTGCTGGTGATGAAGCGATTGCTTGCTGAGCCGCAGTTTGGCCATGGCAAAAGCGCCTCAAGCCGCCGCAGCCCGTTTCGGGAAATACTTGTCCACCAGGTTCTGTTTCATTAAGAGTTCCTGGGGTTCGAAGCACTCGGCCAAGGTTTGCCAGCACAGGTCCAATGCCTCGATGACCGGCAGGTTGGCTCGGATGTCCATGAAGCGATCGCGGAACAGCTTGGCGAACTTGAGCAGCTTACGGTCGAACGGCGAAAGTTCGAAGGCCATATCCTGCTTCTTTTGCGCTTCCACGCCGCCGGAATAGAAGCGGATCATGGTGTTCATGATTTGGCCGTGATCTTCGCGGGTGGCCTTGCCAATCACGTGCTGCTTGAGGCGGGACAACGAGCCGAACGGGTCGATGACGCTGTTGTGCAGGTAAAACTGACCTTCGGTGATGTAGCCGGTGTTGTCCGGTACCGGATGGGTGACATCATCGCCGGGCATGGTGGTGACGGTCAGGATGGTGACGGAGCCGGCACCCTTGAAATCGCAGGCTTTCTCGTAGCGGCTGGCCAACTGGGTGTAGAGATCGCCCATATAGCCGCGCACCGCCGGGATGCGCTCCTGGGCCACGGCAATCTCCTTCATGGCATCGGCATAGGCGGTCATGTCGGTCAGCAGCACCAGCACCCGCTTGTTTTCCTCCACAGCCATCTTCTCCGCCACCGCCAGCGCCATGTCGGCTATCAGCAGCCGCTCCACCAGGGGGTCGGAAGCCTGGTTGACGAACATCACCGTGCGATGGAACACACCGTGTTCCTCGAAGGCGGTGCGGAAAAAATGGTAATCGTCGAAGATCAAGCCCATGCCGCCGAACACCACTGCATCGGCATTGGCCTGGAAGCCTATGCGCGCGAGCAGTTCGTTATAAGGTTCGCCGGCGACGGAGAAGATCGGAATCTTTTGACTTTCGACCAGGCAGTTGAACAGGTCGATCATGGGAACCCGGGTCTCGATCATGTGCGTAGGCATGACCCGCATGACCGGATTGACGGTGGGACCGCCCAAAGGAATCTTGGGGTCCGTGGTGAGGTCCGGGCCGCCGTCGATGGGCTCGCCGGAACCTCTGAATATGCGACCCAAGATATTTTCCGAGTAGACCACTTCCTGCGGCCGGCCGAGGAAGCTGACCCCGGCATCGGTGGAAAGCCCTTTACCGCCCGCATAAACCTGCAAACTGACGATATCGCGGTCCAGGTCGACTACCTTGGCGATGGATTTCTCGCCATCGGTATTTTCCACCAGGGCAACTTCCCCGAAAGCGACATCCTTGGCTTTGACCCGTATGGTGTCGCCGACGATTTCCTGCAAACGGGTATGGCGGATCAGTTTCTCTATCATGGAAATTTACTCCTTTCAGTGCCGGCAGACAGGGCTGTGGACTGTCACGATACTTTAATGTCGCCGTCAGCCTACATCATGGATATACTGAGCGAGCGACCAAAACACGAATAAGACTCTCGCAATTTCCGTCGATGCGCAAGGCCAGAATAAGCGGAAAGGGAATGCCACTCAACTTATCAAAAGTCTGCCCGGGGTATGGCACGCCCATCACCTTGAATTGCCGCTGGATTATTTCGCCTCAACTCGTTCAAAATTCCGGCCCATGACCGCTACGCCCTCGGACTGCGCACGCCGCTCTCGAGACGGCGCCTACGTGACTCGTTTGATACACAAGGATTGAAGCATGAAATTACCTGATCTCCATGATTCGTTTACGCGGTACGGCATAAAGCCGTTGCAGCATTCGATGATGCTTGCAGGGATCGTCCTCGCCCTGCTCGGCAGTGGTTGCGACAAGGCGAAGGAGACACAAGCAGGACCTCCGCCGCCGGTCGTGGAGGTTGCTGAAGTGCTGCAGCAGGATGTTCCGATCCGGAAGGAATGGATCGGTACCCTTGATGGGATGATTAATGCGCAGATTCTGGCTCAGGTGACCGGCTATCTGGTCAAGCAGAACTATCAGGAAGGGCAGCCGGTCAAGAAAGGTCAATTGCTGTATGAGATCGACCCCAGGACTTTCCAAGCCGACCTGAATAAAGCCAAGAGCACATTGGCGCGAGAAGAAGCGATATTGAAAACGGCGCGGCTCGACATGAACCGCATAGAAAGGCTGCTCCCGCAGAACGCCGTCAGCGTACGCGACCGGGATAACGCCGTCGGGCGCGAGGCCTCTGCGGACGCGCAGGTTCTCGCGGCCAAGGCCGCCGTGGAAAACGCTCAACTGGAACTGGGCTTTACGAAAATCACGTCTCCCATCGACGGCGTCGCCGGCCTTTCCCAGGCACAACTGGGCAACCTGGTGGGTCCCGGCAGCGCCAACGCGGTTCTGACCACGGTGTCGCAAGTCGACCCCATCAAGGCTTATATCCCCTTGAGCGAGCAGGAATATTTGCGATTCGCCCGCGAGAAGGAGAAAGGTGCGTCCCAGGGGAAGATTCCGCTGGAGCTGATCCTGGCGGACGGTTCGGTGTACCCGCAAGCGGGCCGGCTCTTCTTCGCCGATCGCCAGGTGGACGTCAAGACCGGCACCATCAAGGTCGCGATCCTGTTCCCCAACCCCGGCAATATCCTCCGCCCCGGCCAGTTCGCCAAGGTCCGTGCGATGGTGAAAAACAAGCCGGGGGCACTGCTGGTGCCGCAACGGGCGGTCGGGGAGATGCAAGGCAAGCACCTGGTGGCGGTGGTGAAGGCCGACAACACCGTGGAAATCCGCCCCGTGAAGCCCGCCGAGACGATCGGCACGCAGTGGGTGATTGACGAAGGGCTGAAGCCAGGCGAGCGGGTGATTGTCGAGGGCATCCAGAAAGCCCGCCCCGGCAGCAAGGTCGATCCGAAACCCTATGCGGAAGCTCCCGCCGCCGCGGGGAGGTAGCCCGCCATGTCGACATTTTTCATTAACCGCCCCATCGTGTCGATCGTCATCGCCATCTTGATGATCATGATCGGCCTGGTGTCGATGGCGGAATTGCCGATTGCCCAGTTTCCCAACATCGCCCCGCCGGAGATCCAGGTGCAAACCACTTACACCGGCGCGGACGCGGTCACGGTGGAGCGGTCGGTCGCCACGCCCATCGAGCAGCAGATGTCCGGCGTGGACAACATGAACTACATGTACTCCATCAACGCCAACAACGGCCAGATGACTTTGCGCGTCAATTTCGACGTGGCGACCGACCCGAACATCGACCAAGTGTTGTCGCAGATGCGCAAATCCCAGGCCGAGTCGCAACTGCCGCAGGACGTGCGCAATTTCGGCATCAACGTGGTGAAGTCCACGGCATCGCCGCTCATCATGTTCGCGCTGTATTCGCCGAAGGGGAGTTACGACAACGTGTTCTTGGCGAACTACGCCTACATCAACATCAACGACCAGATGACCCGCGTCAAGGGCATCGCCTCGGTGTCGGTGTTCGGCTCGGGCCAGTACGCCATGCGCATCTGGGTCAAGCCGGACCAGCTCGCCAAGCTGAACATCACCATCCCGGAAATCGTCAACGCCGTGCAGGCGCAGAACAACGTCAACCCGGCCGGCAAGGTCGGCGGCGAGCCGGTGCCTGAGGGCCAGGAGTTCACCTACGCCGTCCGCGCCCAGGGCCGCCTGGAGACCGAGGAGGAGTTCGGCAACATCGTGCTGCGGGCCGACCCGTCCGGCTCCATCGTCCGCATCAAGGACGTGGGGCGCATCGAACTGGGGGCTCAGGACTACGACAAGCTTGGCCGGCTGAACGGCAAGCCGGCGGCGCTGGTGGCGCTGTACCAGTTGCCGGGGTCGAATGCCATCGAGGCCGCCGACGGCGCGAAGAAAGTCATGGCGGAGTTGAAGACCCGCTTCCCCGACGACTTGGATTATGTCGTCGCCTTGGACACCACGCTGGCCGTGACCGAAGGCATCAACGAGATCGTGCATACCCTGTTCGAGGCCATGGTGCTGGTCATCTTCGTGGTGTTCTTATTTCTACAAGGCTGGCGCCCGACGCTGATTCCGCTGCTGGCGGTGCCGGTGTCGCTGATCGGCACCTTCATGCTATTCCCCATGCTGGGCTTTTCGATCAACACCCTGTCACTGTTCGGCCTGGTGCTGGCGATTGGCCTGGTGGTGGACGACCCCATCGTCGTCGTCGAGGCGGTCGAGCATCACATCGAAAAAGGCTTAAGCCCGAAAGAAGCCACGCTGAAAACCATGAAGGAAGTGACCGGACCCATCGTCGGCACCTCGCTGGCCTTGATCGCGGTGTTCATGCCGACGGTGTTCATCCCCGGCATCACAGGGCGGCTGTACCAGCAGTTCGCCGTGACCGTCGGCGTGTCGGTGGCGATCTCCATGTTCAACTCGTTGTCCTTGAGTCCGGCCTTGGCGGCGCTGTTGCTGCGGCCCAGGACGCCGGCTTGGTGGCCGCTACAAAAGTTTTATGACGGCTTCAACGCTGTGTTTGGCCGCACCAACAAGGGTTATGTCGGTTTTTGCGGGGTGTTGATGCGCAAGAGCCTCATCAGCATGGTATTCCTGGGGCTGTTGGCGGCCATGGCGGGTTTCTTGGGGAAGGGCATCCCGATGGGCTTTTTGCCGGACGAAGACCAAGGCTATCTCTATGCCGGCATCCAGCTTCCCAACGTGGCCTCGCTGCAACGCACCAGCGAGGCTACCAAAAAAGTCGAGGAGATTTTGAAAAACACGCCGGGCGTGGAGTATTACTCCTCGATCATCGGCTACAACATGTTGAGCCAGGCTTCCACCACCTACAACACCTTCTTCTTCATTTCGCTGAAGCCGTGGGAGGAGCGCAAGAGCCCTGAGGAGCAATACGAGGCGATCAAGGCGCATATCAACAAGGAAATGTCGAAAATCCCCGATTTCATGGGTTTCGCGTTTCCGCCGCCGGCAATTCCCGGCGTCGGCACCTCGGGCGGCGTGACGATGGTTGTGGAGGACCGGGCCGGCAAGGATGTTGCGTATCTGGCCGAGAACACCCAAAAATTCATGGCGGCGGCGAACCAGCGGCCTGAAATCGCCCGCGTCATGACCACCGCCTTGCCGTCGGTACCGCAGATCTTCGTCGACGTGGACCGCGACAAGGTGCTGAAGCAAGGCATCCAATTGTCGGATGTGTACAAGACTCTGCAAGCCTATATGGGCTCGGGTTTCATCAACTACTTCAACCGCTTCGGGCGGCAATGGCAGACCTATGTGCAGGCCGAGGGCGAATACCGCAAGGACACCGAGTCTTTGGGCCAGTTCTACGTGCGCAACAGCGCCGGCGACACCGTGCCGCTGGCCGCGTTGACCTCCGTGCGACAGACATCGGGGCCGGAGTTCACGATGCGCTACAACCTGTTCCGCAGCCAGCAACTCATGGTCGTGCCCAAGCCCGGCTACAGTTCGGCGCAGGTGATGCGGGCTTTGGAGGAGGTGTTCGCCGAGATCATGCCGTCCGACATGGGTTATGACTATCTGGGCATGAGCTTCCAGGAGCAGCAGGCGCAGAAGGGCGTCTCGCCGGCGGCGGTGTTCGCCTTTGCGATCTTCTGCGTGTTCCTGATCCTGGCCGCGCTGTACGAAAGCTGGAGCACGCCCTTCAGCGTGTTGCTGGGTACGCCGATAGCCGTGTTCGGCGCGTTCGCCGGTTTAAAGTACGGGGGCTATGAGAACAACCTGTATGCCCAGATCGGCCTGGTGATGCTGATTGGCCTGGCGGCGAAGAACGCGATCTTGATCGTCGAATTCGCCAAGCTGGGCGTGGAGGAGGGCAAATCGGCCTATGACGCGGCGATGGAGGCGGCACGGCTGCGCCTGCGGCCGATTCTGATGACCGCCTTCGCCTTCATCCTGGGCTGCGTCCCGCTCGCCATCGCCAGCGGGGCCGGCGCGTTGTCGCGGCAGGTCATGGGCTACGCGGTGATCGGCGGCATGATGGCGGCGACCTGCCTGGCGATATTCCTGATTCCGGTGAGTTTCTACGTGGTGGAGAAAATCTCGCACCGTGGCAAGGCCGAGCCATCGGGGATAACGGCGGAGGAAAACGAACATGCGTAAGATTTTCGTCTTCGCACTCTCAGCCGCCCTGGTCGGTTGCTTCAAAGTCGGCCCGGATTACCAAAGACCCCAGATCGATACACCCAAGCAGTGGCGCTTCGCCGACCAGCAAGCCCGCGACCTCAGCAACACCCAATGGTGGGAGCAATTGGGCGACCCCGCCCTCAACCGCTTGGTGGGACGGGCCTTGCAGGGCAACCTGGATCTCAAGATCGCCATTGCCAATGTGGAGAAATACGTCGGCCTTTACGGAACGACGCGCTCGAATCTGTTCCCGCAGATTTCCGGCTTCGGCGAATATTACCGCCACCAGTCCACTGGCCAGCTTGGCAGCCAGGGTACTTTGGGCGGGAAAGAATACAACCTTGCCCGGCTCGGCGTGCAGATGAACTGGGAATTGGATATCTGGGGGGCCTTGCGCCGCGCCAACGAGGCATCGATGGCGGATTTGCTCTCCCAGGAAGCCGTCCAGCGGGCGGTCATCCTGACCCTGGTCAGCGATGTGGCGCAGGCTTACGTGCAGTTGCGCGCACTGGACCGGGACTTGGAAATCACCAAGAACGTCGTGGAAACCCTCAAGGAAGACCTGCGCATCCGCAAGATCCGCTTCCAAGAAGGCTACACCTCGGAATTGGAAGTCAGCCAGGCCCAATCGGAATACGAGCGACGGGCCGCTCTGATTCCCCAGTACGAGCAAAGCATCGCGCAAACGGAGCATGCCCTTAACGTCCTGTTGGGCAAAAACCCCGGCCCCATCGAACGCGGCCTCACGCTGGACGAGCTTAAGCTGCCAACGGTTCCGGCCGGCCTGCCATCCGACCTGCTCATCCGAAGACCCGACATTGCCCAGGCGGAACAGGTCTTGGTCGCCGCCAACGCCCGGATCGGCGTGGCGCGGGGCCAGTATTTCCCCAGGATCGCCTTGACCGGTGACGTAGGCCAGCTTGGCACGCAGATGGGTACGCTGTTCACGCCTGGGGCTAATTTCTGGACCATCGGTTCGACCATGCTCACGCCGATTTTCACAGCAGGCAAAATCGCAGGTGAGGTGCATGCGGCGGAGGCCACGCAAAAAGCCGCCCTGGCCAATTATCGACGCGCCATTATTTCCGCCTTCCGGGAATTCGAGGATGCGCTGGTTGGCCAGCAGAAAACCAAAGAGCAGCGGGACAAACAAGCCAACCGGGTGGCCGCCGTGGCGAATTATTTCGATCTCTCGCGCATCCGCTACGATGAAGGCTATACCGACTATATCACCGTGCTCGACTCCATCCGTCAATTGTTCGACGCGCAAGTCGATTTGGTGCAAGCGCAGAACTCCAATCTAATCGCGAGCATCGACTTGTATCGGGCCATGGGAGGGGGCTGGATCGTGCAGGCCGAACAAAAGGCGGGCCTGCCCAAACCCAAGGAAGCGAGCGTATTTCCGTAGCCGCAAGAAAAAAGAAGGCTTAGCCGAGCCCCGATGCCCCTTGACTGAGAGAAAATCCAAGCCATGACCAACGAATCGACCGACTCACCGCATCGGGCACTCATAGAGAGCGCTGGAATTCTGGTTCTGGTCGGAGTGATCGGCTTCGCCTGCTACAAGGTCGCCACCCCTTTTCTAGTACCGTTCGTCTGGGCCATGATCATTGCACTATCCACTTGGGGCTTATACCTCAAGCTGGTGAACGCACTGAAGGGCCGTCGCAAGACCGCCGCGCTCATCATGGCGCTGCTGATTCTGCTGGTGTTCGCCCTCCCTGTCAGCCTCGCCATCAACTCCGTGGTGGATTGGCTGCCGTCCCTCCCCGAGCTGACCGAGAAATTCTCCTCACTAGATTTCGGCGAACCGCCCGCCTGGTTAGCGAATATTCCCCTGATTGGAGAGCGGATCGACCATGCTTGGCGCGAGGGCTTCCTGCGAAACGCCATTGATCCGGCGCGAGTCAGAGCGATACTGCTGACCGCCGCCGGCTGGTTGATCAAGCAGGGGGCGAACCTGGCCTTGGCGGTGGTTTACCTCATTTTGGCGACGATCATGGCGGGATTTTTGTACGTGCAGGGCGAAAACGCGGGACGGGGCGCGGAAAAATTCGCTTTGCGCATCGGCGGGGCCAATTGGCTGAGGGCGCTGCATGTGGCCGCCCACACCATGCAGGGGGTGTTCCTGGGTGTCATCGGCACCGCGCTGCTGCAGGCGGCCTTATCGGGCATCGGCTTCGCCATGGCGGGCGTTCCAGCCCCGGCCGTCCTCGGTTTGATCTGTTTCATGACAGCGGTCATGCAGATCGGCACCGGCCTGATCTGGATACCCACGGCCATCTGGCTATTTCGCAACAACAGCGAGGGATGGGCGGCATTCACCGTTGCCTGGGGTATCTTCATTAATGTCATCGACAACTTCATCAAGCCTTATTTCATCAGCAAGACCAGTGGCGAGTTGCCCATACTGCTGATCTTTGTCGGTGTCATCGGTGGATTTTTGGCCTGGGGGTTCCTGGGAATATTCCTGGGCGCCACCTTGCTGGCGGTGGCCTACACGGTCTTTTGCGAATGGTTGGATTCATCCGCTCAGCCGGATAGCCCTTGAACGTCCAAACAAGCAGCTTTCAGCCCGCCAATTGCCATGCGCGATAATTTGAAGATTCCTTTGGGATGACAACGAAGGTCGGCCGTGATCGGCATCAACGAACTAATGGGCGGTCGAGTCTGGTCTTTGCCACACTCTGATGGATTTTTATCCGTTTTTAGGTCGATCAGGCAACAAAAAAGGCGACTGACCTTCGGTCGTCGCCCTTGAAAGAAATATTTGGGAGGTCTCAATCACACGATAAGCGGTAGGCCTCGTCAAAGCTGAGTGCATTGCGACTGGAATTTTTTTGTGACCGTCAAAGTTACCCCGCATTTATTTCCTTACCTCATTTTTCGGCACAAATTTGCTGTCCCACCTTGATTCCCAGCCGCGCCATCATCTCCGCCGGGATATCCCTGACAAATGATCCGGCTCTCGACGCGAAGGCTGTGCTTCTCCCGTTGAAGTTGTGGCGACTGCGGTTATCGGTAGCGGCCAGCTAAGCCCAGCCGCTAAGAGCGTTTTTTCATTCCCTATTTCTTACCAAGGATCGGACTCGCGGGATTTTCTTAACAATGCGCGAAGCGAAGAACCCTTCGCGTGAAGCGCAAGGTAGATTGTCTGATGATGCAAGCTGACCGAAGCAGAAAAACGTACCCGAAGGGTCTCGTTGTATCTATCCTTAGCACGATCGGAGTTCTTACAACCTTCTAGCCGCACCCATCTTGCAGTAACCCCACCATCGATCCGCCTATGTCCCGCATGCACACAGAAAATCTAAACATCGAGGCCCTCGACCTCATGCCCTCGCCAGACACGATCAAGTCGCGCGTACCCTTGACCGAACGC
>DATIXD010000141.1:0-4245 GCA_035518875.1 Methylococcaceae bacterium | reverse complement strand
TCTTGCCCGGTTGCTTGAGGCTGGTGATGGATAGTTTTTCGATCTTGCCCCGATCGTTATTGGTGAGCAGATAGTTGTAGTCCTGCAGCAAGACCCTCAAGCGCTCGGACAAGTCCCCCGTGGCCTCGCGGGCGGGCTCGTCGCCGATTCGGTCGAAACCGCTCACCGCAATGCCGGCCTCTGCCGCAAGCGTTTCCAATCGTGCGCGCAAGCTCAAATCCTGACACCAGGCCGCATTGCCCCACGCCAGCAAGGCGATGACGGCCGTCCAAAAGGCGCAGGAGATGGTCTTGGTCAGCCTTGCCGGCCGCCGAGCGGAAAAAAAGGAAAACATCATAAGGGTGTGAATCGCGCCGCGGATTTCAACTTTGAGCATATCAGACAATGCCCAGGCTTTTCATCCGTTCCGCCGATCGGATCCTCCGTGACTATTCCCGCTCCCCCTGGACGTGAAGCCGCTCGAGGCTTACTGTAAGGCGGCATTGTCCACATCATCGTGCATCTCGGGAGGCGGCTTATGGTCGACAGAAGAAGCTTCATCAAGAAGGCCGCAGGCGGCCTGGCGGCGTTCGGGGGCCTGTCGCTGTTGCCGCGATCGGTCCCGGCGGCCGATCCCGCGATCACGGGCAAGCCCACGATCCTGGATGCCCTGCCCGGCAAGAAGGCGCTGATTAAACATTCTTACCGGCCGCCCAATTACGAAACCCCGATCGGTGATTTAGACGCGCCGTTCACCTCCAACGACCGCTTCTTCGTCCGCTACCATAACGCCGTCATCCCCGAGGTGAAAGCCGGCGAGTGGCGGCTGCGCGTCGGCGGCGATGCCGTTCGTACCCCGCTGGAACTGAGCCTGGATACGCTGCGGCGGGATTTCGAACCGGTGGAAATCGCCGCCCTGTGCCTGTGCTCCGGAAACCGTCGGGGCCTGTTCCAACCCCGTGTCCCGGGCGTTCAGTGGGGATCGGGCGCGATGGGCAATGGGCGCTGGCGCGGCGTTCGCCTGAGAGATGTGCTGGCAAGGGCCGGCATCGTCGATTCCGCTCTGGAAGTGAGCCTGGACGGCGCCGATTCCGGCGTGCTGGAAAAAACCCCGGACTTCGTCAAGAGCCTGCCGCTGGTCAAGGCGCTGGATGAGAATACGCTCATCGCCTTCGAGATGAACGGCGAACCCTTGCCCCACTGGCACGGCTTTCCAGCCCGCCTGATCGTCCCGGGCTGGACCGCCACCTATTGGGTCAAGCATCTGACCGCGGTCAACGTGGTGTCCAAGCCCTTCGACGGCTTCTGGATGAAAACTGCCTACCGCATCCCCAAAGATCGCTTCCCGGGCGGACAATTTCCTTCACAGGAGAGCGAAACGAACATGCCGATCACCGAGATGGTGGTGAATTCACTGATTACCGACCCGGTCGACGGACAAAACATACCGGCGGACAAGCCCATGCCAATCAGGGGCGTGGCTTGGGACGGCGGCAGCGGCATCGCACGGGTGGAGGTTTCCACGGACGGCGGCATTAGCTGGCATCAGGCCGAACTGGAAGAGGATTACGGACGCTTCTCCTGGCGTCAATGGCGCTACGGCTTTGAACCCGGGCGCGCCGGACAGTACCGGATCATGGCGCGAGCTACCAGCCATTCCGGAGCCAGCCAGCCGTTCGAACCGGTACAAAATCCTTCGGGCTACCACCACAACGCCGTGCAGACGGTCGCCATCCGGGCGGCTTGAGGAGGACGCCATGCGGATGTTGTTTTTCTTTTTTGCCTTCATCTCCGCGGCAACGGGTGGGGAAAGCGAGGTGGTGTTGAAGGACGGCCCGGGAAAGAACCAGGTCGTCGCCCACTGCGCGATGTGCCACAGCCTCGACTACATCACCATGAACGCCGCGATCCTGGATCAGGCCGGCTGGGAAAAGACCGTGGACAAAATGATCAACGTCATGGGCGCACCCATCGCGCCTGCCGACAGGAGGGCCATCATCGAATATTTAGGCCAAAATTACGGAAAATGAGGGCCGCGATGGCAAATCTTGACATTCCCGGAAGTTCTTGGTCCGCTTGAGAACATTGATGTGCTGACCGTCCGCAACCTCTATCGCGACATTCCCGCGGATTTGCCGCTCGAATCATTCGAGGCATTGCTGCAAACCGGTGCCTTTCATCTGGAGCGCATCCTTTCCCGTGGTCACGCGACACCGAAAGACGAGTGGTACGATCAGGACCGCCCCGAGTGGGTCCTTTTGCTCCAGGGCTCCGCCAGGTTGCGGATAGAAGGGCAAACGGAATTGATCCATCTGCAACCCGGGGATTTTCTCACCCTGCCTGCCCACTTGCGGCATCGGGTCGAGTGGACCGACCCTGAGTGCGATACGGTTTGGCTCGCTTTGCATTACGAGCCTTGACTACTGTTCTCCCGTACGGATCAATTCGGCCTTGAACGCTTGGAGCTTGTCCTGAATCTTTCGGGTATTCGCCGGCCCCATGCGAATCACCTGTTTTTTTGCAGGCGGCAGTCTTTCAATCTCGGGGTCTGCAAACTTGTACATGACCGAGGGTCGAATCAGTGCGACCTCGCCTTTCATGACCGGAGCCCCCAATACCACGTCGATCGCCTCTAGCAATACGGTGTCGAATTTCTCCCCGGAAAATCCCAGCTCGGCATATGCGGCTTGAAACAGTGGACGGAATTCAAGATAAGCCTTGCAAACGGCGGGGACATCCAAAGATGCGATCACCTTGGCCACGCCGTTGTAGCGTTGATAGCTGGCGGGATTCAGCACATACGCTTCAGGCGAACGTTCCTTGGCCTCAAATCTACTCTTGGGAGCAAGAAAATCGGCTGCCCTGCGGTCAATCTCCCCTTTAGCCAAGCGGGCGATCAATGAGGTCGCTTTTCGAATCAGTTGCTGGTTTCCGAGCCAAGAACGCCATTGCGGATTCCCCGATGCACCGGTAAGGCGTTCGCGCACCGGTACATCGCTATCCGGCAAGGCCGGAAGGTTCGACTCCACTGCAGCCGCTGATTCGGGCGGTTGAACTAAGCCTGACTCCTCCCTCGGCTCCAGTTTTCCCTCGACCGGCGCGGCGGGTGTCGGGGGCGTTGGGGACTCGGTGCGATCGCCATCTTGCTGGAGGCGCGATGATGCAAAGAAGACCAGCACCAACACGATGGCGGCGATCGATACCCACATCAGCGTTTTGGCATACATGGTCATTCCCTCGCTATTATCTGGGTCCTGCAAACGATTTCGAAAGATGCACAGGACCCAACGATCGCACCCCGATTACGATCGAATCGTAATCCGCAAAGTCTCCGAAGCAATCGGGCATGACATCGGTTCCGACGTTTTCAGCATATCGCCAAAGACGGGTGAAAGGAAACCTCGACTGGGCGCGAAAAAGACAAGGCCGACCCATCGTCGGTAGCTCATTATCGATCATCTAGAGTTAACCCAATTCATGCAACAACGCCTCCTAGCACCATCCTTAAGCGGTTCAGTGACCATCTTCGCCTATCTGAGCCTGATCGCGTCACTCCCGCTCTTGGGCCTCTGGCTCGCCGGCAAGCCGCTCTCAGCTTATCTTCAATTCCCGCCCAGGCCTCATCCTGTGGAGCCAGCGGCTTTTTCATGGCCCGTTTTCGTTTTCACCGCTCTGGCGGTTGTGGCTTGCCTCGCGCCGTTCATCTCGAAAATTCTTGCCGCCAGAAACATTCCCACTGTTGACTCCCGGCGATCCAGACGTTTTTCGAGCTTCGGCTGGCTGGGGCTTGTGATGACGGGGCTGACCTGGTTCCTGGCCTGGAATCGATTCGAGTGGTTCGAACCGCTGCAGGGCTTTACGTTCACGCCACTGTGGCTGGGCTACATCCTGACCATGAACGCGCTGAGCCTTCGCCGCGGTGGGTATTGTCTGTTAACCCACCGGGTGGGTTATCTTCTCGCGCTGTTTCCGCTGAGCGCAGTGTTTTGGTGGGGATTCGAATATCTCAACCGATTCGCGGCCAACTGGCGCTATGTCGGATTGGAAGACTGCACGGCTTTTCAATACTTCGTTCAATCCAGCCTACCCTTTTCCACGGTGCTCCCTGCGGTTTGCAGCACGGTGGAATGGCTCGGCACCTTTCCGGCCCTCTCCCGTGGATTGGACCGGTTTCGTCCGATGCCATCCGC
Organism: Methylococcaceae bacterium; assembly: GCA_035518875.1. Classification (GTDB taxonomy): domain Bacteria; phylum Pseudomonadota; class Gammaproteobacteria; order Methylococcales; family Methylococcaceae; genus DATIXD01. The sequence continues at coordinate 76 of DATIXD010000141.1, read as the reverse complement.
CACCGCGCGTTCTTGTGGGCGAGCCGGACTCGGTGTCGGTGCCTTTTTATTGCTCAGCATGCCGATCTGGCCCCAT
>DATIXD010000140.1:0-28234 GCA_035518875.1 Methylococcaceae bacterium | reverse complement strand
GCCACTAAGTACCTGCTGGAAAACCAGCATCAGCGGGCGATTGCCCGGGCCGGTTACGCGCTCAAGAAAATCGTTCCTTATTTGGGTGAGATTCCTTTGGAGCGAATCCACCTTGGAACGTTGGAACCGTACGTACAGGCGCGAAAGCTGGCTGGCGCCAAGGCCGGAACGATCAACCGGGAGATAACCGTCATCCGGCGGATCTTGAGTCTCGCCGCACGAATTTGGCGAGACGAACAAGGTCGTCCCTGGATCGATACGTCGCCTCTGCTAACCCGTGTACCAGGACCGGCACGGAAACCGAGACCGATCACTTGGGACGAGCAGACCCGGCTATTTCGGGAGTTGCCTGGCTATCTGGCCGAGATGGCCTTGTTCGCAGTGAACACGGGCTGTCGCGATCAGGAGGTTTGCGGTCTTCGCTGGGAGTGGGAGTGTCAGGTCAACGGTTTGACGGAGACGGTGTTCGTTTTGCCGGACAGCGTCACCAAGAATGGCAGGGAGCGGATCGTACCTCTCAACACCATTGCCGCTTCTGTTATCGAAGGACGGCGGGGCATTCACTCGGAATGGGTATTTTCCTGGGAAGGACAGCGGCTAAACCGCATGACCAACAATGCGTGGCGCAAAGCCCGTAAGGCTGTGGGGTTAAGCGATGTTCGTGTACATGATCTCAGGCACACATTTGGCCTGCGACTCAGGGCGGCTGGGGTTTCCTTCGAGGACAGGCAAGATCTTTTAGGACATTACGCCGGGCGCATAACCACCCACTACAGTAGGGTGGAAATAGATCACCTGATCGAGTGTGTGGAGAAACTGTGTGAGGTCGAGAGAAAACCTGAAATAGCATTGGTGCGCCGGCTGGGATGATTCCGGCAAATTTCCGGCAAAAATATCATGCCGGGAAAAACTCTTTAGCTAAGTCATTGAATTTGGTCGGGGTGAGAGGATTCGAACCTCCGGCCACTGCCTCCCGAAAGCAGTGCTCTACCAGGCTGAGCTACACCCCGTGTGATGACTTTTCAGTAGCCGCGTTCTACCGAAAATTGCGCGAGCCTGATCAAGGCTTGTTTGAACTCGGATGAGGGAAGGCGGTTGAGGGCAGCGATTGCTTTCTCGGCTTCCTGTTTTGCGCGCTGGCAAGTATAAGCGATTGCATTGGTGGACTCAACGATTGCGTAAACTTCCTTGAACCGCTCGCGGTCGCCGTCTTCGATGGTTTTTCGCAACATCGCGGCTTGCGCCTCGCTGCTGTGCTCCATAGCGTAAATTAGCGGCAGCGTCGGTTTACCCTCGGCCAAATCGTCACCGAGGTTCTTTCCCAGCTCCTCAGGATCGGCTTTGTAGTCGAGTGCGTCGTCGATAAGCTGAAAAGCAATGCCCAAGCGCAAGCCATATTCCTTCAGGCCATTTTCCACGTGTGTGGACGCACCGGCCAAAACTGCGGCGAGTTGGGCGGCGGCGCTGAATAGAATGGCGGTTTTCCGCGCGATGACTTCCAGATATTTTTGTTCCGTTGTGGCCGGATTGTTGCAATTCAGTAGTTGCAGCACCTCGCCTTCTGCGATGGCCGTGGTGGTGCCCGACAGGATTTCCATGACGCGCATGTTCTTGATGCTGACCATCAATTCGAAGGAGCGCGAATAGAGGTAGTCGCCCACCAATACGCTGGCTGCGTTACCCCACAGCGTGTTGACCGTGTTTTGGCCCCGCCGTAAGGAGGATTCGTCTACCACATCGTCGTGCAGCAGGGTTGCGGTGTGGATGAACTCGATGACTGCCGCCAGGGTGATGTGTTCGTGCCCGGTGTAGCCCAGGGCTTTGGCGGCGAGCAACAATAGCATGGGGCGCAGGCGTTTGCCGCCGCTGGTGACGATGTAGTTGCCGATCTGGTTGATCAGCACGACGTCGGAGCTCAGCTCCCTGATGATCAACTGGTTGACCGCAGCAGTTTCCGTTTCGACAAGCTGCCGTATGACGGCAAAATCCTTGTTGGGAGTCTTGGCTTCGGTCGAACTGGTGTTGGGAGGGCTCAAGGGTGTCATGAACAATGACCCGCTCTTACGCGGGCGGTCTTTACCGGTAAATAAAACTCGCGAATCGTAAGAATCAGAGCCGGATGTGTCAAGTTTATTCGGCGGACGTTAAAGCCTTTCAACGAAGGCGCGAGCCGCTGCGGGCGTCGTAAATGGCAGTGGGCCGCCGCAAGTCACCAGTGGCGCCGGGAATATAGGCAAGGTTCGCCCCGGGGAAATATCGGCGGGTTTTGATTTCCGTTCTTGCGGGGGGCGAACCGCTCGGGTTGGCACTGGTGGAAATGATGGGGCCGCCAAAAGCCGAGCAGAGGGCCGCAGCCGGTTCGTGGGAAGTGACTCTGACGGCGATGTCGCCCTGCTCGCCGCGCAGCCAAGAGGGCACCCAATGGCTGGCCGACACGATCCAGGTAATGGGTCCCGGCCAACTGGCCAGAAGCTTCTCTCGGATGACGGAGTCGGTCGGTGCCATGAACGGCTCTAGTTGCCGGAAATCGGCGGCGATCAGGATCAGTCCCTTGGCTGCGGGTCGCTGTTTCAACGCTCGTAATTCGGCGACTGCCTTTGGATTGAGCGGGTCGCAGCCTAAGCCATATACGGCCTCCGTGGGGTAGGCGACGAGGCCGCCACGGCGCAAATGGCGAACCGCCAGCCGTAATCGAAGAGGCGAGATCCAGACCATGCGGGCGGCCGAGCGCGGGCCGCCTAGGCCACCGACTCGCTCAGTAGATCACCTTCGTAAGGCGCGGCGTAACCGCACTCCTTTTGCGGGCAGACCTTCTCCGTGCCTCGCCGTTTGGTGGTCTTGAGGGTAAGCACAGGCCAACCGCAGGCGGGGCAGGGTTCCGGGATGGGCGGGTTCCAGACGGCGTAAGCACAAGCGGGATAGGTGGAGCAGGAATAAAACAGCTTGCCGAATCGCGATTTGCGCTTGATCAGGCTGCCTTTCTTGCATTGCGGGCATGGCGTACCGGTGTCCTCCGGCTTTTCCAGCGGTTCGATGTGTTTGCAGGTCGGATAGCCGCTACAGCCGATAAACTTGCCGTAACGCCCGGACTTAATCACCAACGGAGAGTTGCATTTCGGGCAAGTCTTGCCCTCGATCACTTCCGGTTCGGCCTGCTTGCCGTCGCCGTTGAGGTTGCGGGTGTACTTGCAGGTCGGATAGTTGTTGCAGCCGATGAATCGACCGTTGCGGCCCAGTCGGATCGACAGTGGCCCACCACAGTCGGGGCATCGTTCCTCGATCGCTTCATGGGTCACGTCGGCGCGCTTGAGACTTTCGTCCTTGTCCTCGATCAGCGTTTTGAACGGCCCCCAGAATTCCCGCATCAGCGGAATCCAGGTTTTTTCGCCGCGTGAGACGGCGTCGAGGTCGTCTTCCAGGTTGGCGGTGAAGTTGTAATCGACGTATTGGGTGAAATGCTCGGTCAGGAATTTGTTGACGATACGGCCCACGTCAGTCGGGAAGAATCGCTTGTTCTCCAGCACCGCGTAGTGGCGCTGCTGGAGCGTGGAGATGATGGAGGCGTAAGTCGAGGGGCGGCCGATGCCGTATTCCTCCAGTGTCTTGACAAGACTCGCCTCGGTGTAACGCGGTGGCGGTTCGGTGAAATGCTGGCCGGCGATGAGCTCTTCCAGATCGACTTCTTGACCTTCCTCCAGCGGCGGCAGATAGCTTTCCTCATCGTCGCCGGCCCCGGCGTCGTCCCGGCCTTCCAGATAGACCGCCATGAAGCCGGGATTGATGACCGTCGAGCCGTTGGCGCGGAAGATATTGCCTTCGCCGCAGCCCAGATCGACGGCGACGGTGCCGATGGTGGCGTGGATCATTTGGCAGGCGACGGTGCGCTTCCAGATTAGGTTGTAGAGTTTGAACTGATCCGGGGTCAGGTAAGGTTTGACGGCCTCCGGAAATCGCTGAGCCGAGGTGGGGCGGATCGCCTCGTGGGCTTCCTGGGCATTCTTGCTCTTGGTTCTGTAGATGCGCGGTTGGTCCGGCAAGTTGTCCTTGCCGAAGCGGGCGGCGATCAGCTCACGCAAATCCTGGATGGCTTCATTGGCCAGATTGACCGAGTCGGTGCGCATATAACTGATCAGTCCGACGCTTTCGCCGCCGAGGTCTATCCCTTCGTACAACTGCTGCGCCACGGTCATGGTGCGGCGTGTGGTGAAGCCCAGCTTGCGGGCGGCTTCCTGCTGCAGGGTCGAGGTGGTGAAGGGCGCGGCCGGATTGCGCTTGCGCTCCTTTTCCTCGACTTTGAGCACGAGCAGCTTGCCACCGGCTTTTTCGAGCAAGGCGTCGCGCACACCGTTCGCCTGCTTTTCATCGGCGATGCTGAATTGCTCGAGCTTGACGCCTTCGAAGTGGGTCAGGCGTGCCGTAAAAGGCTGCCCGTCCGCTTTCGTGGCGGCCTCGATGGTCCAGTATTCCCGCGTCTTGAAGGCTTCAATTTCATTTTCCCGCTCCACGATCATCCGCAGAGCCGGGCTTTGCACGCGTCCCGCTGACAGACCCCGGCGGATCTTTTTCCATAGCAGCGGCGAGAGCTTGAAGCCGACCAGATAGTCGAGCGCGCGCCGTGCCTGTTGCGCGTTGATGAGATCGGTGGACAGCGTTTGGGGATGTTCGATGGCCTCGCTGATGGCACGCTTGGTGATTTCGTGGAACACCACCCGGTGGATCGGCTTCTGACCCAGGAGATTCTTTTCTTTCAGGATTTCCAGCAAATGCCAGGAAATCGCCTCGCCTTCCCGGTCCGGGTCTGTGGCGAGATAGAGCGCTTCGGCTTTCCTGGCGGCGTTGGCGATCACCTGCACGTGTTTCTGATTCTTGTCGATGACTTCGTATTTCATCGCAAAATCGTGCTCGGGATCGACCGCGCCTTCCTTGGGGATGAGGTCTCGGACGTGGCCATAGGATGCGTAGACCTGAAAGTCCTTGCCCAGATACTTCTCGATGGTCCTGGCTTTCGCCGGGGATTCTACGATGACTAGATTACGACTCATTTGCTGGTTGCATATGCCCAAAGATTCAAAAACGGGGACGGTTTAATTGGGCTTCTATGGCTCAGTGCAAGTAACTGGGGAGGGCCTCGTAAACGAGGCTCTCCATCCGTGCGAAGGCAATTTCCTCGTTCGGCTGGCTGAACAGGACCATGAGTACGATCCACTTCAGGTTTTCCAAGGAAATGGTTTCTTCGTTGAGCGCCATGACACGGTCTATGACCAACTCGCGGCTGGCCGGCGTCAGGATGCCGGTCTGTTCCAGAAACATCAGCAGCCCCACACATTCGGTATCGAGCTTTGCGGCTTCTTGGCTGGAAAAAACCCGAAAGGCCGGCGTGGAGGCGGTCTTGATCGGTTTTTGTTCGGCCAGGGTTTCCAGCCAGTCAAATGCCTTATTCACCTCTCGCTGAGGAAAACCGGCTTCCAACAATTCCGTTCGAATGGCGTCCGGATCGGGGGTCATCTCGGTTTCATCGTCCATGTAGTTCTCGAAGAGATAAATTAGGACATCAAATACGTTTTCTTTCATGCTCGGTCCGATTAGATGTGAGGGCGGGGAGTCACTTGGTTCGGCAGTAGCCGCCTCCGCTGGTGGTGTGAATGTAGCCTTGTAGCTCCAATAGCATCAGCATGGAGGAAATTGCTTCCGGCGTGCTTCCCGTCGCCGTTATTAGAGTATCCACAGAGGTTGGGTCATACGCAATATATTTCAATAGCGCCTGGTACTCTTCATCGAGGCGGTCTTCGGGCTGGCGGGACCTGGCGGCGGGCGTCGCGGAGCTTACGGCAGCTCCTAACTCCTCGAGAATATCGGTCACGCTTTCCACCAGTTTAGCGCCCTGTTTGATCAGTGCGTTGCAGCCGCGGGAGAGGGGATTGTGAATTGACCCGGGCATCGCAAAAACCTCCCGGCCTTGTTCCAGTGCCATGCGAGCGGTAATGAGCGAGCCGCTGCGCAAGGCGGCTTCCACCACCAGGACGCCGACGGAAAGTCCGCTGATGATGCGATTGCGACGGGGGAAGTTGCCCGCTTGTGGCGCTGTCCCGATCGGGAATTCCGAAATCAGCGCGCCGCCTTGGGCGAGGATCTCTTCGGCGAGGGCCAGGTGGCGGGCGGGATAAACCTGATCGAGTCCGGTGCCGGCGACTGCGAGGGTGATGCCGGCCCCATCCAGGGCGCCGCGGTGGCTCGCTGCGTCAATGCCCAAAGCCAGCCCGCTGGTGATGGCAAAGCCGGCATCCGTCAGAGCCTTCGCGAAATCCCGGGCGAGTTTCTCACCGGTCGGGGAAGGGTTGCGGCTCCCGACAATGGCGAATTGCCGGCAGGCGAGGGCGTTGACATGGCCCCGAACGAACAATAGCGGAGGAGGGTCGGGAATTTCTCTTAGCAGCGGCGGGTAGGCGTCATCTTCGAGGGTGAGGCAGTGCCGATCCGGTGCGGCCAGCCAGCGGAGTTCCTCGTCGATCGCAGCCCAGTCGGGGTTTCTCAGCCAGGCAACCGTGCTTTCGCCCAGACCGAGCGCGGTGAGGGCTTCCAGGGGTTCGGCGAGGACCCGTGCGGGCGACCCGAAGCGTTCCAACAGCGCGTTGAATGTGTGGCTGCCCACACGCGGGGCGCGTAGCAGCGCCAGCCAATAGTGAAGTTCGTTGTCGGATTGAGCCAAAGTCAAGGCGTCTGAACGGCGTCAAGCAGGTGCACCGCCCGGGTCGATTTCATGACGAGGGCGAAGCTGACGCGTTCGAACGGACGGAAGACCATTAAGAGGCCGGCCTTTTCGTGAGGCAGGTTCACCGCTTCCCCGGACCTGCGGCTGACGACATCGCGCTGAGTGCGGCCGCTCTGGTAAATCTCCAAGACATGGCCGGTCTCGATACCGTCCGCAACGCCTCTGTCGATGACCACGACTTGGTACTGGCCGATCTGAGTCACGCCATCGACGACACTGATGATGTGCCCCTGAATCGGCTTGGCTGGCGCGTGGGGCTCGTAACGCACCTGAACCTTTTCCTGCTCAATGGGCAGAAGCCGGTCGCCGATCAGGGTTTCCCGGTCGGTCGCCGTCAAGAGTAGAGTCGCCGGATCGCCGGTGTTTTGTAGCTCGGCGTCGGCGACGTAAAGCGCCTCATAGCCCAGGATTTCGCCGGTTTCCGCGTCCCTATAAGCTTGGCCGGGACGGAAGATCATGTAGCCGGCGGTTTTGTCATCGTCGATGGCGCGCACGTAAATCCGATCGCCAGCCCCGCCGACGACATGCTCACCGGCGAAATCGACGACATAAGGGGCCTGGTCCAGCTCGCCCGTATTGACGACCTTGGGGTGAGTGAGAAACGGCCGTATGGCATTCATGGGGATCACGGGTATGGCTTGTTCGATCGGGCTGACCCTGATCTGCGGGCTGAGTCGCACTTCGGATGGGCGCTCGACCTGCAGGCGGGGCTTGCCGTCCACATAGCTCAAGGCAATGAGGTCGCCGGGATAAATCCAGTGCGGGTTGCGAATTTGGGGGTTGTCGTGCCAGATTTCCGGCCATTGCCAAGGGTTTTGCAGAAAGCGGGCGGCGATTTCCCAGAGGGTATCGCCCTTCACCACGGTATAAGTTTCAGGGTGGCCGGGATTCAGCTCGATTTCATCGGCGGCGACGAAATTGCTCAGCAGTAAAAGCCATAAACCTGTGAGTATCCGCAATGTCATCATGCCACGTTCTCCGTCAAACATCCCTGGAATCGGGATCGCCAAGGGCAAAAAGTTAGGCTGCTTTTTGGAATTTGGAAGTCCCGCGCCGCGCGGATTAGGCAACTTTTTCCGTGCGCCGCGGTCATTTGATTAGCGTTCAAAGTCTAGTTGAATTCGGCTAGAATGCCAAAGACGCCTGTATCTAAATTGCGGTTGGACAAAAACGATGGCCACCTTAACAATTCTCGAGTTTCCCGATAAACGTTTGCGAAAAAAAGCCTTGCCGGTCGAAGCGGTGGACGATGCGCTCAAAGGTTTGATCGCGGATATGCTGCAAACCATGTACGCGGCTCCAGGCATCGGTCTGGCCGCGACGCAGGTCAATGTGCACAAGCGGGTCATCGTCATCGACGTCTCCGAGGAAAAAAATTCACCGCTCTGTTTCGTCAATCCGGAAATCCTGGAAAAAACCGGAGCGGAGGAAATGGACGAAGGCTGTTTGTCCGTTCCTGGCGTGTTCGAAAAGGTTTCTCGGGCGGAGCGGGTCAAGGTTCGAGCACTAGATCGCGAGGGCAATCCTTTCGAACTGGAAACGGACGGTTTGCTGGCGGTTTGTATCCAGCATGAGATCGACCATCTTGACGGCAAGCTGTTCGTTGATTATCTGTCCCCCTTGAAACGCCATCGAGCCCGTAAGAAGCTCGAAAAAGAGCGCCGGCAGAAATCCGTCAGTCCGGAACACAAGGCATCCGTAGCGATCTGATTAATCTCAAGGTCTTTGTGCGCAAGGACGCCTTTTCCTGGTGTTCCCGGCTCGGGACGTCGAACCGCCACGCCCTCCAACGATGAAAATTCTATTCGCCGGCACGCCGGAATTTGCCGTTCCGACCCTGCGGATGTTGCTTGATTCCGGGCATGAGATCTGCGCGGTCTACACTCAGCCGGACCGACCCGCCGGCCGGGGCCGGACAGCCAAGTCGAGCCCGGTGAAACTGTTAGCGCAGGAACAAGGACTTCCGGTGCGCCAGCCGGACACGCTGAAAACGGCGCTGGAGCTGGAAACCTTGCGGGGATTTCAGGCCGATCTGCTGGTCGTCGTGGCTTACGGCCTGATCCTACCCAAAGCAGTGCTCGAGATACCCCGGCTCGGCTGCATCAACGTCCACGCTTCGCTGCTGCCGCGCTGGCGCGGAGCTGCGCCCATACAGCGTGCGATTTTGGCGGGCGATCGCGAAACCGGGGTGACCATCATGTGCATCGAACCCAAGCTGGATGCTGGGCCGATGCTGTGCAAAGCGCGGTGCAACATACTTCCGCTCGAAACCGCAGCGGAATTGCAGAATCGCTTGGCCGTTCTGGGCGCGCAAACCCTGCGGGACGCTTTGCCGGGGATCGAAACCGGCGAGTTGGTTCCGGAAATCCAGGACGAGACGCTCGTGACCTATGCGGAAAAGCTGGACAAGGGCGAGGCGAGTTTGGACTGGTCGCTTCCGGCGATCGAACTGGAGCGGCGAGTGTGCGCATTCAATCCATGGCCGGTGGCGGAAACCCGTTACCGTCATACGAGCCTGCGCATCTGGCGCGCGCAGGCTCTGGACGAGATCACGGAAGGGGGGGCGGGCGAGGTGCAGGTGCACGGTAAATTCCTGGATGTCGCGACCGGACGCGGTATATTGCGCCTGCTGGAGGTGCAGCTGCCCGGCGGTAAGCGGATGCCCGCCCAAGCATTCTTGAACGCGCACGATGTCCACGCGGTGCGTTTTGGCGTGAGCGATTGAACACACGAGGCCTCGCCGCGCAAACGCTGGTTCGGGTGATCGGCGAACGACGGTCCCTCACCGCGGCCCTGGAAGCGATATTGTCGAAAATTCCCCAAGAAAATGACCGTGCTTTCGTGCAGGCCCTGTGCTTCGGTGCTATGCGCTGGTACTGGCGGCTGGATTTTTTTCTGAGGCAGTTGGCGGCCAAGCCGATTCGCGATGAGGAAATCAGAACGCTGGCTCTGCTCGGTCTGTATCAGCTCGAATACACGCGCGTCAAACCCTATGCCGCAGTGGCGGAAACCGTCGCCGCGGCGGCGGGACGGAAGCGCTGGGCGAAACCGTTTCTGAACGGCCTACTTCGCAGTTACCAGCGCGAGCGTGAGCGCTTGCAGACATTGGCCGATGCCGACGAGTCCGCGTCACTGAGCTATCCGCTTTGGCTGATCGAGCAAATCCGCCGGGATTGGCCGGAAGATTTCGCCGCGATCTTGAGCCGGGGCAATCTGCAGGCGCCTTTGGTCTTGCGCGTCAACCGCCTCAAGTGCGAGCGGGCGCGCTATCTCGAATGGCTGGCGGAGGCCGAGATCGCCGCGCGTCCCTGCGACTTCGCCGAAAGTGCCGCGGTTCTGGAGAACCCGGTCGCGGTGGAACGCCTGCCGGGTTTCGGCGAGGGCTGGGTTTCGGTGCAAGATGAGGCCGCGCAGCTGGCCGCCGGCTTGCTCGATACGCAGCCCGGACAGCGGGTTCTCGACGTGTGTGCCGCACCGGGCGGCAAGACTTTGCATCTTCTGGAAAGCTGTCCCGATGCGGGCGAAGTGGTGGCCCTGGACATCGCGCCCGAGCGGGTCGGAAGGATTCGTGAGAACCTGTCCCGCGCAGGTGTCCGGGCGACCGTGTTGACGGCCAATGCGACGGAGCCTTCGACTTGGTGGGATGGCAAACCGTTCGACCGCATTCTGCTGGACGCGCCTTGTTCAGCCACCGGCGTCATCCGCCGGCATCCCGATATCAAGCTGTTGCGCCAACCGGAGGATATCGCTCAATTGCAGACCTTGCAGCGCCGCATCCTGGAGGCCGTCTGGCCGCTTCTGGCCGAAGGCGGGGTGTTGCTTTACGCCACCTGCTCGATTTTGCGAAGGGAAAACGAGGCCCAGATCGCCGATTTCCTGGGCAGTCATCCGCAGGCGCGGGAAATGCCCATCACTGCGGATTGGGGGCGTTCGATGCCGTGCGGACGGCAAATCCTTACCGGCGAGGCGGGCATGGACGGTTTTTACTACGCGCGATTGTGCAAATGAACTCGCTTTCGCTCCGCGGTCCCGGTTGGTGCGGCGTCTTACTGGGAGTCTTGCTGACCGCCGGCGTCTTCGCCGCCGATTACGGTTTTCGCATCGTTAGTGCGGAACTGGTATTGGAGGGAAACGACTATGTGCTCAACGCCGATATCGACTATCGCTTTAGCAAGCCAGCCATCGAGGCGCTCAGAAACGGCGTGCCCCTGACCCTGGTGCTCAGTCTCGGGCTCAAGCGGGAGCGCACTTACTGGTGGGACGAGACGGTATTGAACGAGCGGCGGCTGTTGCACATCCGTTATCACCCGCTCGCGAAGTTCTTCCAACTCGTTGACGAGAGCAGCGGCGCGCCCCGTAACTTCGCAAGCTTGACGGCGCTACTCGAGGCAATGGGGTCGATCCGTCACTTGCCGGCGCTGCCAGCAGATCGGCTCAGAAAGGATGAGCGTTATTGGGCGAGCCTCTCGGTTGGGCTGGATATTGAATCGCTGCCGTTGCCGTTGCGCCCCGTCGCTTATGTCACGCCCGCATGGTATCTCGCCAGTTCCCGGTATCGATGGCTAATCGCAGATTGAAACCCCCACTCGGCCTGACGATTCTGGTGCTGTTTGCGGCGATCGTCGCATCGCTGCACCTGATGAGTTCTGCAACCCAGGATTCTTCCCAGTTAGGGAAGATGTATTCCTGGCTGGTGCTGATCAATTCGCTGGGGTCGGTGCTTCTGCTGGGGCTGGTGGGGGCCAATGTCTATTCGCTGCTGCGCCAGCTCAGAAGAAAGGTGGCGGGATCCCGATTGACGGCGCGGATGGTGTTCCTCTTCATCTTCCTGTCCTTAGCCCCGGCTTCCATCGTATTCTACTATTCGATGCAGTTCCTCCAGCAAAGTATCGACAGCTGGTTCGACGTGCGCATCGACCGAGCCATGGAGGACGCCCTGGAACTCGGTCGGGCGGCGCTGGACGAGCGCATGCGCGGTCTGTTGAAGCAGACCGAGCGGACGGCGGAGCACCTTGAAAACGTGCCAGAATCCATGATCGCGATTACACTGGGCGAGGTGAGCGATAGTTCCGACGAGGCAGAGCTAACGGTATTTGCCAAGAACGGCAGGATCGTCGTGTCTAGCGGGTCGCACCCGGATTCGATCGTTCCGGACCTTCCCGGCGAAGGCATTCTGCTGCAACTCAAGCGCGGCAAATCCTTCGTAGGACTGGAGCCGGCCGCGGGCGAGGGCATGCGGGTGCGGGTGGTGGTTGAGGCGGCGGCCCGCGATGAGAACTACTTCTTGCAGGCGCTCTATCCCGTTCCCTTGCGCTTGGCGAATCTGGCGGCAACGGTTGAATCGGCCTATGTCCATTACAAGGAGCTGACCTATTTGCGCAGCTCCCTGAAGTCCAGTTTTGCCTTGACCCTTTCGCTGGTCTTGCTGTTGAGCCTCCTGGCGGCGATTTGGGCGGCGTTCGTCAGCATCCGCCGTCTCGTCGCGCCGGTCCGCCGGCTGGCTCAGGGGACTCGGGCGGTGGCTGAAGGCCGGTACGAAAAGCGTCTGCCGGTCAGGAGTCGGGATGAGCTGGGGGTGCTGGTGGAATCGTTCAACGTCATGACCGCGAAAATCGCCAAGGCGCGGGACGAGGCACACAAATCCCGCCTCGAAGTCGAGCGACAGCGCGCTTATCTGGAAACGGTGTTGGCCAATCTGTCTTCCGGCGTGATGAGCTTCGACTCGGCGATGCGCCTGCAAACCACCAATCATGCGGCGGACACGATTCTCCATTCGGAGGTCAGCAAGCGGCTGAATACTCCGCTCAAAGACTTGGCGGAATTCCATCCGCATCTGGCCGATCTGATGAAGGTCGTGGGGAAACGGCTGGCGCGGGAGAAAACGGCCTGGCAGGAAGAGATTCCGTTCAACGGTCCACACGGTCGCCAGGAGTTGTTGTGCCGGGGGACACCTTTATACAGCGCGGAGGGCGCACGGCAGGGGGCGGTGGTGGTGTTCGACGACGTCACGGCACTGATCCAGGCCCAGCGTAGCGCCGCTTGGGGTGAGGTCGCCCAGCGTTTGGCCCACGAAATCAAGAATCCGTTGACGCCAATCCAGCTTTCCGCGGAGCGGCTCAAACACAAGCTTTCGAAAAGCCTCGGCGAGAACGAGGCCGAGGTATTGGATCGTTCCACTCGTACCATCGTCCAGCAGGTGGAGGCGATGAAGAGCATGGTCAATGCCTTCTCCGAATATGCCAAGCCCTCGGTCATTCAATTGCAGCGAGTCGACCTCAACGCCCTGATCGAGGAAGTGGCGGCCCTGTATCCACCCCAATCCGGCCTGGAGTTGGAGCTGTCGCTCGACAAAAGCCTGCCCTGCGTGAGAGGGGATCCGGTGCGGATGCGTCAGGTGCTGCACAATATGATCAAGAACGCGCAGGAGGCCATAGCCCCCGACACCCCGGGGAAAATGAACATGCAAACGCGCTCCGCCCAGGAGAACCACCATCAATACGTCGAAATTCTGTTGTGTGACAACGGCCCCGGTATACTGCCCGAGCAGGTTGACCGGGTATTCGAGCCCTATGTCACCAGCAAAACCAAGGGCACCGGCCTGGGGCTGGCGATCGTGAAAAAAATTATCGAAGAGCACGGCGGGACGATCCGCCACGATGCGACCTATCAGGCGGGAGCCGGGTTCGTGATCCGGCTGCCGGCAATGGAGTCAGCGGAACAGGCGGAGGGGGAGGCGGCGTATGGCTAAAGCGAATATCCTAGTGGTCGACGATGAGCCGGACATCCGCCAGTTGCTGCGGGAAATCCTAGAGGACGAGGGCTACGAGGTAGCCGTCGCCGAGAACGGCGCGGCGGCGAGGACCTTGTGGGCTTCTCGCAAACCCGATCTGATCCTGCTGGATATCTGGATGCCGAATGAGGATGGCATCACCTTGCTCAAAGAATGGCTGGAAGACGACCGACAGGAGTGCCCGGTCATTATGATGTCGGGTCATGCCACGGTCGAAACGGCGGTCGAGGCGACCCGTCTCGGTGCATATGATTTCCTGGAAAAACCGCTATCCCTGGCGAAACTCCTGGTCACGGTGGAGCGGGCCTTGGAGAACGCCCGCCTGAAGCAGGAAAACGTTGGCTTGAAACGGCGCGTGGACGCTTTCATCGAGCCGATCGGCAAGAGCGCCGCGCTGGAGCGCTTGAAAGAGCAACTCAGACGCTTGGCCCAGCATGACGCGCGGTTGCTGTTGGTCGGCGAACCCGGCAGCGGCAAGGAAACCTTGGCACGCTATCTCCATGCCAATAGCCCGAGACGGGACGGTCCCTTTGTCGATGTGGCCGTGGGCGCCATCGCTCCTGACTATTCGGCGATCGAGTTTTTCGGTCGGGAAGAGGGCGGGCGGATTCAACGCGGACTGTTGGAGCAGGCCCATGGCGGGACTTTGTTTCTGGACGAGGTGGCCGACATGGAGGAAGAGACCCAGCAGCGCCTGTTGAGCGCGCTCGAATCCCGGCGTTTTTCGCGGGTGGGCGGGAGCGAGCCGATCAGCGTGGACGTGCGGATCATCGCCTCCACGCGAAAAAACCTGGAGGAGGAGGTGCGCGCCGGACGTTTCCGTCGCGAACTTTATCACCTGCTCAACGCGGTCACCCTGAAGATGCCGCCGCTGCGCGAACACAACGAAGATGTGTCCGAGCTACTCAAGTTCTATGTCGATCATTTTGTCAGTCGGGAAAAGCTGCCGTTCCGCAAGTTTCCCGTCGCGGTGCAGAACTTCTTGCGGCACTATTCCTGGCACGGCAACGTGCGCGAATTGAAGAACCTAGTGCAACGTCTGCTTATACTGGGAACCGGCGACGAGGTGAGCCTGGAGGAAGTCAAGGCGGCCTTGGGCGATTCCCTGATTGAACCGGTCAGGAACCAGCAGGCTCCGGATTATTACGAGCTACCGCTCAAGGAGGCGCGCGAGCGCTTCGAGAAGGCTTATCTGGAATATCATCTGGACAAGTACGCCGGCAGTGTGGCGCGCCTGTCGCAGGCCATCGGCCTCGAGCGCACGCATCTTTACCGGAAGCTGAACGCCTTGGGAATCAGGTTCAAAGAAAAGAAATAAGGCCCGCACGAGCGCCGTCCGCGTCGTGGTCTTCACGGTCAGGGGTTGTTTTCAGATCGGCGGGCGAAAACGCCGCGTATCGATTCACATTACTTTCGGGACATCATTCATGAAAATTATCATCTTGGGCGCCGGACAAGTCGGCACCAGTGTGTTGAACAGTCTGACGAGCGAGGCGAACGACGTCGTCATGGTCGACACCCAGCAGAACCTCTTGCGGGATCTTCAGGATCGCTACGATATCGCCACAGTACAGGGCAACGCCGCGCATCCCACGGTACTCAAGCGGGCGGGCGCGGAAGATGCGGACATGCTGATTGCGGTGACCAGCGACGACGAGACCAATATGCTGGCTTGCCAGATCGCCGACACCTTGTTCAAGATTCCGAAGAAAATCGCCCGCGTCCGCGCGATCGAATATCTGAGTTATCCCGAGCTGTTTTCCAAGGAAGCACTACCCATTGACGTGGTGATCAGTCCGGAGCAGATCATCACCCAGTTCATCGAGCGCCTGCTGGAGTATCCCGGCGCCTCGCAGGTGCTGGATTTCGCCGACGGTAGGGTGCGCCTGGCTTCGGTTCAGGCCCGCCCGGGCGGCCAACTAGTCGGGCGCGAGATCAAGGAGTTGCACCAGCACATGCCCAGCGTCCATGCACGCATCACCGCCATCATCCGCCAGGGCAAGCCGATCATTCCGCACGGCAAGATGAGCATAGAAGCCGGTGACGAGGTGTTCTTCGTGGCGTCCAGCGAGGAGATCAAGGATGTGATGAGCGAATTGCGCAAGGTCGACAGGCCTTACAAGCGGCTCATGTTCGCCGGCGGCGGGCATATCGGCAAGCGCGTCGCACACGCCTTGGAAAAGCGCTACCAAGTGAAAGTAATCGAAAAAAACCCCAATCGCGCGAAGAAGATCGCGGCCGAACTCACCAATACCGTGGTGCTGCTGGGCGATGCTTCCGACAAGGAGTTGCTGATCAGCGAGAGCATCGAAACCACCGATGTGTTTTGCGCCATCACCGACGACGACGAGGCCAATATCCTTTCCGCCATGTTGGCCAAGCGTCTCGGCGCACGCCGCGTCATCAGCCTGATCAACAAGAGCGCCTACGCGGACATCGTCGATTCCAACCTGGTCGACCTGGTGATCTCCCCCCAACAATCGACCATAGGCAGCCTGCTCCGGTACGTGCGGCGCGGGGACGTGGTGCAGGTGCATTCTCTGCGTCACGGCGCAGCGGAAGCCATCGAGGCCATTGCCCACGGAACCCGCGGCGCTTCGGAGATCGTCGGGCAGCGCATCGATCAGATCAAAATGCCCGCCGGGGTCGTTATGGGGGCTTTGGTGCGAGGGGACGAGGTCATTCAGGTGCATCACGACACCCAGATCGAGGATGGCGATCACGTCATCATGTTTTTGCATGATAAAAAGTTGATTCCCGTCGTCGAACAAATGTTCCAACAGCCGGAGCGGCCGGAGTTGGCGGCCTAGCGTATGGGGGGGGCGGGGGCTGACGCGAGTCGGGCGAAATGGGATGAAATTTATCGGAAGATGTCCGATGGCTCATCCGAGCCCGCATGCATTCTCGCCGAAAATGCCCACCTGCTTCCCACCTCAGGCACGGCGCTGGATTTGGCCTGTGGTCTGGGCGGCAATGCCCTGTTTTTGGCGCAAAGGGGATTCAAGACCGTGGCCTGGGATATTTCGGAGGTCGCCGTCGGTCGCTTGAGAGCGCTTGCGGAGTGTCTGGGGCTCGCGATCGAGGCGGAAGTGCGGGATGTGGAAAGCACCGAATTCCCCCGAGAGTTCTTCGATGTGGTCGTCGTCAGCCGTTTTCTGGCGAGAAATTTGGTCGGGCCGATTGCGAACAGCCTGAAACGTGGCGGCCTGTTGTTTTACCAGACCTACGTCCGCGACAAGGTTTCGCCGGCAGGCCCCAGCAACCCCGCTTATTTGCTGGCGGAAAACGAATTGCTTTCCCTGTTCCGGGGGTTGCGAGTGGTGGTGTACCGCGAGGAGGGAAGGTTAGGCGACCTTTCTTTGGGCCATCGGGACGAGGCCTTCCTGGTAGGCGAGAAAACCTGACGGCGCCGAACGTTCGGGTCACATGAACCATCACTATCCATTGTTGTCAGCGAGCAATAGCCATGTCTGAAATCAAAAGCTTAAATCCCCGGCAAGCCTGGGCGGTGCTGCAAGGGAATCCGTCTGCGGTACTTCTGGACGTACGGGACAAGACCGAGGCCGCCTTCGTCGGGCATCCGATGGGTGCGGTCAATATCTCCTGGAAGGAAGCTCCCGCCTGGATGCCCAATCCCAACTTCGTTGACGAAGTGCGGCAACGAATCGCCGATTACGACACGCCGATTCTGCTGATCTGCCGTAGCGGCCAGCGCTCGCTGGATGCCGCCAAGGCTTTGGCGGCTGCGGGCTACAGGGATTTGACCAATGTCGAGGAAGGCTTCGAGGGGCCGTTGGATGAGCACAAGCACAGAGGCAATCTCGGCGGCTGGCGTTTCCACCGCCTGCCGTGGGCGCAGAGCTGAGGCCGGTCTATCCGCTACGGTTGAAACCGGTTATCATGCCAACTCGTTAAATTTCCGCAAAGGCGCTTTCTGCATGCAAATTTCAGCCCGCAAAGTGGTGCACTTCCACTACACCCTCACCGATGAAGACGGCGAGATTCTCGACAGCTCCGATGGCCATGCGCCCCTGGCTTATATTCACGGCATGGGCAATATCATTCCGGGGCTCGAAAACGCGCTCACGGGCAAGGCGATCGGCGACAAGTTCCAGGTCACGATCCCGCCGGAAGAGGCCTACGGTCTGCGCGACGACGATCTGGTCCAGGCGGTGCCGAAAAGCGCGTTTGAAGGCGTGAACCAGATCGAGCCGGGCATGCAGTTTCATGCCGAATCCCCCGAGGGCATGCAACTGGTGACGGTAGTTGAAGTGATCGACGAGGAAGTGATCCTCGACGGCAACCACCCGATGGCCGGCATGACGCTAAACTTCGACGTGGAAGTGACCGATGTCCGCGACGCTACACCGGAAGAGATGGATCACGGACACGTGCATGGTCCGGGCGGGCATCACCACCACTGAGGCATGGACGCGCATAAGGGGGCCGTGCGGCCCCTTTATGTTGATGGGAAATTTGTGCTGCAGCCGCGGCTCTAGCCTTTACGCCAGGTGCGCCCACATATCGTGTTCATCGGTCTCTTCGATGACCACGTCCGCGAATTCCCCCGCCTGCAAATGGGTCGCGCCGTCGATGAACACCTGTCCGTCGATTTCCGGCGCATCGGCGCGACTGCGAGCCACCGCGCCTTCCGCCACCACTTCATCGATCAGCACGGTTTCGCGGCGTCCGATCCGGGCCTCAAGCCGCATGGCGCTGATTTTCTCCTGACGTTCCATGAAGCGCCTCAGACGATCTTCTTTCACGTCTTCAGGCACCGGATTCGGTAAATCATTGGCCGCCGCGCCCCGAACCGGCGAGTATTTGAAACAGCCGACGCGGTCGAGCTGCGCCTCGTCGAGAAAATCCAGTAACGCCTCGAACTCTTGCTCGGTCTCACCTGGGAAACCGACGATGAAGGTGCTGCGGATGGCCAGATCGGAACAGATCCGCCGCCAGGCTCGAATCCGTTCCAGATTGTCCTCGGCGGCGGCCGGTCGCTTCATCAGCCTGAGAATGCGCGGGCTCGCGTGCTGGAATGGGATGTCGAGATACGGCAAAATCTTGCCGTCGGCCATCAACGGCACGACCTCATCCACGTGCGGATAGGGATAGACGTAATGCAGCCGTACCCACACGCCCAGATCGCCCAAGGCCTTGGCCAGATCGTGGAAGCGCGTCTTCAGGGGCCGGCCTTCCCAGAAGCCGGTGCGGTATTTCAGGTCGACGCCATAGGCGCTGGTGTCCTGCGACACCACCAGCAGTTCCTTCACGCCCGCCCGCACTAATCGCTCCGCCTCGCCCATCACCTCGCCGATGGGGCGACTTACCAGGTCGCCGCGCATGGACGGGATGATACAAAAGGTGCAGCGATGGTTGCAGCCTTCGGAAATCTTGAGATAGGCGTAATGACGCGGGGTGAGTTTGACGCCCTGCGGCGGCACCAGATCGACGAACGGATCGTGCAAGGGCGGCAGATGCTCGTGTACCGCGCCAACCACGTCCTCATAGGCATGCGCGCCGGTGATCTTCAACACCTGCGGATGCCGCGCGCGAATCTCCGCCTCTCGTGCGCCCAGGCATCCCGTGACGATGACCTTGCCGTTCTCGTTCAATGCCTCGCCGATGGTGTCCAGCGACTCCTCCACGGCGGCGTCGATGAAGCCGCAGGTGTTCACCACCACCAAATCGGCGTCCTTGTAGGTCGGGACCAGATCATAACCTTCGGAGCGCAATTTGGTGAGTATGCGTTCGCTGTCCACCAGCGCCTTGGGGCAACCGAGACTGATAAAACCGATGCGGGGGGATGTCATGATGAATTCGCGGCTTTCAGAAAAAGTGCATATGTTAATAGAACGGCCATGGCCTAGGGGCTTTCCGCCAGAAAAATCGCCCGCCTGGGGGCGGGCAAGCCTTCGCAAGTCAGATCGGGCTTGTTAGGGTCGAGAAAATCCGCTAGGGATTGGAACTGCATCCAGTCGGTGGAACGTTGTTCTAGGGAGGTTGTCGCGGTCACGTCGATCAGCCGTACGTTCCGGTACCCACAACGCCTGAGCCAGATGGCGAGCGTCGGACAGGAAGGGATAAACCAGACATTGCGCATCTGCGCGTAGCGGCCCTCCGGCACCAGAACCCTGCCTTCCTCGCCCTCGATCACCAGGGTTTCCAGTACCAGTTCGCCGCCGGCACGCAACAAACCCCGCAATTCCAACAAATGATCGACGGGGGAACGGCGATGATAAAGCACTCCCATGGAGAATACCGTATCGAACGCCTTCAGATCGGCCGGCATGTCCTCGATGCCGAGCGGCAGCACATGCACCGGCCAGTCGCCGGCAAAGTGCTTGATCGCTTGGAACTGCATGACGCTGAGCAGGGTAGGGTCGATCCCAACCACCAAGCTCGCGCCCGCCCCGAGCATGCGCCAGCAGTGGTAGCCGTTGCCGCAACCCACGTCCAGCACCGTCCGTCCGGCCAGGGGCTGGGTGAACCCGCTCAGCCGCCGCCATTTGAGGTCGGAGCGCCATTCGGTGTCGATAGGCACGCCGTGCACGAGATAAGGCCCTTTGCGCCAAGGGTGCAACTGCCGTAGCAACATCTCGATGGTGCGCCGACTGGCTGCGTCGCAATCGCTGGGGCCGCCAATGCAAACGCTATCGGCGTTCAGATCGATGGCATAAGGCGTGACCGTCGGTAATCGATCTAGGACCGCTTCCCAGAAAACCAGATCGCCGTGCCTGGAAGAGTCAAACGCCTTGGAAAGTTGCTCAGGCAATCTTGCAAACCAGGATTGCAAGGCGGGTTGATTCGCGGCATTCAACAGGGAGCGATAATCCGGCATGGCCAATCATTATAACCGCTAGAGGCACCGGCTTCCGTCGGCGCCGGCAACCATTTATCTCGTGGTAGAATTGCGCCGACTTTTTCCCCGTCGCGCGGTTTCGAGCACCCGGGAAACCGCTTGATCTTCCTCCAAGACGGATCGAGCGGTTGCCCTTGAGGGCTGCCGATCGGCAACCAACCCTGAAGAAATCCGGAAAGATGAACGCACCCGATATCGAACACGTCAAAAAATATTTGATGGATCTTCAGGATGGCATCTGTCTCGCCCTGGAAGGGGAAGAAACCCAGTCCCGGTTTGTCGAAGACGTCTGGCAATATCAAACCGGCAGGGGCGGGGGGAGAACCCGGGTTTTGACGGGAGGAAAAATCTTCGAACAAGGCGGCGTTAATTTTTCCCATGTTGCCGGCGTCAACATGCCACCTTCAGCGACAGCACATCGCCCCGGGTTGGCCGGAAGGAGCTTTCAGGCCGTCGGGGTATCGCTGGTCATCCACCCCCGCAACCCTTACGTGCCCACCTCACACGCCAATGTGCGCTTTTTCATGGCCGAAAAGGCAAACGAGGTGCCGATCTGGTGGTTCGGCGGCGGTTTCGATCTGACGCCTTATTATCCATTCGAGGAAGATG
The DNA here is from genome assembly GCA_035518875.1 of Methylococcaceae bacterium. Taxonomy (GTDB): domain Bacteria; phylum Pseudomonadota; class Gammaproteobacteria; order Methylococcales; family Methylococcaceae; genus DATIXD01. The sequence continues at coordinate 7,204 of DATIXD010000140.1, read as the reverse complement.
CGATCGCCTGGCACAAAGCCGCGCGGGCTGCCTGCGAGCCGTTCGGCCAAAATGTATATCCAAGGTTCAAGAAATGGTGCGACGAATACTTTTTCCTCAAGCACCGCAATGAAACCCGCGGCGTCGGCGGATTATTCTTCGACGATCTGAATGAATGGGGCTTCGAACGCAGTTTCGAGTTCCTGCGCAGCGTCGGCGATCATTACATTCCGGCCTATCTGCCGCTCGTACAAAAGCGCAAGAACACGCCCTACGGTGAACGCGAGCGGGAATTTCAACTCTATCGCCGGGGGCGCTATGTGGAGTTCAATCTGGTTTACGACCGGGGAACCCTGTTCGGGCTGCAATCGGGAGGCAGGACGGAATCCATCCTGATGTCGCTGCCTCCCATCGCCCATTGGCGCTATAACTGGAAACCGGAAGAAGGCAGCGCAGAAGACAATCTTTACAAGAACTTCTTGAAGCCTCGAGATTGGCTATCTGAGTGAAGCCCTTAGCCCTTGGTTACCTCTTTTAGAGGTTCTTTGAGGGCTGTGCTGTTGCGCTGGGCGATGTGCGAGATGAGCTGATCCAACGAGCCAGTGCGAGCGATTTCCTCGGAAAAACTGGTGCGATAATTCTGGATGAGGCTGATACCCTCGATCAGAACGTCATAGACCTTCCAGTCGCCTTTGATATTGACCATTCGATAATTCACGCCCACAGGCTGGGCGCCGGGTTGAAGGATTTCGGTGCGCACCACGACCCTGGTGTCTTGGTCGGACATTTTTAGCGGCAGGTAGCGGATGGTCCAGTTAGAGTATTCGGTGAACGCCGTCGTGTAGGTGCGTACCAGCAAGGTCCTGAATTCTTTCTTGAAGCGTTCCTTCTGCTCGGGGCTCGCGGTCTTCCAGTATTTTCCAAGGATCAGAATGGACACGCGCCCGAAATCGACATGCGGGTCGATGACGTCCTCGACGAAACGGGTCGCCTTGGGAAAATCCTTTTTGTATTCGGCTTTCTGCAAGTTTTTTTGCAGCGTGTCCGAAGTGTTCTGAATGACGAGTTGAGGCGGCAACAGGGGCTCTTGCGCGAGCGCCGATGCGGAAACCAGACCGAAAAGCAACGCCAATAAGCCAGCCACATTCGCCAAGCGGAACGTAGATTGGTTCAATTTCATTTACTTACTCCTGCAATCAACTTTACTGTTTTTATCATAACTCGAGCTCTTCGAATAAACTACCGCGTGCGGGCACCGCTCGATGAAACCAATTGACGCCCCGGAGGACACCATGTGCATAAACGCGAACTATAGCACTTCTTACCCGAATATTCGCCCGCGCCGGATGCGTCGGGACGAGTTCAGCCGCAGGCTAATGCGTGAAACTTCGCTCGGCGCGGACGATCTGATTTATCCGGTTTTCCTGTTGGAAGGCGCCGATCAACGCCAGCCGGTCGCCTCGATGCCGGGCGTCGACCGAGTTAGTCTGGACCTTCTCCTTCAGGAAGCCGAGGAAGCCTTCGCGCTCGGCATTCCGGCCATCGCGCTGTTCCCGGTCACGCCGACGGCGAAGAAGAGCGACGACGCCCGCGAGGCTTACAATCCCGAGGGGCTGGCGCAACGCGCCGTGCGCGCATTGAAACAGGCGATTCCCGAGCTGGGCGTCATCACCGACGTGGCGCTCGATCCGTTCACCTCCCACGGGCAGGACGGCCTGGTTGACGCCAGCGGTTACGTGGTCAACGACGAGACCGTGGAGGTGCTGGTCAAACAGGCGCTGTCCCAGGCCCGCGCCGGCGCGGACATCGTCGCGCCTTCGGACATGATGGACGGGCGCATCGGCGCAATCCGTCAGGCCCTGGAGGCTGAAGGTTTCGTCAATACGCGGATTCTCGCCTATTCCGCCAAATACGCCTCTAGTTTTTACGGCCCCTTCCGGGACGCCGTCGGCTCGGCAGCCAATCTTGGCCGAGGCAATAAATATAGCTACCAGATGGATCCGGCCAACTCCGACGAGGCGTTGCGCGAGGTGGGCTTGGACATCGCCGAAGGCGCGGATATGGTGATGGTGAAACCAGGCATGCCCTATCTGGACATCATCCGCCGGGTCAAGAGCCGCTTCGGTATCCCGACCTTCGCCTACCAGGTCAGCGGCGAATACGCCATGCTGAAAGCGGCGGCACAAAACGGCTGGCTGGATGAAAAGAAAACCGTGCTGGAATCCCTGCTGGCCTTCAAGCGCGCGGGCGCCGACGCAATCTTGACGTATTTCGCCAAAACGGTAGCTCGGTGGCTGAAAGAAAACGACCTGGGACATCCATGACTCACCCTGAACCGAAACGCTCCCATCTGTAATCAATCATCCTATGACGCCCGACCGTTATGCCGTATTCGGACACCCGATCAGCCACAGCAAGTCGCCCAAAATCCACGCGCTGTTTGCGAAGCAAACCGGACAGCCGATTGAATATACCGCCGAAGACGTTCCCCCCGAGCATTTCCAGCAGGCGGTGGAAGCTTTCTTCGCAAGGGGCGGCAAGGGTCTGAATTGCACCGTACCGCTGAAGGAACTGGCATGGGGAATCGCCGATCTGAAAAGCGAACGAGCGCAGTTGGCCAAGGCGGTCAATACGCTGGCAGTCCGGAATGACGGTAGACTGTTCGGGGACAACACCGATGGTGCCGGGCTGTTGCGCGACCTCACGCTCAATCTACACCTGGAGCTTGCCGGACGCTGCATTCTGCTGCTGGGTGCGGGCGGGGCCAGCCGGGGCGTCATCCAGCCCTTGTTGGAGCAGCAACCGGCGTGTCTGATCATCGCCAACCGGACGCGGGACAGAGCCGTGCAGCTGGCTGCGGAATTCGCCGATCTGGGCAAAATCAGCGCGCGCGGCTTCGGGGAGTTGGATGGAGAATGCTTCGATCTGATCCTGAACGCGACCGCCGCCAGCCTGAGCGACGCGTTGCCGCCTTTGCCGGAGGGCATTCTCGCGGCCGACGGCTGCTGCTACGACTTGGCCTATGGCACTCAGCCCACCGCCTTCGTGCGCTGGGGAAAAGAACGTCTGGCCGCCAGAAGCGTCGACGGCATCGGCATGCTGGTCGAGCAGGCGGCGGAAGCCTTCTTCATCTGGCGCGGCGTGCGCCCAGAAACCCGCCCGGTCATCGACTTGCTGAACGCCGAGCGCGGTTTGAAGACCTAGCCGACCAGCAAACCCAAATCCCGAACGTACTGGTTCTTCAAGCGCACATAGCCTTCCTTGGAGAACTCCAGGAACTCCAGCTCCGAATCCTTCAGAGGCCGAGTCGCCTTAGCGGGCGAGCCGACGTAGAGAAACCCGCTTTCCAGCCGCTTCCCGGGCGGCACCAAGGCCCCTGCGCCGATCATCACCCGCTCTTCCACGATCGCCCCATCCATGACGATTGCACCGATGCCGATCAGGCACAGATCGCCGACGGTGCAGCCATGCAGAACGACCCGATGGCCGACGGTGACGCCCTGGCCGATAAGCAGGGGATGCCCTGCCGCGTTGAGATCGCTCCTTTGGGTCACGTGCAGCACGCAGCCATCCTGAATATTCGTCTTCGCGCCGATCTCGATCCGGTTCACGTCCCCTCGCACCACGGTCATGGGCCAGATCGAAACCTCGTCGCCGAGGATGACGTCGCCGATCACCAGCGCGGTGTCATCGATATAAACATTCCTCCCCAATGCGGGTCGCTTGTCGTGATAAGTTCTGATAGTCATTGCCTCGAATCTCTCACCGTCGAATCCGCCGGCCGTCTGCGGCGAGCGTCTATACTTTGAGCCGCCACCTTCACTTCAGCCCCAAGGAGAACATCATGTCTGTGGGCGGTTTTATCCTGCTCGGATTGCTTTTCATCCTGAGCCTTTACGCCATCGTCATTTATAACCGTCTGGTCAGTTTGAAGCATGATACCGCAAAAGCCTGGTCGAATATCGACGTGCTCCTCAAGCAACGCCACGACGAACTGCCCAAGCTGGTCGAGACCTGCAAGCAGTATATGCGGCATGAACGCGAAACTTTGGACCAGGTCATGCAGGCACGGGCCGGGGTATTCGCCGCGCGGGATGCCGCCGACCTCAAGGCGCTGGGCGCGGCGGAAAGCCGCTTGCGGCAGGGCTTGATGAACCTGTTCGCGGTGGCTGAAGCCTACCCGGAATTGAAGGCCGACCAATCGTTCCGCAACCTCGAAGCGCGCATTACGGGCCTTGAAAATGCCATCGCCGACCGCCGCGAGTTCTATAACGAAAGCGTCAACAGCAACAACGTACGCCGTGAGCAATTTCCCGACATCGTCATCGCCCGGCTGTTCGCATTCAAGCCCTTCGACCTGTTGGAATTCGGCGAGGAAGAGAAAAGCGACATCGACGTCAGGGCGCTGTTCGGCTGAGCATGCCGCATAACACCCTCGCGGTTGTTGCCGACCTCGTTCATCGCGCTTCCAACCATCCATTCTGGCTGATCATGGCTGGCATGGGCGCGGTGGCCGTTGCCTGCTTGTTTCTAGGCTTTAGCTGGTTGCATCGCGCCCGCATGATCGCCGATCTGCCCACTTCCAAAACGCGCTCCGCTGCCCAGGGCTATGTCGAACTGGAGGGATGGGCCAGGATGATGAAGGGAGAGCCCGTTTACGCACCCCTCAGCGGGGTTCCCTGCGCCTGGTATAGTTTCGAGGTGGAACAGCAGGACAGGGACGCCGAGGGTCGCTCCGGCGTTTGGCGCACGATCGAAAAGGGAGTGAGCGAAGCCATTTTTCACCTCCAGGACGAGACCGGGTTTTGCATTGTCGATCCCGACGGCGCCGACGTCACGCCGTCTGTCCGATTGTGCTGGCGCGGACAAATCGCCCGCCCAGGGTTTGCCCCGCGCGAGAGCGGTTTTTGGTCGCAGCTGTTTTCCTTTGGTCCCTATCGGTATACCGAATGCCGCATCCAGGAAAACGATCGGCTTTACGCCGCGGGGCAGTTCGTCAGTTCGGGAGGCGGCGACAGCACCAGCCTCGGGGAGGAAACCCGTGACCTCTTGAGCGCCTGGAAACGCGATCGCGCCGGACTATCGAAACGCTTCGACACGAACCGGGACGGCAACATCGACTTGCAGGAATGGGAGATCGCCCGCCAAGCCGCGGAACGGGAAGTGATCGCAACCCTTGGCGAACGTCGCCAAGAACAGCCCGAGTTCAACCTGATGAAAAAACCGGCCTATGGCCGGCCTTTCATCTTGTCCTGTATACCCCAGGAGGCAATCATCGCCCGTTATCGTCGACGGGCTTTCCTTGGGATTGTCGCCTTCCTGATGCTGGGTGCAGCCTTGACTTGGGCGGTCGATACGCGGCTTGGCTGGCGCGATAACGCTCAGCCGACCAAAACGCTCAAATGAGAGAGAAATATTGGAAAGATGGCGTCGATTCCAACAATTTCCCTAGGCGATAGGTTTTGGCGACGCCCGATCCGGTCGTGACCATCACGTTTCCGGTGTCATGTTGCGAGGGACTGATCAATAATCCGGCCGTCTGCTGCAATCCGGCGTTCGAGGGCAATAACAAGGCGTTCCGCCCGGATTCCCGCTCGCCGATGAAATTGACCTTGACCACATCCGCCTTGGGTGACAACAGTTCAACTCCCAGCGTCAAATCGGCATTGGTGGCCTGACGCAACCAGCGGATGACACCGATATGGAGCGATCCTTCTCGAAAGCCAAGCCCGACCAATTCGCCAACCTTGGCGCTGGCTACTTCCCTGTTCGTCCAAAGTAGACAATGACCGCGCGCGCTGGAGTTAACCAGATGTCCGCTCAAACGACTGGCTTCCGGGTCCGCCGAAGGGATGTCAGTCTCGTTTGCGGCCCAGATATCATCCCGCGTCACGACCTCCTTGTTCTCGTATAACGCCTTGCCGATGGAAAGTTCGCTTCGAATGCGATCGGCTGCTGCTATGTTTCCCGTCGATTCGCCCGAATGCAGCCCCTCCAGAGCATGGTTCGGCACGGTCAGCCAACCGATTCCCTTGTAGTGGACGATCGACGCATTGGTCACAAACCGTTCGTTTTGTTGAGCCGTGCCGGCGAGTACCGCAACCAGGCTGTCGAGACCGACCACCAGCCGGCATTGCCCGTCTCCGGTATTGCGGGGAGACTTCCGCCGCTCCATGGCCCCCAGGGCCTTAAGCAAACGCTTAAGCAATGACGTGTCCAGAACGCCGCCCTTCAAGCGGCGATTGGCAGGGTCTTCATAGTGTTTCAACAGGAACTGGATCAAAGCGTGGGTGAATGCAAACCGTTGCCGGTCATTCTTGCTGCCGTTGAGCGTATCGATGCGCTGTGGCGGCACATCCGTGCCCAAGTCGAGGCAGAACAACGCGTTTTGTTCGTTCAATACCGATGTCGCACGGATTTGCGCTTTATTGGCGAAGGTTCCGAGCAACTCGTAAATCTGCCGGATCTTCCCGGGCCGGTGACGGTGACTGCTGGAGAGTGCGAACAAGACAATTTGGGTGAAACGATCGAGAACCGTCACTCCGGAAGAGGGGTTATGCTCGGCAATTCTCAACCGGTGCAGACGGCGCGTTTCGGCCCATTGATAAAGTCCGTAAACGTCCTGCCAGAAACCTGGGGGTGGTATCCGGTAAGCTTCCCTGAGCCGAAGCAGAGTCGTTGCGTAGGCCTCCAATGCGCGATCGATGATCAGGGCACGGGAGTCCTCGCCAGAAGCCGGGCTGCTCAACGAATCTTCGCTCGCCATGGCCAGTCGATAGCCCCTGCCTAGCTCCGAGGAGAGGGCTGGTCCACGATCGGCATGACGTTCGAGCGGGGCAGGCAAGGGAAAGGCGGGATCGTGCAAATACCGCTCGGCGGCCTGCTGTGACAGCATGTAGGCCGTGGGCCTCAGCTGCTCGAGCATGCGGAAACGTTCAACGGATGAAAGGCCTTGCTGCTCGTTCATTTCCCGTAGCACGGCCAGCACGGCGTCCCCGGAATAATCGATATTGGTGAGGGGAAGTTCATCCAGCCAGGCGGCAAGAGCCTGGGAGTTGAATTCGACGGGCCTGCCGGTCCGGTTCTGGCCCTGCGGATGGTTATCGAGACTCGAGTTCGGTCGCATCATCGGTCGGCAACATCCTTTATTCAAGCCCGAATGGGAACGGGAGGTTGATCCGCTCTGCCAAAATCCGGCAGAAGATCAACCAATTCTAGTCCATGA
>DATIXD010000139.1:0-3350 GCA_035518875.1 Methylococcaceae bacterium | reverse complement strand
ATGATCGTCAAGGATTTCCTGCAGCAGAGCAAGCCGCCCGGCCGCACCGTCACCGTGGTGGGTGGCGGCGCGAGCGGCATCCAGTTCCTGTTCGAACTGAACGAGCTCTTTAAGGACTGGCGCGACCGCCACGGCCTGCGCTTGCATCTGCGACTGGTGCATTCGAAAGCCCAACCGCTGGATCGATTCCCCGAAGGTTTCGGTCGCTACGTGGCCGCGCGCATGGAAGAGGAGCAGATCGAGTATGTCGGCGGCTGCCATTACCTAGGCCGGGAAGACGACGCCATTGTGCTGCAAGATCACGAGGGCGGCGGCATCCGGACCTTCACTTCCCATGTCAATCTGCTGTTCTTGGGACGCCAGCCCCGGCCCTGCTTGCTAACCACCAACGCTTTCGGGCAGGTCAAGGCGGACGGGGAGACCCTAGAACACATTTTCGCCGCCGGCGACTGCGCCCATCTGCGCGGTTTGGGCTCCAATCAGCAGAGCGCCCAGGTCGCCGTGCGCAAGGGCAAACTCATCGCCCGCAATCTGCTGAGGCACTTCGGGCCGATTCCGCTGTTGGAACCCTATTGGTATCGTGAGCCCGGCTATTTCGTCAGCCTGGGCGAAAAAGACGGCGTCGGCTGCCTCGGACCCTCGTGGAATGTGGTCACCGGCCTGCCCGCCCTCGCCATCAAGGAAGCCGTCGAAGCACAATTCGACCTGCTGCTTCGGGGCATCGACACCTATCTGCTCTAAACAGCTTCTAAACTGTTTGTGCAAACCGCTTTGAGGGTGAATGATGAAGAACAGGCGCAATTTCTACAGGCTCTTGCATGTCCAGCCCGACGCACCCATGGCGGTCATCCAATCGAGCTACCGCGCGCTGATGCTCAAGCTGAAGCAGCACCCTGATCTGGGCGGCGATCATGAAACTGCCGTGCTGATCAACGAGGCGCATGCGGTGCTGACCGATCCCGACAAACGCGCCGCCTATGACGATTATCTGAGAAGAGTTGGTTCAGGCAGTGCGCCGTTCCGCCGGCAGACCGACAACCGGCCCAGCCAGCCGGCGCAAAACCCGGGTGTTCGGCATTCGACCTCAACCCGGTGCGCGTTTTGCAGCGCACCTTATCAAGGCGCTGTTTCGCCCGGCAGGCGATGTGCGCAATGTGACAGCCCGCTCTGCCCTCCCATTCCTATCAAGCCTGAAAACGCTGATCAGCGGGCGGTGAAACGGTTCGCCCGCGATGGTGAAATTGCCCTCCTGATGCAGCATACGCGCAAGACATGCCGGGCCATGATTCAGGATCTGTCGCCCACGGGCATGTGTTTGATCGCGAGCGAACCGCTCGCCATCGATCAGGTGGTCAAGATCGACGGCGCGATGCTCAGCGCGGTTGCGAGGGTGGTCAGTTGCAGAAGCCCGGAATCATCCGCTTCCCGACTGCCGACGGTAGGCGTTGAGTTTCTGACCCTGGAATTTGCCGAAACCCAGGGTACGTTCGTTTCGCAGAAGATATAGTGTTCGCGCCCATTTTCAAGTTGCCGTTGACGGTCTGGCTGCTCGGTTTAATCAGCCTTTTCAACGACACCGCCGGCGAATTTGTCTATCCGCTGCTGCCGATTTATCTCTCATCGGTGCTGATGGCAGGACCGAAAGCGCTGGGACTGATCGAGGGAACCGCCGAGGCGTTGAGCAGCCTGCTCAAATTGTTTTCCGGGGTCCTTGCCGATAAGACGCGGTCCGCGAAGTATCTAGTCATCGGCGGTTACAGTCTTGCGGCTTTGGGGCGCCCCTTGTTGGCGTTCGCTGCCTCGTGGCCGATAGTCTTGCTGTTGCGCTGCGCCGATCGGGCGGGCAAAGGACTGCGTTCCTCGCCGCGGGACGCGCTGCTGGCGCTGACCGTAGACGAGAATCAGCGGGGCCTCGCCTTCGGATTTCATCGCGCAATGGACAATACCGGTTCGGTGATCGGACCGCTGTTGGCCGCCTGGTTGCTGAGTCGGCAGATGCCGATTCGGGAAATGCTGCTGTGGACGGCGGTGTCGGGCGCCATCACCATTGTCCTGACCTTGTTGATCCGTGAGCCCAGCAGGGATGAATGGGAGAAAAAAACCCAATTCAGCTGGACCCTCCAAGGCATCCCGACCGCCTTCAAGCGCTATTTGTTAGTCTTGGCTTTGTTTACCCTGGGCAATTCCTCCAACACCTTCCTGCTCCTGCGGGCCCGGGATATGGGAATGCCCGACTATCAAATACCGATGCTCTGGGCCTTGGTTGCGTTCACGGCGATGCTGTTTTCCACGCACCTCTCGGCTTTATCCGATCGAGTTGGCAGGATCGGTTTGATCATTTCGGGATGGGCAATTTACGGCGTGTTCTATCTGCTGCTCGCGGTCAATGAGAATGTGCTCTGGCCCCTGTGGCCGTTGTTTGGATTCTACGGCTTGTTCATGGCGGCCACCGAGGGCGCCGAAAAGGCGATGGTCGCCGATCTCGCGCCGAGATCCCTGCTGGGCACGGCTTATGGCTGGTTCAATCTGACCACCGGCATCATGCTGCTTCCGGCCTCCATTGTCTTTGGTTGGCTTTGGCAAACCATCAATCCCCAGGTGGCCTTCAGCTTTTCCGCCGGCTGTGCGCTGCTTGCAGCGCTGCTGCTCAGGTTCTGGGTCGGACCGAAGAGCGATCGTGCCTAAAACGACGACGGCACTATGCGCGGCATTATTGCGAACTGGCTACCCAAGAGGGTCCGCACAGATTAATCCAGCCATTCGATGACATGGTCGGTGAGATCTTTAACCTGGGATTCGGGAATGGCGAAGCTGCGGACGGAAACCCCGGCTTCATGGACGGATTCGGCACGACCGGAAATCAAGGGATGCCAAGCTCGCAAGTCTTCCCCTTGAGCCAGCAGACGATAGGCGCAAGTCGCGGGTAGCCAACGGAACTGATCGAAGCCTCGCCGCAAATCCAGGCATTCGGGCACCAAGTCGCACCGTTGCCGATAATGGGTGCAGCGGCACCGTTCGATGTCCAGAAGCTTACAGGCCACGCCGGTGTACAGTATTTCGCCGGTATCCTCATCTTCCAGCTTGTACAGACAACATTTTCCGCAACCATCGCACAGCGATTCCCACTCCTGCTCGCTCATCTGCGCGAGAGTTTTCTCGCGCCAAAAGGCTTTATTCAACTGGGACTTCGCTCCATCCTGCGGAAAATTTCTGGAATCGTTCAAATGAGCCTCATCGTATAGTGCAATAACAGGAGCGATCCGCTGTTGACACAATGGCGGCTCCAGCTCGACCATTGAATCATGAACCGCCGGCGCATCAGTATACTCCTCGCCTGCCGGGGTCAACTG
>DATIXD010000138.1:0-2795 GCA_035518875.1 Methylococcaceae bacterium | reverse complement strand
CAGCGCGGAGTCCCGGCGCGAGCATACAGCAAGCGCAGGTAATCGTAGATTTCGGTGATCGTGCCCACCGTCGAGCGCGGATTATGGGAGGTGGATTTCTGCTCGATGGAAATCGCCGGCGACAGGCCCTCGATATGATCCACGTCCGGCTTTTCCATGATGGACAGGAATTGGCGGGCATAGGCCGAGAGCGATTCCACGTAACGCCGCTGACCTTCGGCGTAGATGGTGTCGAAGGCCAGCGAAGACTTGCCGGAACCGGACAGGCCCGTGATGACGATGAGCTTGTCCCTGGGCAGATCAAGGTCGATGTTTTTCAGATTGTGGGTGCGGGCCCCTCTGATTTGAATGGTGTCCATGTTAAGGTTGGGTAAACTGCAAACTCGAAACTATAAGCGCTATCAATGCCGTGACGCAAAGAGAAAGGACGATCAATGGCACCCCAAGAGTATTGATGCGCTAGTCATGCCTGTGAATCGAGGATCTCGGCAGAAACAGGGCATGGCTTCCGACTCCTCGAGTCCTCGCGAAAGTCGCTATTTCGTTCCCTTACACACAATCTGCCCCACCATTGTGAAATGTAATCGCTGACCCTGACCCCGCCATGACCGCAAACTTGCGGGTATCATCTATCACGTTGCCGTGGTCCACCCGACGCAGTTGCGATGGAGAGGTCTTACAGAGATGGGATCCGCCGTATTGAAAATACCGGTCGTTAATCGTTGCGCAGGATGGACGTAAATGAGAGCAGTCTCCACTTGAATAAAGCTATGTCCCATGCCTAGTCGAGGTTTTTCAAATCCAGGCGAAGGTCGCCGCATTGTCATTCTGGGCGGGGGTTATGCGGCGCTGGCTGCGGCGAGCACGTTCAGCAAGGATGCGCCGGAAAGCCGGATCACCCTGATTGCCCCGCGCAAAGCCCACATCAAGATCACCCATCTCCAGGAAACACTACGCTACTCATTGAGACGCCTGTGCGTACTCTATGCGGATCTCGGCAAACGCTTCGGCTTTCGTTTCATCCGCGCCAAACTGAGATTCGAGAACGATAGCCTACTGCGTTGGCAGCAGCGGCGGACAATCCGGTTAGATACCGAAGAAATTCCCTTCGACTACTTGATCATCGCGACCGGGGCCGAGCACATCGCGCCGGAAAAAACGGCTCGCATCTTGACCGTGGGCGATTTCTGTCTCAATCAGGGTCAAACCATGCTTCGCGATTACTGCCAGCGCGAGCGCCGACCGGCGGAGATCTCAGTGGTCGGCGGCGGTCCTACGGGAGTGCAGTTTCTGTTCGAGTTATCCGACTACCTCAGGCGAAACGTAGGCGAAAGCTGGAAGCTGCGCTTGATCAACTACGGGCAACGCGTTCTCGATCAATTTCCCGAGGTTTTTCACGAATATGCGCTCGAACGGATGCGACGTGAGGGAATCGAATTTTTCCCCAATACGGTCTTCCAACGACAGGAGGACGACATGATCGTGCTGTCGGGTCGCGATGGCGAAACGGAGTTCCGTTTGCCTTCACACCTGAGCTTATTGTTTTTGGGCGTCAAACCCAATCCGTTTCCGATCGAGACCAATGCCTTCGGTCAGGTCATCGGCGCGGGTGAGCTCCTCGATCGAATTTTCGCCGCCGGAGACTGCGCCCGCTTCGCGGGAGCTGGCGCAAACACCCTGTCGGCTCAAGTCGCCGTCAGGAAGGGGAAAACCGTTGCCGGCAACATATTGCGCCAAGGCAACCGGGACCCAAAGATGGAGCCCTACGACTATGAAGAGCAGGGTTATTTCGTCAGTCTCGGGCCATCGGACGGCATCGGCTGGCTGGACAGCAAAGAGAATATCATCACCGGAGTCTCCGCCCTAACCATCAAGAAAGCCGCCGAAGCCCAATACAGCCTGCTGTTGTCAGGCATTGATAGCTACGATACTTGAGAACGGGCCGAATGATCCGGCTGAACCGATCGATAGCAGCCAAGCTCGAGCAGGTGCATGCGGTGTTCAACAACAACATCACCAACTAGGCCCAGCGCAATGCCCGGCTACTGCGGGAACTTCCGAAGGTGTGAGTCGGAGGAGCGCACCGCGCAGCACTTCCGCCTGAGCCTGGCGCCAGTCCGCGCCCGCATTGCCATGGACGCCCTGTTCATAAAGTGCGTAGGCGCGTCGCTCGATTGCGGTACGGTGCCGATCGGTGAGATCGCCGATGCAGCCATGATAGGCTTCCCAGGCGGGTACGGCGCCCGGGCGCGCCGCCAGGATCAGGCGAATGGCCGCTTCGGGGTCCAGTCCTTCGATCATGGTCAGGTAGCCCAGTACCGTTAGTGGGGCGCGGCCCAGACCCGCCGTGCAGTGGACGTAGGTCCGGTGGCCATCGGCTTGCAGTCTTGCCAGCATGGCGATGGCCAATGGCAACTGACGACGCATGTCATCGAGGTCGAAGTCGCGTATCGGCAGCCGTCCCACGACCAGACCCAGCATCGAGGCGGCCGCTCGCAACTGGATGAAGTCGATGTGCCAATAGGCCAGACAAGCGTCATGCTGCAGCGAGAGCATGGCGGAGACTGCCGCTTCGTCGCGAATCCGTTTCACGTCGTGCGGGGTCATCGGGCACGTACCGACGACCAGATGAGGCGTCACCTCGCCCCAATTCAGTGACCAAGTCCACATGGCTTTACTCTGATCACGGCTTTCGTTTCATCCCATTTTAGGGCGGACACCCCGACCCGACATGGGTTTTTCATGTTATATGAAACGGATCGGTTTAGCGTTATATTGCGTTATAGGTCATTCCA
>DATIXD010000137.1:0-21070 GCA_035518875.1 Methylococcaceae bacterium | reverse complement strand
TCTTAGTGCACGAATTGCGCTACCCGCGCCCCGCTTCACGTCGCGCCATGTAAATAGCAAACAGCTCCGGCGCCAGTTCCCGCAGATGGCTCCTCGCCAAAATCAGCTCTGCACTGTGCCCGCGTCTTTCGAGCTCAATCAAGCGCCCAATCAGGACAAACGCCTGCACCGCAGTCGTCGCCAGGGTAGCGGCCTCTAGCGCGATACGCGTATCCGGATGCTCGAGGAGATACCAGGCGGGGAACCACGCATCCGCCGTCTCGTCTTGCGGATCGAGCCAAGAGCACGCATCCTGGAAGGCGCTCCAGTCCCGATCCAACGAGGGGTCCGCTATCGCGCCGATTGCCGCAGGCAACCGCTTCGGCGCAAGGAGCGCGAGCCTCAGGAGCGAGGGACGGCACGCCTCCAGTCCTCCGATGCTGTAACGCGCTACCGCAAACCAATACAGCGCGTCGGGATTTTCGTCCCGGTTCGGAATCGATTCCACCGCCTTCGAAGCCGCCCAATGATCTCCGCACCGGAGGTACAGGCCGGAGCGGAAGGATTGCGGATAGTCTGCGTCGTAAGGGTGGTGACTGGCGGCGTTCGCCAGATCGCACCAAAACGTGCGAATGAAACTTCGGGCCTCCTCGCGCATCACGAGGTCGGCCGCAGGCTGCACCTCGGTTTCGAGCCTCCGAACGGCGTCGGCTATCTCGATCGGGCTTGCCGCAGGAAACGGCCAGTCCTGGACCGCCCGACAAAGGATTTGCAAAGCGCCCAGCGTCCGATAAGCGGGCTCTTCGGCGAACAGACGCCGAAGGCAATCCGCGGCGCGGGCGGCATCGCGCTTGCGCAGGGCGTCTATTGCGTCGTTGGCGAAAACGACTGCGCCCGAATGCAGAAACAGATCGAGTTGGCCTGGGTGCGATGTTCGAGGGGTCATGGGCCCTGATTTTATCAGGAAGCGCAGTGTCGATTCCCGCAATCCGGAACTACCGGCACATTTAATGTGCGCTCCGACGTGCTCAAACCGCTTTATGGTCGTACCCACGGCGCCAGACGCACATGCGCTTCGAGACTACTTGAAGAGCATGGCCGCCGGGAAGGGGCAGAGCCCTTTTGTGGGAACTCTGAACAAATCCATCCAGCAGTTGCGAGAGCTTGGCACCGGAGAACGCGGTGTCCCGGCGACTTTCAAAATCAATTCGTTGGAGCAATTGATCTTGGCGGTGCGTCTCTGCACTGTAGAAGCGGTGACTTAATCAGAGGTCCCGTACGAAAACGTGGCCTATCCCTGAAAAAGGCGTATCGCCTCGATGAATGCATTGACCTCTTTACGGCTGCTCTCATCCATGTCGGCGAATTTAAAAGCGGCTCGTACTCTTGGGTTGGCTCCTTCCTCAATATCTGCTTCCATCCGTAACAAATTGCCCTTAATTGACAAGGTGTGGTCCTCGATCTTTAACCCCAGTTGAGCAGTATCGTGGATGGTGCCGCCCTGGCGGAACGGCTGGGTAACAAACAGGCAGCCGCTAGATGAAAAATCCACCAGCACGGCTTCGTACTGGGTTGCAGAAGAAAGAAATTGTATCTGACATAGGTTTGGCCTAATGACAGCTATCCGCTGAGCCATACGACGATCGGCGCTGCCGTGCAGACGCCGGACCTTTTCAATCAAATTGGCGGGCGTGAAGGGCTTGGCGAGGAAATCGCTTGCACCGGCGCTCAAGGCCTTGGTCACGGTCTCTTTATGCGTGTGGCTGGTAATCATGATAAAAGGGATGGATTTGCCGCGGTCCATCGCGCGCAGAGCAGAAAGAAACTCCAAACCGTTCATTCCCGGCATTTCAAAGTCGCAGAACACCCAGTCGATGCGCTCGGCTTTGAACACTTGCAATCCCGCCTGACCTGACTGGGCCCTGCGCACCGCACCGAAACCTAGGGCGTCTTTTAGAATATGCGTGATGAAACTGGAAACGGTCGGAGAGTCGTCAACGACCAAAGCGATTTTGTCATAAAACATGACCGCATCTGTCCTTATTCTTGGCAATAAGTAAAAACGTGAGGCAGTTCGCGCAAGCTGAAGTGTAGTTGAACACCCTGATCAGTTTGACCGATGCGGTGACAGGAGATAACGCTAATCTCCACCGGCGCGTGTTTTCCCCGGACCGAGTCTTGCCGACAAAGGCCTTGATTCATGTAAGGATCGACCGAGAGGATTCGCCCACTGGTCGGCTCGAACACCCGATGAAACTGCGGGAAGTCGGGAAAATGACTCATCTGACAGCCGTCTCAGGCTGGCTAGACGGCTACCATGGCCTTGTTCTAAAGCGGGAGCCTCGAAGGCGTGAATTCCGAAACAAGCGCTTCGGAACCGGCAAGAACCGAACTAAAGGCCCACCGTGCGGCGACCCTCAGCGGTTTCGGGTACGATCGCCGAGACAATTTGCTTGCGGGTGGTTTGCGCCAGCACATCGCGGTGAAGGCTGGCCGGAAGCGGGGGGCAGTAATGCAGGTGGATGTCGATGCGCTGGCGCCTGAGTAAGCGCAACAGGTGAGGCAGGAATTCATCCTCTCCGATGAAGGGCGCGATTTCGCGGACTTCACCCCGATACGCCAACGCGACGGCCTGAACCCGGACCTGGGCCAATTGCGCCGGCTGGAAGAGTCTGGAGTGGAAGCGAAGGACGCGCTCTCCCGTCGTTGTGGTGCCTTCGGGGAACAGCATGATTCGCTTGCCCTGGCGCAGCAGCCAGGTCATCTGTTCGGCGATCGCGGCGGTTTGGTCGGCATCACCTCGGCGAACGAACAGTGTCCCGGTGCGCCGCGCCAAGTAGCCCATGACCGGCCAGGCGGCGACTTCCTGTTTGGCGACGAAGGTCACAGGCTGTTGTGAGCCAATGGCGATAATGTCCAGCCAGGAGATGTGATTGGCTATCAGCAGCTGTGCATCCTCGTTCGGCTCCCCGTGAATCTCCAGGTGGACATTGAGTATCCGGCAGATGGTGCGATTCCAGTTCAACCGGATGCGGTCATGGATGGCCGCGGCGCGCCGTCCCGCGAGAAATCCCAACAACGGCATGATCGCGCCCACGGCGATCATGCCGTAGACGAACATGCCGGCGACCAGCAGGGACTTATACCAAAGCCGAAAGCTTGCCATGGGAATCTGTCGCCTTGCCGGCAATGAAGCGCTTTTCGTAACGGGTCTGCAGGCGCCGCAGATCGAGCAGGATGAATACGTCCATGACGTTGAAATCCTCATCCCAACAGGGTTCGCCCAAGACTTGGCAGCCAAGCCGCAAATAAGCCTGCAACAAAGGCGGTATTCCACTTTCATCCTGCAGGCAGCGCTTCCAGGCGGGCACCGGATTCTTCGGCTTGACCGCTAATTCGGCCGGCCCGAATTGGTGCGGCTCGATCTGGCGGTAGATCGCATCGACCGCGAATCCGTGCGGACCCGGCGTGATGCTGGCGCAGCCCATCAGATAATTGAAGCCGCCCTGGTAGACATATTCGGCCAACCCGTTCCACAGGGTGGCCAATACGACGCTGCCGCGATGGGAGGGATCCACGCAGGTGCGGCCGATTTCCAGAAAGCGGCCGGGCAGGCTCAATACCCCGCCCAATTCAAACTCACCCTCGGAGTAGAATCGCCCTAACTTGCTTGCTTGAGCATCCGTTAGCAGGCGGGTGCAGGCAACGATCCTGCCGGTTTCGGTTTCCCGCACCAGCAAATGGTCGCAGAAATCGTCGATTTCGTCGTAATCCAGTCCCTCGACCAGGGAGTGCAGACGGGCACCCATTTCCCCGGCGAAAACACGGTGGCGCAGGGCCTGGCTGGCGCGCACAGAGGACTTCTCACGCGCAACTTCAACGACATAGCGGCGGGGACGTACCCAGATCGAATCACTGGTTAGTGCGGACATAAAGGCTCCCGAAGTGTGCATTGATCCTGCGGCACGATACGGAAGCCAAATGATGAAAGCGTGACGATTTGGTGACGATATGGTTAAAAAACCGGAAGATGGCCGGCCAAGGGATTCCCTCGGCTACTTTTCCTCGTAAAGCTTCTGTACCAACTCCCTGAACCAGGGCGGTCTGCTGAGGATGATCTGTAGGGCGAGCAGGCCCAAGACTGGGACGGGCAGGGCGTCGATCACCATGAGAACGATCAGCACGATCAGGCACTTGGTTCTAGTGCGCATGCAGAAGACCCGGGGTGAACGGAGCGCGGCGTCACGTTTGTTTGGCGATAGCCTCAGGCCGCTCGGGTCAAACGCACTTCCGCCTCGCGGTATTTTTCCGCGGTCTTGTCGAGGACATCGGCGGGCAAGCGGGGACCGGGCGGGGTCTTGTTCCAGTCCAGCGTTTCCAGGTAATCGCGCACGAACTGCTTGTCGAAACTGGGCGGGCTGACGCCCACCCGATACTGGTCCAGCGGCCAGAAGCGCGAGGAGTCGGGCGTCAGGACTTCGTCGATCAGGTAAAGGTGGCCGTTTTTGTCCAGGCCGAATTCGAATTTGGTATCGGCGATGATGATGCCCCGGCCGAGTGCATAGGCTGCCGCTTCGGTGTAAAGTCTAAGGCTCACGGCGCGGACTTTCTCCGCTAACTCTTTCCCCAACAGCTCAATGGTTTTGGCGAAATCGATGTTTTCATCGTGCGAGCCCAGTTCGGCCTTGGTGGAAGGTGTGAAGATGGCTTGCGGCAGCTTTTCCGCCAGACGCAGCCCAGCGGGAAGCGCAATGCCGCAGATCGCGCCGGTTTTCTGGTAATCCTTCCAGCCGGAGCCGATCAGATAACCGCGCACGACCGCTTCCACCGGCAGGGGCTTGAGCTTTCTGACCACCATCGCCCGCCCCTGAAGCTGGGCGCATTCGGCCGGGTCGGGAATGACCTGCTCGAGCGTCAACCCCGACAAATGATTGGGAATGATGCCCCGCATCTTGTCAAACCAGAAATTGGACACCGAGGTCAGCACCCGTCCCTTGCCGGGAATGGGGTCGGGCAGGATCACGTCGAACGCCGACAGGCGGTCGGTGGTCACGATCACCATGTGCTCGTCGTCGACATCGTAAATGTCGCGCACTTTGCCGCGCGCTTTCAGCGGCAGGCTCTTCAAGGCGGTTTCGTACAAGGTTTCCGGGGCGTTCATACTTCCTCTCGCGCGACGGGCTTTATGAAAAACGGGCAATCATGTAAGTTTGTTACTTTGATGGTAAGCGATCAATAAATCAACGACGGAACACATGAGCTGGCTGGGCAAGGTCATCGGCGGGGCATTCGGTTTTCTGATGGGAGGCCCCTTGGGCGCCCTGCTCGGCGCGGCGGTGGGCCATCACTTCGACCGGGGTCTGGCGAAGACCGGCCAACTCGAGGCAGATTTGGAGCCGGGCGCGCAACATCGGGTGCAGATGGCTTTTTTCACCGCGACCTTCTCGGTCATGGGCTACATCGCCAAGGCCGACGGCCGGGTAACGGAAGCCGAGATCGACCTGGCCCGCAGCGTCATGAACCGGATGGAATTATCCGAGGAGTTGCGCAAGACCGCCGTGCGCCTGTTCACCGAGGGCAAACGCTTCGATTTCCCGCTCGATCAGGCCCTGGATCAATTCCGCGTCGAATGCCACCGTCGCTATTCGCTGATTCGCATGTTCATCGAAATCCAGCTGGAGGCGGCGCTTGCCGACGGCGCTTTGCGGGAGGCCGAAGAGCGCCTGCTGCTGCACATCTGCGACCGGTTGGGATTCTCCCGCTTCGAGTTCCATGCCATCCGGATGGCCCTGGAAGCCCAGCTCCGCGTCGCCCGCAGCGGTTGGCGCCAGAATGAGAGGCGCGTTCGGGCCACCCGGGGGGAACCGTCCCTGGAAGACGCCTATGCCGCCTTGGGCATCAAGCCTTCGGCCGGCCCCGCCGAGATCAAGCGCGCCTACCGCCGCATGATGAGCCAGCACCACCCCGACAAGCTCCTCGCCAAGGGACTGCCCGAGGAAATGGTGAAGCTGGCCACCGAAAAAGCCCAACAAATCCGTAAGGCCTACGAGATCGTCTCCAAGGCCAGGAATATTTGATTCTTGAAGAGGAAAAGCACACATGCCTTCGTTTGACGTGGTATCCGAAGTCAACCTGCACGAAGTCGCCAACGCCGTAGACCAGGCCAACCGAGAGGTCGACACCCGCTTCGACTTCAAGGGTTCCGGGGCGAAATTCGAACTGGCCGAATCGGTCATCACCCTGACAGCCGAGTCGGAATTCCAACTCCAGCAGATGCTGGACATTCTCCACGCCAAGCTGGCCAAACGCGGTGTCGACATCGCCAGCCTCAAGGCCGAGCCGCCCCAGATCGCCGGCAAGCAGGCCAAGCAGACCGTGACTTTGATTCAGGGTATCGATTCGGCGCCGGCCAAGAAAATCGTCAAGCTGATCAAGGACAGCAAGTTGAAGGTGCAGGCCGCGATTCAGGGCGAGAAAGTGCGGGTGACGGGAAAGAAACGCGATGACTTGCAGGAGGTCATCGCACTGCTGCGCGGAGCGGAATTGGAGCAGCCGCTCCAGTTCGACAATTTCCGGGATTAACCCAGATCGCCCCAGAGTGTCTGTATCGCCGCGAGCGCGGCCAAAGCCGCAGTTTCGGTGCGAAGAATGCGGGGCCCCAGGCATAGCGGAACGAAGCCGGCATCCATAGCCAGCAAGCGCTCACCCTCGCTAAAACCGCCTTCGGGACCCGACAGCAGGCAGACCTGACCGACGGGTCGTGTTAGCTCCCGCAAATGCTTGCCGCCATGGGGATGCAGGAACAAGCTGAGACCTTCCCGCCGCACGACCCAGGTTTCCAGCTTGATCGGTTCGTGGATTTTGGGCAACCAGTTGCGGCCGCATTGTTCGCAGGCACTTTGCACGACCTTCTGCCAGTGCCGCCGGCGCTGCTCTCTGCGCACTTCGTCCAAGTGCACCACGCAACGTTCGGTCAACAAGGGCGTGATTTCCGAAACGCCCAGCTCCACCGCTTTCTGGATCGCCAAATCCATGCGCTCCCCCCGCGAAACGCCGAGACCCAGGTGCGTTGTGAGCGGCGATTCGACATCGCGCCGAATCAACTCGCCGAGTTCCACGCTCACGCCATCGCGGTGAACTTCCCTCAGCACGGCGGGGAACTCCCCGCCCTCGCCATTGAATACCACCAGTTCATCGCCTTTCTTCAAGCGCAGCACATTACGCACATAATGGGCCCTTTCCTCGTCCAGTTGTAGCCTTGCCCCATCCTGCAGGGGCACGCGCAGATAGAGTCTAAAAACCCGCATCTCAGTTTCTCGTGGCCCGCTGAATGCCTTCCCAAGCCGCTTCCGCCATCATGCGGATTTCTTCCGGCACAATGATATAAGGGGGCATGAAATAGATGACATCGCCCAACGGCCGCAGCAGCACGCCCCGGCTCAGCGCATGCCGATAGACACGAAGCCCGCGCCGTTCCTGCCAGGAATAGGGCTCGTGCGTCGCCTTGTCTTTGACCATCTCGATCGCCAGGATCATCCCGCTCTGGCGTACTTCCGCCACATGGGGATGTTCTTCAAAATGCGCGGTCAATTGCGACATCGCTTGCGCCAGCGCGCGGTTGTTCGCGATAACATCGTTTCGTTCGAACAGGTCGAGACTCGCCAGCGCCGCGCGGCAAGCCAAGGCATTGCCGGTGTAGCTGTGGGAGTGGAGGAAAGCTTTCAGCCTGGCGTACTCGTCGTAAAACGCGCCATAGACTTCCTCCCGGGTCAGCACGGCGGACAAGGGTAGATAGCCACCGGTCAATCCCTTGGACAGACAGAGAAAATCCGGCGTGATGTCGGCCTGCTCGCAGGCGAACAGCGTGCCGGTGCGACCAAAGCCCACGGCGATTTCATCGGCGATCAGGTGCACCCCGAACCGATCGCAGGCCGCGCGCAGTCGTCTGAGATAAACGGGGTGATACATGCGCATGGCGCCGGCGCACTGCACCAGGGGTTCGACGATCACCGCGCAGACTTCCTCGGCGTGCCGGGCCAATATCCGTTCCGTATCTTGGAACCGGCGCTCCGAGTATTGCTCCCAGGATTCGCCGGGTTCGCGGTAGTAACAATCCGGGCTTGGCGCCGTGATTACGTCCATCAGCAGCGGCCCGTAGGTTTCCTTGTACAAGGCGACATTTCCCACCGCCAGGGCGCCGAGGGTTTCCCCGTGGTAGCTGTTCTCCAAGGTGACAAATCGGGTCTTCTTGGACGCGCCCAGGTTGCGCCAATAGTGAAAGCTCATCTTCAGCGCAACCTCCACCGCCGCCGAGCCGTTGTCGGCGAAGAAGCAGCGCGTGAGCCCCCGGGGTGCGACTTGCCTCAAGCGCTCCGCTAGCTGCACCGCGGGCTCGTGGGTAAAGCCGGCCAGGATCACATGCTCTAGCTGCTCCAACTGCTGCTTGAGGGCGACGTTGATGTAGGGATTGCAGTGGCCGAACAGGTTCACCCACCAGGAACTGATGGCATCCAGATAGCGGTTGCCGTCGAAATCCTCCAGCCACACGCCTTCCCCGCGCCTGATCGGGATCATGGGCAACTGCTCGTGATCCTTCATTTGGGTGCACGGGTGCCAGAGAACGGCGAGGTCGCGAGTGGTGAGGGATGAATTGTTCATGAGCGATGAGGGGTGCCGGGCGGGTCACTCGGACTTTAGCCCGAGGTTCCGCCAGATTCCCAAGGTCGCCTCGGCCTGATTCAAGGTATAGAAGTGCAGCCCCGGCGCGCCTTGCTCAAGGAGTCTTTGACACAGGCCCGTGACCACTTCCAGGCCGAAGGCGCGTATCGCCTTGCGGTCGTCGCCGAACACTTCCAGCCGCTTCCTGATCCACCGCGGGATTTCTGCCCCGCACATCTCGGAGAAACGGGACAGCTGGGAGTAGTTGGTAATGGGCATGATGCCGGGAACAATGGGGAGATCGATGCCCGCCTTCTCGCAATCGTCGACGAAGCGGAAATAGGCCTCGGCGTTGTAGAAATACTGCGTGATCGCGCTGTCGGCGCCGGCATCCACCTTACGCTTGAAGTTTCTGAGATCGGCCTGGTAATTGGGCGCCTGCGGGTGCATTTCCGGGTAGCCGGCCACTTCGATATGGAAATGCGATCCGGTTTCGGCGCGGATGAATTCCACCAGTTCGTTGGCATAGCGAAACTCGCCGGCGGAAAGCATGCCCGAGGGCATATCTCCCCTTAGAGCGACGATGTGGCGGATACCGTGAGACTGATAGGCCTGCAGCACTTCCCGGATGCTGGCCCTGGTGGACGCGATGCAGGAAATGTGCGGCGCGGCCTCGATGCCGGTGGTTTTTTGAATTTCGACGACGGTCTCGAAGGTTTTCTCCCGCGTCGAGCCGCCGGCTCCGAAGGTCACCGAACAGAAGCGGGGCCTCAGCCCGGCGAGTTTGTCGATGGTCTTGCGCAGGGTTTCCCCCGCGTCGTCGGACTTAGGGGGGAAGAATTCGAAACTGAAAATCTTGGGGTATTTTTTCTGCGAGTCCATGGCTATCCTCTGGACTTATGAAGGGACGAATCCTGCAAGGGACAGGCAAATCGGTTGGGTTGACGCCGGTTGTAGGTTGGCTTCGCCCGCAAGGCCGTAACCCAAGAGTCGAAGCCGATTCTTTGGGTTACAGGCACACTAGCGGCATCCCTGCCGCTCGCCCCGACGGGCGGCTGAGCCGTGTAAATCGGCTTTCCCGCCGATTTGTCGCCAATCCAACCTAAACCGCACTCAATACCGATAGTGCTCCGCCTTGTACGGCCCTACCTTTGGCACGCCGATGTAGGCGGCTTGCTTGTCGGTCAGTTCGGTCAATTGGGCGTTGAGCTTCTTGAGCTGCAGGCGCGCCACTTTCTCATCGAGATGTTTTGGCAGGGTGTAGACGCCCACCGGGTATCTGTCGGGGTTGGTGAACAGCTCGATCTGGGCGATGGTCTGGTTAGCGAAGGAGGAGCTCATCACATAGCTGGGATGCCCCGTAGCGCAACCCAGGTTAACCAGACGGCCCTTGGCCAGCAGGATGATGCGCTTGCCGTCGGGGAAGATGACATGGTCAACCTGCGGCTTGATCTCTTCCCAGCGATAGCCTTCTATGGAGGCGACGTCGATTTCGTTGTCGAAGTGGCCGATGTTGCAGACGATGGCCTGATCCTTCATCTTCGCCATGTGGTCATGGGTGATGACGTGAAAATTGCCGGTGGCAGTGACGAAGATATCGGCCTTTTCGGCAGCGTATTCCAGGGTCACCACGCGGTAGCCTTCCATTGCCGCCTGCAGGGCGCAAATCGGGTCGATCTCGGTGACCCAGACCTGGGCCGACAGGGCGCGCAAAGCCTGAGCCGAACCTTTGCCGACGTCGCCGTAACCGCAGACCACGGCGATCTTGCCGGCTACCATTACATCAGTGGCGCGCTTGATGCCGTCCACCAGCGATTCGCGGCAACCGTAGAGGTTGTCGAACTTAGACTTGGTGACCGAGTCGTTGACGTTGATGGCGGGAATCTTCAGCTCGCCCTTCTCGTGCATCTGGTACAGGCGGTGCACGCCGGTGGTGGTTTCCTCGGTCACGCCCTTGATGTGCGCGAGCCGCGTGGAGTACCAGGCCGGGTCTCTCGCCAGCTTGGATTTGATGGCGGCGAATAGGATGCGCTCTTCTTCGCTGCCCGGACTGGCGAGAACCGTTGGATTCTTTTCCGCCTTGCTCCCTAAATGCAGCAGCAGCGTGGCATCCCCGCCGTCGTCCAGGATCATGTTGGAATAGCCGCCGTTCGGCCATTCGAAAATGCGATGGGTGTAGTCCCAGTATTCCTCCAGCGATTCGCCCTTGACGGCGAACACCGGAATGCCGTCTTTCGCAATAGCGGCGGCGGCGTGGTCCTGGGTGGAGAAGATGTTGCAGGAGGCCCAGCGCACTTTCGCCCCCAGGGCGGTCAGGGTCTCGATCAGCACCGCGGTCTGGATGGTCATGTGCAGCGAGCCGGTAATGCGCGCGCCCTTGAGCGGCTGGCTCTTGGCGTATTCCTCGCGGATCGCCATCAGGCCGGGCATTTCGGTCTCGGCGATGCGGATTTCCTTGCGGCCCCAGTCGGCCAGACTCAGGTCGGCGACCTTGTAGTCGTCGAAACTCGTGTTAATCACAGCGTTCATACTTGCTCCTCATGAATGAAACTCCCTACCGGTCCTGTCGCCCGCTTCTGTCACAGACAGAGACCGGCAGAGATGAACCGAGCGCCGTTGAATAACCAGCCACGCCGACTGAGCCTGGCGACCCCTCGCGGGGGCCGTCGCAGCGCTCCTCAGCCAGAGCGGCTCCGCCTTTGACCCGGCGGCGGGTGAAAAATGTAGGATGGGTTAGCCCATGGATGCCGACCAATTCATCTGGGACGAATTTGAACGGACGAAGTCGGGCGCGAAGCGTCTCCTCCATGGATGGAGCAGACAAACCCACCGATCAGGCTTACACGCCCGCCGCATCCCTCAGCAGTTCCGCCTTGTCAGTCTTCTCCCAGGAGAACGTGCCTTCGGTGCGGCCGAAATGGCCATAGGCGGCGCTTGGGCGGTAGATCGGCCGCAGCAGGTCGAGCATCGTGATGAGACCTTTCGGGCGCATGTCGAAATGCTCGCGAATGATCTGACTCAGGCGGTCTTCGGGAATCTTGGCGGTGCCGAAGGTTTCCACCGCGACCGAAGTCGGCTCCGCCACGCCGATGGCGTAGGAAACCTGAATTTCGCAGCGATCCGCCAGACCGGCCGCGACGATATTCTTGGCCACGTAACGGCACATGTAGGCGGCTGAGCGGTCGACTTTCGAAGGGTCCTTTCCGGAAAACGCGCCGCCGCCATGCCGGGCCATGCCGCCGTAGGTGTCAACGATGATCTTGCGCCCCGTGAGGCCGCAGTCCCCCACCGGACCGCCGATGATGAACTGGCCGGTGGGATTGATGAAATACTTGGTGTCCTTGTGCAGCCATTGATGCGGCAGGACGTGATAGACGATCTCCTCCATCACCGCCTCGCGAATATCCTTCTGGCTGATCTCGGGCGAATGCTGGGTGGACAGCACCACGGCCTCGACTGCAACGGGCTTGTGGTCTTCGTAGCGCAGCGTTACCTGGCTCTTGGCATCGGGGCGCAGCCAGGGCAATACCTTGCGCTTCCGCACCTCGGCCTGCCGTTGCACCAACCGATGCGCATAGGTGATCGGCGCGGGCATCAGCACGTCGGTCTCGTTGGTGGCGTAGCCGAACATCAAGCCTTGGTCGCCGGCGCCCTGTTCGTGGTCCGCGCTTTCGTCAACGCCCATGGCGATATCGGGCGACTGCTTGCCGATGGCGGTGAGCACCGCGCAGGATTGCCAGTCGAAGCCGATTTCCGGATTGTCGTAGCCGATCTCGTGAACCACCTTGCGCACCAGCTCCTCGGTGTCCACCCAGGCGTTGGTGGTCACCTCGCCGGCGAGCACGACCATGCCGGTCTTGACCAGGGTTTCGACGGCGACGCGGGACTTGGGATCCTGCTTCAGCATTTCGTCCAGAACGGCGTCCGACACCTGATCGGCGATCTTGTCCGGATGGCCCTCGGAAACCGACTCGGATGTGAAGATAAAGTTTTTACTCACTATGCAAACCTTCCTAATCTACGGGTATCACCCGGGAAAATCGAAACGCCGCATTATAGGGCAGCCGGGAGAGATAACCAACTTCCATCGCGGCTTTTCAGAAAACGTCCACAACCTCGTCCAAGATCAGCAGCATCAAACCAAAGGGCAGGGAAAAAAGCAGCAGGGTCAGAGACACGACACAGCCAGCCTTCAAACCGATGGGGCGGTCATTCCGGGGATATTTGATCAGCCCGCCATAGCCGGCGCCCACCATCTGCACCGCGATAAACAGCGCGAAAATCAGGATATAACGGTCGTCGAACCGAAAGGCATGGGCCAGCACGTCGCTCAGCAAGGTCAACATGAGCGGCAGAAAAAAGAGCAGCGAGGGCAAGGCCAGCAGATAAGCGACCCCATAAGCCGGGACAAAACCCGCGGTCCTCTTGACCGCGATCATCAGGCAGCCGGCCCAGACCAGGTTGACGGTCAGATAAACCAGCGCCAGCATCGAAAAGTCCTCCAGAGTGTGCGCCGAAGGATTCACCAGGAGGTCGACGGTGAGATAGAGCAGCGGATGGGCTTTGAAGAGCAGAGGGTTCATCGCTCGGCTGATTCGTCTGGTTGGTTAGCCCCTCATGGCGCGTGTCTCTATCCGCCGAGGGGGCATGACATGATTGCGAATCATCCCACCGATGCGGGAGCCGCGCTTCACCGATTGCCTTGACATCGACCTGGTTCGGCGAGCCAAGGTATATTAATCAAATGATCGACGAATTTATCATCCGCCCGGGCATTTTTGTGCTGGTGCTCGTCCTCATACTGTCGTGGGAGTGGGCCCGGCCTTTCCTCGTTTTTCCGGAAGCCAAACTCCGGCGGCTCTGCCGGCATTTGTGGGGTTGATGCTGATCAATTTCGCCTGTGTGCGACTTCTCAGCGGCGGCGCCTATTTCACGGCGGGTCTTGCCGAGACGCGGCAGTGGGGGCTGTTCAACCTGTACCCTTTGCCGGAGTGGTTTGCCACAACCGCCGGATTCGTCATTCTGGATTTCGCGATTTATCTGCAGCATCGGCTATTCCACCGCGTGCCGATATTCTGGCGGCTACATAAGGTCCATCATACCGACCTCGGTTTCGACACCACCACGGCCATTCGCTTTCATCCCGCCGAAATCGTCCTGTCGATGTATTACAAAATGCTGCTGGTTCTGGCTTTCGGACTTTCGCAGGAGGCGGTTTTGGTTTTCGAAATCGCGCTCAACGCCTGCGCCCTGTTCAACCACGGCAATGTCAGGCTGCCCGGCCGCTGGGAAGGGCGGATCCGCCGTCTGCTCATCAAAACGGACCTGCACCGCATCCATCATTCCAGCTACAAACCCGAAACCGACAGCAACTTCGGTTTTTCGGTGCCTTTTTGGGACCGCTGGTGCGGCACCTATCGGGATGCGCCCGCCCTAGGTCAAGAAGGCATGGAAATCGGGCTGAGAGAAACGCGCGGTTGGCGCAAGCTGGGTCTTCCACGCCTGCTGTCACTGCCATTCAGTTAAACCGTCAAATCCCAGGATAATGGCTTCTTAGATCGCGGGATTGAGGGGGAGAGACTTTCGTCTGATTAGCTCAGGAGGCGAGGCTTGAGCTTACGGTTTCGCTTGAGTCTCATGATCGTTTTGACCATGCTGGCGGTCATCGGCGCGGGCGTGCTGCTCGTGGTTCATAACGCGCGTCGCGCCGTGCAGGCGGAGATGCGGTCCTCGGTCAACATGGTCTTGCAACTGATCGATGCGGAACTCGGAAAAACCAGCGGAAACGACGGCCATCTCATGGAATGGCTCACGGAGTTGGCCCGGCTGGACCATATCCGGCACTTGCGCATACAGGTGCAGGAAGCATCCACAAGGATCATCCATCTGCCATCCACAGGTCGCATGAAAACCATAGACGAATCCCCAGGCTGGTTCGCCTGGTCGGTCGCGCCTGAACCGATATGGGCTGAAAAGCGGGTCGAACGCGCGGACGGCAATCACATCAGGATCATTATCGAGGCGACGCCGCAGGATGAGATCGCCGAAGCCTGGAGCGAAGCCCGCAGCTTTCTGTTTCTCACGGTGACGCTGGCGATGGTCATCTGCGTCCTGGTTCACATCCCCCTGGGCCGCGATTTCGCCTCCGTCGGCGCCATTTTGCAGGGCCTTGGGAACATCGAACGCGGCGACTACGGCAGGTGTCTGCCGCATTTCTCCTTGCCGGAATTCGCCCGCATCGCCCTCGCCTTCAATCATATCGCGCAAACACTGGCGAAAACCAGCGACGAAAACCGCACCCTGGTTCAACAATCCCTGGCCATTTAGGAAGAAGAACGTAGCTACCTCGCACAAGAACTGCACGACGAACTCGGCCTCGCGGCTTCCCTGGAAGACATGGTCGAAAACTGGCGCTCCCGCAATCCGGCCACCCGGCTCGACTTTTCTGCGAAAGGGGGTGGAGGAATGCGCCGGTAGTGCGAAAATTCACTTGTTCCGCATTGTTCAGGAAGCCCTGACCAACGTGATCAAGCACGCAGACGCCCGTAACGTGGGCATTCATTTGCGACTGGCCGAAGCCGACGGAAGACAAACCCGCCGGGTTGCCGTGACCATAAGCGATGATGGGAAAGGCTCAGAACCCAATCAGCCGCGCACCGCCTTGGGGTCGCCGGGCATGCGTGAGCGGGTGGCCAGTCTCGGCGGGTCCTTCTCCCTCGAAACCCGACCGGGAGAAGGCGTGAGGATCGAAGTTTCCGTATCCTGCGGTGCATCCATACCATGAGTCCGAGGATCAAGGTGATGCTGGTGGATGATCACGCGGTGGTGCGCGCCGGCTACCGACGCTTACCTTCCCAATCCGATGACATCGAGGTCATCCGTGAAGCCGATCGTGGAGAGGAGGCCTGCCAGTATTATGCCGGATCTGCGCCCGCGACCCGCAAGGCCGCATCCTGGCCTTCAGCATCCGCGACGAGTTGGTCTATGTCGCGAGGGCTTTGGAAGCTGGCGCCAAGGGCTACATCACCAAGAGCTGTGCACCGAAAACCCTGACCGAAGCGACCATTAAGGTCGCTGGCGGCGAGCGTTACCTCGAACCTGAAATCGCCCGGCGTCTGGCTCAGCAAACCATTGCCGGGAGCAGCGCCGCTGCGGTAAGCGCCCTGTCGGCGCGCGAGTTCGAGGTGTTCTGCCTGCTCGCCAAGGGCTGCACGACCCGCGAAGTGGCCGATGAACTGCGACTGGGCCACAAGACCGTGGCCAACCATGCCACCCTCATCAAGAGTAAACTTGGCGTCAACACAGCGGCGGAAATGGCCAAAATCGCTTACCAGTGGGGGATATTAAAGGCCTGACTCGTCGAGCTATCGGGCGCAGGTACACAAGCGAAGGTTCCGACCGACCGGCGTCAATCATTGCTCGCCCGACGCCAAATACGTCTCTCCGTCTTGCAGGTATCTGGAAATCCTCTCCTTTTCCTCATAGGCACCTTTCAGAATACCGGCGACCAACTCCTTGGCACTGCTCGCATGACCCGTCAGATTGCCGCTCACCCATTTGCTGCGGATGGCTTCCTCGAGTTGCTGGATTTTCTGATCGGCGGTTTGGTGGACCTTGCCGAGCATGCCGCGAGGCCTAAATCCGTCCACGCCGATGCAGACCGCCGCGAACAGACCCAGCACCAAACCGATGTCAGGCATTCCCAGCATCCCCAAGACGCCCGCACCGACCGAGGCCAGGATGGCCGAGACCTTGAAAATCCAAAACCCCAGTTTGTCGAGACGGATCTTTCTTGCATTGGTCTGACGCCATTTTTGCAGGAGCTTGATCTCGTATTGCAGGACCTGCGGCAAATCCTCCGTCCCCTGGAAATTCATGACGGCACGCTCGCTGACGACTTCCCGCAATGCGGTCGGATTGTTCTCCATGACTTTCATTCTTCAACCTCCAGAACTCCAAAGATGATATGCGAATAAAGGCTGGCACGTTTGAACGCCTGCGGCCGGGATGACCGGTCGACCGAACGCCCGAAACTTATCGGACACAAAACCGGTGAAAAGGTTTCCGCTCGATTCCCGGTCACCGGCCGTCTTTGGTGGCGCGCGATGAGGCCGTCCCAAGCCGACCGGCGGTGTCTGGTAAAATGACTGGCGTTCATCTTCTGCACACACGCTATGCACTATGAAATCCCCGGACGGTCGGCCCAGGCGATCGTGAATTACACCGGCCTCCTGGCTACTTGCGCCTTCGGGTTTTTCGCCTGGTTGAGCACGACGGGAGCGAATACCGCGTTGGCCATTCTATTCCTCGCCTTCGTTTTGTGCCGCCCTGCCTGGTCAGTCTGTCGACGTGATCCGCTGATGTGGTTGTTTATCGCCTTTGCCGCCTATGTCTTTCTTCGTACCGGCTTGGCGATAGCCGAGTTTCCCCAGACCCGACAGCTGCAAATCAAGGATGCCCAGAACTGGCTCAAGCTTTTTGCTTTCTGGCCCATCGCCTGGTGGCTGGAAGGCGATCTCAAACGTATCAATCTCGTGCTGACGTTGGCGGTTTCTGGGCTCATGATCGGCATGTTGAGCCATGCCGAATGGCAGAGTCTCCTGCACATGGCAGTTGCAAAGCGAACCGGCTTCAAGCTGAAGGTCATCTTCAGTGGCCTGATTTCGGGCACTGTCATTTTGGGCCTACTATTATTTGCCCCTAGAATTTGGGGAGGAGACAAGAAAATCGCTCCTCGGCTCACCCAAATCGCTCTCTGGCTGGCGAGTCTTTATTTGGCGACCTATATGCTGCTGGCCAGCCTTTCCCGCGGTGCCTGGCTGGCCGCGGCGTCGGTGATTTCGGTCACTGTATTCATCCGCTATGCGTTGCCCATCAAGACCGCCAAAACCTCGTTCGGGAAAATGATCCCCATCACTTTATTGGCCCTGGCGATCGTGGGCGGCATGGCCGGCTTGAATCTGGAAAAAATCCGCTCCCGTCTTCATGCCGAAAGCGAAGTGGCCGCTTCCCTTTTGCGAGGGGAACAAGAGCGGCTGCCCCGTACCTCGGTCGGCTTTCGCTTCGATGTACAACGGTTTGGCCTAAACAAGTGGCTGGAGCGCCCGCTGTTCGGCTGGGGAACCGGTACGACCGAATACCTGATCGCTCACAGCGACAGACTGCAATTACTGCATCCTTCGTCTAGGGGCGGAGTCGACTGGATGGATCACCTCCACAACAGTTACCTGGAAATTCTGCTGCGGTTCGGCATCATCGGCGCGCTGCTGCTGACCGTAGCTGCGCTGCTGCTGATTAACGCCGTTGTCCGCGCCCATCGGGCTGGTTTGATTCCGCGCGATTATTTCCTGTTCCTGCTGGGCAGTTTCGGCCTGGTGGCGATCTGGAGCCTATTCGACTTCAGGGCCTTGCACGCCGATTGGCGCGCCTATTGGCTGCTGCTGGCGGGTGCTGCCTACACTTTTCGTCTGCATGACCGCTCCGATTCATCCCCGAGAATCCAGCCTACATGAGTAACCAGCCGTTCAAATTGATTTACATCGGGCGCAGCCGGTTGCAGCGCAACCGCGCAAACTTGCTGCAAACCCTGCACATGGTCAGGGCTTTCGATGCGATTGGCGTTGCCACCCGCCTTTATCTGCCGCCCTGGCCCAGCGACCTGGTTCTGCAAGAGCGCCTCGACGATTTTGGCATCGACTCGGCCCTGGACGTTCATCCCAGCCA
Organism: Methylococcaceae bacterium; assembly: GCA_035518875.1. Lineage (GTDB taxonomy): Bacteria > Pseudomonadota > Gammaproteobacteria > Methylococcales > Methylococcaceae > DATIXD01. Next base: position 2,710 of record DATIXD010000137.1, on the reverse strand, counting down.
GCTACTTCATTCTCGCTGGAAAAACCGGCCGTTCGTCTGGTTTCACCAAAGGATGCTGCGCCGGGCGGATGCCCTTTATGTCCGCTCGGTCCCGATCAGCTTACTGTTGTCCACCAGGGAACTGCCGCACCATTTGGAAATTCACGACACGGAATCGGTACGGCAAGACCAGCTTAAAGCCATCGTCCAAAGCCACCGGCAAGGGCTGATACGCTGGCTCGTACCGATCAGTGAAGCAGCGGCGAGCGACCTCATTGCCGCCGGCGCGGACAAAAACAGGATACTGGTCGCGCCAAGCGGCGTCGATCTGAATGCCTTCGCGACCATTCCGCCCTTTCGGCCCCAAACGGAGGGCCTCCCGCGCATCGTCTATCCGGGCACACTGAGCCGTGATCGAGGTCTCGGCATCTTCGAGGCGCTGGCCCAAAACGAGATGGCGGAGATCACGCTACTGGGCGACCAGGAGGACACGCCCAAGCGCCTTTCCAGACTGAAAGTCGTGAACTTCGTGCCCCATCGCGAGGTTCCCAACTGGTATGGGCGCTGCGATGTGGTCTTGCTTCCCTACCAGAAGAATCTTCGTCATGCCGCTTCCATCAGCCCCATCAAGCTATTCGAAGCCATGGCGGCGGGGCGACCCATCATCGCCAGCGATCTGCCGACGATCAGGGAAATCTTAGAACATGAGAAAACCGCCCTGCTGGTCGAGCCGACCGATACCGGAGGCTGGATCGCGGCAGTGCGGCGCATGCAGTGCGAGCCCGATTTAGCCAGCCGCCTAGCCCAGGCTGCGAAGGCAAAAGCCGTCGAGTTCAGCTGGGAAAAGCGGGCCGAGCGCATCGCCAGAACCTGCGGCTGGCTCTCATAGGGTGGATCATTGAGGCGCAACCCCACCACTGTGAGTACCCTTCGGTCTGCACGCGTGGCCTTCCGGGGATCACACCAGCGCGCTTCCCACCATCCGTTCAAGCACCCGTAGCGGGGAGTTTTCCGGGTCCCGGAGACTCGACGCTGGAACCTTCCAGGTCTGCTCCAGCATGAACTGGCCGCTCATCACCGCATGAAGCACTTTGTCGGAGAATACGATCCAGGTAGAACCGGGTGGAAACTCGACACGCTGTTGCGGTGCGTCGCGCTGATAATCGAGGTCGGCTTTGACACGGTCGTGCAGTTCTACCATGAGATGGTCGTACCTGCTCCGCCGCCGCTTGGTGATGCCCAGCGCGTTAAGCAAAATCGCTTCGCCGGGCCATTGACTACGGGCTCTGGGCAGAAATTTCGCCGCCATCTCAGAGAAAGGTTCACCGACGCGCCAGACGCGGGGTTCACCGTGTGGATTCACGTTGGTGAAGACCCGCAGGATGCAGGCACCGCCGGTCGGATTAGATGGAAAGGCATCCGGATGTAGACGCGTGTCGTCCTTGCGATAGGAACTGGGCCTGCCGGCAATCTCGCAAGGGCGGAAGCTGGTGTTACCAAATTCGCAATCGGGCACGTAGTTCGGGAACAGGGCTTCAAGGAGCTGCTGAGCCTGGCGTCCGAAACGTTCTAGCAGGGTCCCTAAATTGGTTAAATCGCGTTCGTCACCCTTCGCGCCGCGGAGCTCACGCTCGGCACCCCGCAAGTAGATGTTCTTCGATTCCCCGTTGGACCATTGCGCCGACAGGAATCGAGTTTCTTCCGGCTTCACATCGAAGCCGAGATGGGGTAGAAAAAGCACGCAGCCCCGTTCCAGGGCGTCGGTCACCGATGCCTGTTTCACAGGATCGACCACCGGATCCCAGGTTTCGAACGGCAGTTCTTCGATCAAATTTATTTCCATATTTAGTGACAAGTAATTGACGGCTGTCGCCGCATTGTAAGCCGGTATATCCGACAGACGAAACCAAGATAAGCGCCCGGAGCTCATTCCCCGGTAGGTAGCGTCCATCACCGATCTCGACGGCAAACCGGATGCGGCGTCTCACCTCGTGATCTCGATTCACGAGCGGGTCCTCGGTTTGCCGGGTTTCCGGTCCTGCGTGGCGTCGACGGTGTTCTAAGCGATAGTCCGGCCTTTTTCCCTCAGCAATTCCCGGTAGACCTTGAGGTTGCCCTCCACCATGCTGTCTACCGAGAACTCGCGTTCCACCAGAGCCCGCCCAGCCTGGCCCATATTCCGCGCCAGTTCCGGATCGCTCAGCACGCGCTCGACTGCCTGACCAAGGGCCGCGACATTCCCGGGGGGAACCAACAGACCGTTGACGCCATCGCGAACGGCCTCGGGCATACCGCCGGCGCGGCAAGCCACGATAGGCAAGCCGGCGCTGGCCGCCTGCAACAGCGAGACGCCGAGTCCTTCCATCAGTGCCGGGTGGACCAGGAGTTCCAGGCAGGGTAGGATGCACGGCAAGTCCTCCCGGAACCCGGCGAGATGAACCCGCTCGGCGAGCCCCTGACGCCGGATCGTCTTGCGTAATTCTTTCTCCAGTGGTCCCTGGCCGAGAACAAGGACGTGCAGGGCGGGGAACCGCAGAATCAGGCCGGGCAGCGCCTCAAGCAAAAAGCGATGACCCTTTCGCGCGATCAATTGGGCTACCACGCCGATCACTCGGCTTCCCGCGGGAAGGCCAAACTCCGAGAAAAACCAATCGCGCTCGCATGGCCGCTGGAACGGACGCGGATCCACCGCGCTTCTCACGCAGCGCAGCTTGTCGGCGGGCAATCCCTC
>DATIXD010000136.1:0-6637 GCA_035518875.1 Methylococcaceae bacterium | reverse complement strand
AATGCACCGAATCCAGCAGCCAGCGGTCCGCCGGCCGACCCCGATCGGCAACGCCGAAGGCCTGCGCTACCAGTGTCTCGCAGGTGGCATGGCTGGCGTCCTCATCTTTGCCGACCTTGAGCGTCAGATTCAGCACATCCTCGTTGCGACCGCGGAACAGGGCCAGGGCGCGATGGGAGGGAATCTTGGCGATCGGCTCGGCGAAATCGAAATAATCGCGGAACTTCGCCCCCTCGGTTTCCTTGCCCTCGACCAGCGATGAAGCCAGGATGCCTTCGTTCCAGATCCTTTCCCGCAATTCCTTCAAAAGAACGGCATCCTCGGCGAAACGCTCCATGAGGATTTGCCGTGCGCCCTCCAGGGCCGCCGCCTCGTCGTCCACGCCCTTGTCCGGGTTGATGTAAGCCTTGGCTTCGGTCTGGGGATCGAGCATCGGATTGGCCAGAAGACTATCGGCCAAGGGCTCGAGCCCGGCTTCCCGGGCAATCTGGGCCTTGGTGCGGCGTTTGGGCTTGTAGGGCAGATAGAGGTCTTCCAGCAGGGTCTTGCTGTCGGCGGCGAGAATGGCCTGCTCCAGCTCCGGTGTCAGCTTGCCTTGCTCGCGAATGCTCGCCAGGATGGTCTCGCGGCGTTCGTTCAATTCGCGCAAGTAAACCAGCCGCACCTCCAGCTGGCGCAACTGAGTGTCGTCCAATCCCCCCGTCGCCTCCTTGCGGTAGCGGGCGATGAAAGGAACGGTCGCCCCCTCGTCCAGCAAATCCGCCGCCGCCTGCACCTGTCTCTCTCTGACTCCCAACTCTTCAGCAATACGCGCGATCACGTCCATCAGGCAAAACCCTCTATCGTTTCGAAAGCGGGTTATTCTAACAACAAACGACCTGTCCCTTTCGCGTGAAGCTAAAGCCTGGGAATCCCGACTAGCGCGTCAAAATCAAAGGCTCCCGGCCGAACCGTTGCGAAATCACGTTGCCGGACATCGTCACGCCATCGTTTCCGAGCTGCAACTGGCCCTCGTAGTGCCCGCGGTCGAAGACGAGATCGAGTCTGAAACGAATACGCTTACGCTGCACCACCCCCCTGCCCCGTTTCCACACCTGCTTGGAATCGTGATGCACCTCCTGGATGCCAATCCTCTTCCCGTTCTGGGTTACGATCCAATAGTTGCCGTCGGGCAATTGCCAGCGTCCGGAAACATCGGCCGGCTGGGTGAGGTAGTAGTATCCGACCCCGCTCATCAGCAGTAAGGCGGAAAGCGCGGCGGCCAGCCACGTTTTCCTTCCGGGCGAACGCCGCTTGCCGGTGAGGGACTCGATCCCCGCGACCAGCCGGCCGACATCGTAATCCCAACGCGTATCGGACAGTTCCAGGGCGTTGCGATGCGATAGCGCGGCGAGATCGGCCGGCAGTTCATCCGGCTTTGGCATGACGGCACCCTCGACCAGCACCGGCAACACCTTGATGCCGCGCCGCAGGGCCGTAGCGATTTCAAGCCGCACAAAGTCATGGGGATCGCCGAGACGCCGTCGCCCCTCGCCATCCTGCTCGTCCAACCAGGTGTTTCCGATCAACACCAGGAGCACCTGGCAGTGGCGGATCGCCTCATCGATCGCCTCGATGAAATCGGCGCCCGCGGGGATGATTTCGATATCGTGGAACACGGAGTTCTCGCCGAATCTTTTGCGCAAGTCGGCGACGAGCCGCCCGGCGTGACCGGCGGTATCGGCGCGGCGATAACTCAAAAAGATGCTGGTCATGCTTAGTCCCTCAAGTTCCTAACTAGCGGTAAGATAACGCGATTCGCCGCACTCGAACACTGGGCGGCGGCGACTCGACTGCAAGACAGACCGAACCGCTCAACTTGGCAACCCCCGCCCGGGGCATTATCCTAATGTGAAGTCAAAAACCTGTTATGGATACCCTTTTGAACCCTTCCTGCGATGTCCTGGTGATCGGCGGCGGACCCGCCGGTTCGACCATTTCCGCCCTGCTTGCCGAAAAAGGCTGGCGTGTGGTCGTGCTGGAAAAAGACCGCCATCCGCGTTTTCACATCGGCGAATCCCTGCTCCCTCTCAGCCTCCCGTTTTTCGAACGATTAGGTGTTCTGGAAGAGGTCGAAAAGATCGGGCTGCGCAAATACGCCGCCGAGTTCCATTCGATGTACCACGGCAAGGGATCGAGCTTTTACTTCGCCGAGGCCCTGGACAACTCCCACCCTTACGCCTTCGAAGTGAAGCGCGCCGAGTTCGACCATTTGCTGATCAGGAACGCCGCCGCTAAGGGCGCCGACGTACGCGAGGGCTGGCGCGTCACCGGGGTGGATATTCATGGAGACGAGGCCAAAGCCGTGACCGCCCAGGACGAAAACGGCGCGGAACACCGATTCGAGGCGAAGTTCATCGTCGATGCCTCCGGCCGCGACACCCTTCTGGCAAACCGGCTTGAAACCAAGGCGCGCAACACGAAGCACAATAGCGCGGCGGTTTACGGCCATTTCGAAGGCGCGGTGCGCAGAGCCGGCCAGGACGAGGGCAACATCAGCATCTATTGGTTCGATCACGGCTGGTTTTGGATGATTCCGCTCAAGGATGACATCATGAGCGTGGGCGCAGTGTGCTGGCCCTACTACCTGAAAGGCCGCAACACCCCCGTAGAACAGTTTTTCCTAAGCACCATCAAGCTATGTCCCGAAGTCGAGGCAAGGCTTGCGGACGCGAAACTCGTTTCCCCCGTCACCGCCACCGGCAATTATTCCTATCAGTCTGAACGCATGCGGGGCAAAAACTACCTCTTGATCGGGGATGCCTTCGCCTTCATCGATCCGGTGTTTTCCAGCGGCGTGCATCTCGCCATGAACAGCGCGATGTTGGGCGCAGACGCAGTTGACGCGGCGCTGCGCGATCCTGCCGGGGCGGAAAAGCCGCTCGCCCACTTCGAAAAGACCGTGCGCCGGGGGCTGAAAACCTTCTCCTGGTTCATTTACCGGATCACCACCCCGGCCATCCGCGACCTGATCATTCATCCCAAAAATCCTTTCGGCGTAAAGCAAGGCGTCATTTCCTTGCTCGCCGGCGATCTGTTCTCGAATACGCCGATCCGCTCCCGGCTGATGATTTTCAAGACCATTTACTACCTCAAGTCCCTGTTCGACCTGAAAGCCAGCTATTCCGCCTATAAGCGTCGCAGACTGAATGTCTCGGCCTAGGTTTCCGCGCTTTCAGCCATTCCCGGTTCGATGAAAGCATCCGCGTACCAATTGGCTTTGAGCATGGCCGCTGTTAACCCGCTGCCGGAACGCTCAGCCCCGGCCTTGCCGCTGTTTATGAGTGCCTCGGCCCTGGTCGCCAGGCGCGCTGTGTCGGACTTCCATATCTTGGGGGTAATCGGTTTTGGTGACGGCACCCGAATCGATACCGACCCCGGATTTCCCGCCTTTTCCTTACCCATGCAGCCGCTCGGCGGCAGCGGCCTCGTCGAAGTCTGGACCAGCGCCGAGCCGGTCGTGTATGGGCAATTCGGCCGCATACGTTTCGCGGCAAACAAGCAAATCCTGTTCGGCGGACTGCACCTGTGGGAACATGAACACGACACACCGGAACAGGCGGCCTATCACGCTTACCAGTCTGTGCTGGAACTGATCGGGGCCCGGGGCTATCCGCACCTTCTGCGCATGTGGAACTATTTCCCGGGCATCAACGACAGTTTCCTGGGGCTGGAGCGCTACCAGCACTTTTGTCTGGGGCGCTATCAGGCTTTCGTGGAGCATAGCTATGCCTTCGACCGCGACTTGCCCGCCGCCAGCGCCATCGGAATACAGGGCGCCGGGCTGTGGGTCTATTTTTTGGCAGGCCGTATGCCGGGCCTACAGATCGAAAATCCCCGTCAGATCAGCGCCTACCGCTATCCCCGGCGCTACGGTCCGCGCAGTCCTTCGTTTTCGCGCGCGACCCTCGCGAACTTTGCCGGCGAACAGCAGCTTTACCTTTCCGGCACCGCCAGCATCGTCGGACACGAAACCCGACACCCGGACGATACCGCAGCACAATTGAGGGAAACGATCATCAACATCCGGACCATTCTGGACCATCCGGCAGTACATTCACGACTGCCGCTCGAACGACTGGACGGATCATCCCAGTTGAAGGTTTATGTCCGCCATCCCGCCGATTTCGATCTGGTGTCCGATCTGCTGATCCAAGCAGTAGGTCCCAACTGCCCGATCCTCTACCTTCAGGGAGATATTTGCCGCCGCGATCTGCTGCTGGAAATCGAGGGTGTCATCGGCTTGCCCCGTTGAATCGGTCGCGCTCGAGCGGCGCTACTACCCCGGCATATCGAAGATCCCGAAAACAACCCTACCGAACGCTAACGGAGAACACCGATGTCGCAACTGACAACCATGGAACTGGAAGTGGCCCGAATGATCGTGGAATCGCTGAACCTCGAAACGGAACCATCCGAGATCGCCCCCGACCAACCCTTGTACCGGGAAGGACTAGGGTTGGATTCGATCGACATGCTGGAGCTTTCGCTCGTGATTTCAAAAAAATACGGCTTCCAGATCAAGTCAGACGATCCGGACATCACCGCGATTTTTTCGTCCCTGCGGAAACTGACCGAAACCATCGAAAACCGCCGAACCAAATAAGCCGCCATGCAAGCCAAGGTCGCCTTGTCGCTGGGTCTCGCGGCGCTATTTCCCGCCGCCTCCTATGCAGCCATTCGTCTCAACGCGCCGTCCCTATGGCTAGGCGCAGTCGACTTCCTGCTGGTGGCGATCCTGTTCATCGCCATGAGTCACGATGCCCGGGATCACAACGCCGGCAAGAAATCCCTTGCGCTGGGTTTGGCCGCCTTCTTACTGGCGGCAATGAGCTTCCGATTCATTCCAGACTTGCTGTTCTATACGCCCGCCATCGCTGTCAGCCTGCTGCTGGCGCGGCTGTTTCACTCCACCCTGGGGCCGGGCAAGGAGCCGATCATTACGCGCTTGGCCCGCATGGAGCGCAGCGGCAACCTGCCGGATGAGCTCCGCGTCTATACCCGGCGGCTGACCTGGGCCTGGACCCTTTTCTTCCTGGCGATGACCCTGGAATGCCTGATTCTCGCGGCACTCGCGCCGATCGAGCTGTACCTGCTGTTCGCCAACACGTTGAACTACCTGTGCGTGGCTGCATTTCTGGCCGTGGAATATGCTTACCGCCGCATCCGCTATCGGCATCATCCGCACCCTTCCGTCCTGCATCTCATCCGAACCATCACCGGCGGGCGCATGCTCCTGGCGGGAAAGGACTAACCGGTCGCACCGCAGGATTGAACTTCGACGTGCGCTCCGATTTTGCCATTCCCCCTGACCACCCGTGCCTGGAAGGTCACTTCCCGGGGAATCCGATCGTGCCGGGGGTGGTGATCCTGGATGAGGTAGCCGCTCTGCTGGAGCAAGTGCAACCGGAACACCGCATCGCTCGCGTGGTGCAAGCCAAGTTTCTGTCGATTCTGCGACCGGGGGAAGTCTGCGAGATTCGGCTTTCGCCCGGCAAGCTAGGCTCGGTGAAGTTCGAATGTCATGCAGGCGGAAGGTTGATCGCCAGCGGTGCGCTGGTTGTAGGCCCGGAGCAAGGGGAGTGAGCCGAAGCTGGATACACCAGCCCGAACGCAGCACCGGCTTCTGGCTACGCACCATCGTCTGGATTGCGCTGCACATCGGCCGGCCGGTGGCGCGCGCCCTGCTCTACCCGATCTCCGCGTATTTCCTACTGTTCTCCAACCATGCCCGACGCGCCTCTATTCAGTTTCTGTCCCGCATCGCCGGCCGGCCCGTCGGGTTTTTGGAGTCATTTCGCCATTACCACGTATTCGCCCAGACCATACTCGACCGCGTGTTCGTGTTCGCCGGCCGCGATGGGATATTCACCCTCGATGTCCGCGGTTTCGATTTGCTGGAACGCGTCGCACAAGCCGGGCGCGGCTGCCTCTTGGTGGGTGCGCATGTCGGCAGCTTCGAAATCCTGCGCGCGCTGGGGGAAAAGCACAAGGGACTGGCCATCAAGGCGATGACCTACGGCGAAAATTCTCCGAAGATCAACGCCATTTTTCAGCGGCTCAATCCGGAGCTGTTCGGCGAAATCGTGCACATGGGTTCGCCTACCTCCCTTTTGGGGATCGACGAACACATCGCCCGAGGCGGTATGGTGGCGATGCTGGGCGACCGCAGCGTGCATGGGGAAAAGCGCGTGCTCTGCCGCTTTCTGGGCGAGGATGCCTGGTTCCCCGCCGCGCCCGTGCTCTTGGCAAGCCTGTTCAAGGCACCAGTGATCCTGTTCTTTTGCCTGCACCGGGGCGATGCCCGCTACGAGATTCATTTCGAGCTGCTGGCGGAACGCATCGAGCTTCCCCGCACCGATCGCGGTGCGGTCATACAGCTTTGGATGCAGCGCTACGCCGAACGCCTTGAGCACTATTGCCGCACAGCACCCTACAACTGGTTCAATTTTTATGTTTTTTGGGATAAGAGTGAATAACCCAAACCGGTTAGCAAGACTCTCCCTCCCCTTCTTCCCGTTTGCCGCGCCGAGCACCGGAGCTTTCGGCGGGCTCAACCCGAAGGGGCGCTTCACGGAGGAAGCGCGTTGCCAGAGGG
>DATIXD010000135.1:0-4768 GCA_035518875.1 Methylococcaceae bacterium | reverse complement strand
ATGTCCGTCGTGGGAGCTGCGCCGGACCCTTTTGTCGCGAGGGAAATGATCAAGGCGTTGAATCCGGACGTGCTGACTCTGGACGTAGAAATGCCCAAGATGGATGGTCTGGATTTCCTGGACAAGATCATGCGGCTACGGCCCATGCCGGTGCTGATGATTTCCTCACTCACCGAAGCCGGCTCGGAAATCACCTTGCGGGCACTGGAATTGGGGGCGGTGGACTTCATCGCCAAGCCCAAGCTGGACATAAGCCGTAGCATGCAAAATTACACTGAGGAAATTGCCGATAAGATCCGGATTGCGGCGCGTGCGCACATCCGTCGCCGGTCCGTCTCCGCAGCGAATGTAGCGGCATTGAGGCCAATACAAGGTCTGGGCAAGTTGGGTACCACGGAAAAGATTCTGGCGGTGGGCGCTTCCACCGGCGGCACCGAGGCCACGAAGGATTTCTTGCTGCAACTTCCACCGGATTGCCCCGGCATTCTCGTCACCCAGCATATGCCGGAAGCCTTCACGAAAAGCTACGCCGAGCGTCTGAACCGGGTGTGTACCCGATTGACAGTGAAGGAAGCCAAAGGAGGAGAGCGTGTACTTCCCGGGCATGTGTATATCGCCCCGGGACACTCCCATCTGCTGTTGAAGCGTAGCGGGGCCAATTACGTCACCGAGCTGGATCAAGGTCCGCCCGTGCAACGACACCGTCCTTCGGTCGAAGTTCTTTTTCGTTCGGTCGCTCTGTGCGCCGGCGTCAACGCCATAGGCGTCATTCTTACCGGCATGGGAAGGGACGGTGCCGAGGGGATGCTGGAGATGAAACGAGCAGGCGCTCGCAATTTCGCCCAGGACGAAGCGAGTTGCGTCGTTTTCGGTATGCCGAAAGCAGCCATCGACGTGGGCGCAGTGGACGAGGTCGCTCCGCTGGAAAATATGGGGGAGCGGATTCTGGCCTTTTTAGGCGCTACCGGCAAGATTGCCCAGAGAGTGTAAAAGCTGCCGTGTCGGTCATGGCGAGAGCCGTGAAACTGGAGAATCGGCCGTCTGGATTCTCCGTGTGAATATCGCCGAATCTCCGTTCGATCATCGCAACTTAACTGTACTACGATTTACAACATCGCCCATTAACCTATTAACGCAAGGAGAAACCAGCAATGCCCGATCCGAAAATGCGAATTCTCGTGGTAGATGATTTTTCCACCATGAGACGTATCGTTAAAGCCATTTTGAAACAGTTGGGCTACGACAACATCGAGGAGGCCGAGGATGGCAAGGAAGCATTCGATATGCTCAAGAAAGGCAAATTCGATTTCGTCGTTAGCGACTGGAACATGCCGAACATGACGGGCGTCGATCTGCTGCGGGCGATCCGCGCCGATGAAGCGCTAAAACATTTGCCCGTTCTCATGGTCACGGCCGAAACGGAAAAGAGCATCGTCGTCGAAGCGATTCAGGCCGGGGTGAACAACTACATCGTGAAGCCCTTTACCGCGCAGGTCTTCGAGGAAAAGATGAACAAGGTATTCGAGAAGTTGGGCACGTAAGCCGGGTCGTCAAGGAACGCGGAGTGAGTACGAATGGAGGAGAGGGAACCGGCAGTCAAGTACTACGCGGAGGAAAGAACAACCCGATTACTTTGGAAGGAGCTGTACTAGTGGAACAGACCCATAATGCAAAACAATTTTTCGACAAGAAGATCAGCGATGCCAACGACCCGCGCCTCATGCTCTTTAACGACATGGTCGCATTCATGGACGCCATCTCCATCAACGATCATGAGAAAGCCGACGCGGCCATACAGCGGATCGCCAGGGAAAGCCGTGAAGGGCTTTACCAGGAGGTAGGGAAGGTAACCCGGAAACTCCACGATTCCATTCGGAACTTCAAGGAGAGCATCGATCCGAAAATCAAGGCGCTGGCAACCAGCGACATGCCGAATGCGGTGGACAAGCTTCAGTTCGTCATCGCCGAAACCGAGAATGCCGCCAACAAGACTATGGGTATCGTGGAAAAGCACATGTTGGGCCTGGATACCCTCGGCGATCACATCAAAAAAATCGAGCAGCCTGCGGAAAGCGTTCGGTATCTGAGCAGCTTCAAGAATGAGCTGGAGGATGATTTGGTGACGATCCTGACCACGCAGCAGTTTCAGGATCTAACCGGGCAGACGATCAAGAAGGTCATTACCTTGGTGGGGGAAATCGAAGGCGAACTGGTGAAACTGGTCACCACATTCGGCGACGTGAAGCCTGAAAGCGGCACCGCCACGCCGACAGAGACTTCGGAAACCGTGTCGCAGTCGGATGTCGATGATTTGCTTAAAGAGTTGGGTTTCTGAGGCGAATTGACTGCTCTCCAGGTATGATTGGGACACGGATGGGCGGCGTAAGGGCGGCCGGCTAAGCTAACTTGTACTTGTGGAAATCCGCTATTCTATAGCGCCCGTTTCCTCACCGAGCGATGCCCCATGCCCCTAGAAGAAGTCGAACTGCCACGCCCTCTGGTCAACCAACTCCTACACTGCGCCCAAATCTCCCCGGCTGCCGAGGTTTGCGGCCTGATCGGGGCGAAAGCCGGGGCGCCTCATACCTGTTATCCGGTATGCAATACCGCCGACGCACCCGATGTCCGTTTCCAACTGGACGCTCGCGAACAACTCGAAGCCATGCGCCAGATGCGCGAGCGCGGCGAGGACCTTTTCGCCATCTTCCACTCCCATCCGACCAGCCCGGCCGAACCCTCCCCGCTGGACCTCGCCGAAGCCGCCTACCCCGAGGCCCTGTACCTGATCATTTCGCTGAACACCAAGGGCGTTTTGGAAATGCGCGGCTTCCGGCTCACTCCTGACAAAAGCTTCGCGGAAGTGGAGCTGATGCTAAAGTCCGATTGATGTTCAATGCGCGGGGTTCTCAATCCGAAACAGCGCTCAAGCCCTAGCCTCCAAACGCCGGGTGATCCATTTGGCTATTTCCAATACCGGGACCACAGAAAAGGCGACGCCCAGCACCATTGTCCATTCATCCTGACTCAACGGATGGGTGCCGAAAAGCCCCTGCAAAAACGGAACGTACAGGATCAGCGACAAAAGCAATAACTCCCATACAATGGCCAGATTCAACCAGCGGTTGACGAACGGCCGACGCCATAGCCAATCCTCGCTACGAAAACAGTAGGCCTTGAAAAACTCGATGAGCACCAACGAGACGAAGGTCATGGTCATCGCCTCGTTTGTTGGCTGGCCGGATTGCAGCACCCACACAAAGAGCCCCGTATTCACGAGGGCGGACCAAGTGCCGCCGGTCAGCATCAACAGGGCCACGCGAAGATTGAATATTCCTTCCTTCGGATCGCGCGGCTTCCGCTGCATCAGATTCGTGTCGGCGGGGTCTACCGCCAGCGCCAGCGCCGGCAGGCCGTCTGTGGCCAGATTGACATAAAGAATCTGCACCGCACTCAACGGCAGCGGCAAGCCGATAAGGGAAGTCGCCGCTATCAGGCCGATCTCGCCGATGTTCGCGGAAAGCAGATACATCAGATACTTCTTAATGTTGCTGTAAATGCCCCGCCCTTCCTCCACCGCCGCGACGATGGAATGGAAATTGTCGTCGGTCAGGATCATGGCGGCCGCTTCGCGGGACACGTCGGTACCGGCAATGCCCATGGCCACACCGATATCGGCCCGTTTGAGCGCCGGCGCATCGTTCACCCCATCGCCCGTCATGGCGACGATATGGCCTTGCTTCTGCAAGGCGGTGACGATCTGCAGCTTATGTTGCGGCGAAACGCGGGCATAGACCTCGATGCTTCCCACCCTCCTTTCCAGTTCCGCGGCGCTCATTTCCTCCAGCTCCGCACCGGTGACCACCCGTCCGGCCTTGAGGATCCCCAGTTCGCGGGCAACTGCCTGGGCGGTCAACGGGTGATCGCCGGTGATCATCACGACCTTGATCCCGGCCCGCTCGCAGGTGCGGATGGCCGCCCTGGACTCAGGCCGCGGCGGATCGATCATCCCCGCCAGACCGAGGAAAGTCATGTTGTGTTCCGCATCTTCCAGGGTCGCCCCGGTTTTTCTGGCCACCGCCAGCACCCGCAAGGCATCGGTGGCCATATCTTGCGCATGCGCCAAAATCGTCGCCCGGCCGTTCTCGTCGAGTGAGACCTCCCCCGCCGCCGTGAGCTGAAAGGCGCAGGATCGCAGAATGACTTCAACCGCGCCCTTGGAATAGGCCGTCCAATCGGCATGCAGGGTGGTCATGCGCTTGGTTTCCGAGGCGAAGGGAATCTCCTCAACGCGCGGGAAACGGCTTTCCAGATCGGTCTTGTCCAGGCCCGCCTTCGCCGCCGCCACCACGAGAGCGCCTTCGGTGGGATCGCCCTTGACGCGCCAGAGCCCGTCTTCGCCGCGCACGATGCGCGCATCCGAAGCCAGCACGCCGGCCTGCAAGAACGCCTGCAGCGGCCCGTCCGGCGCAGCCGTCAGCCCATTGTGCAGGAACTCGCCGAAAGGTTCATAGCCCGCTCCGGAAACCTCAACGACCCGGTCCCCGGCGACGATCTTGCGCACGGTCATCTCGTCCCTGGTGAGCGTACCGGTCTTGTCCGAGCAGATAACCGAAGTGCACCCCAAGGTTTCCACCGCCGGCAGCCGGCGGATGAGCGCGTGTCGCTTAACCATCCTGCGCGCGCCGATGGCCAGCGAAATGGTGACTACGGCGGGCAAGGCCTCGGGCACCACGGCCACCGCCAACGCAATGCCGAAAATCAACATGTC
>DATIXD010000134.1:0-6926 GCA_035518875.1 Methylococcaceae bacterium | reverse complement strand
AGGACGCGATGGGATTCGCACGTTTTTCGGCAGGATCCCGAGCCGCTTCTGGCGTTCGAACGTCTCCGCGCGCACCTGGTCCCAGCCGCGGTCGAATCGCCCGTCGTACCGGTCAATCCATTCGCGGGGCGCCTGCAACGGAGCGTGCCCGGCCCCATAGGCCAAGTAGAGAAAGAACGGGCGGCGGTTGCCGGCCTGCTGCTGGTCTCGGAGGTAGGCGATCGCCCGGTCGGTGAGATCGGCGATCAGGTGATAACCGGGCTTTACGGGCGTCGCGATGCGGTGGTTATCCTCGCTGAGCGCAGGCATCCACTGATCGGTTTCGCCGGCCAGGAACCCGTAATAGCGTTCGAATCCCAGCCCCAGCGGCCATTGATCGAACGGGCCCGCCACCGTGGCGGCCGTCGCGGGCACCAGATCCCAGCGACCAACCGCGAAGGTGTTGTAGCCGGAGAGCTTAAGTACTTCCGCCAGGCTGGCTGCACTCTTCGGCAGATGCCCGTTCGAGCCTGGGAACCCCGTTGCGGCATCCGGCGCCACCGCCATACCGACGGCATGGTGGTTGCGGCCGGTGAGCAACGCGGCGTTGGTCGGCGCGCCGAGCCCGGTGGTGTGAAAGTTGACGTAACGCAGGCCGCCCATCGCCAGCTTGTCGATGTGGGGGGTGTCGATGGGACCGCCGTAACTGCCCAGCTGGCCGAAGCCGATGTCGTCCAGCAGGATGATGATGACGTTCGGCGCATGGTCGGGGGCGCGAACGGGGTGCGGCCAAGCCGGCGCCGAATCCCGGTAGCTCGCTCCGATTGAGCCCGTGAAAGGCCCCTCCGGCCTCGGGAGGATTTCCTGCGTCAATGCCGGTCTTAAGAAGAAGATACACAGCAGCAGAAAAACAGCCTCGAACAGGTAGAATCGTGGCATGGTTTGCTCCGGTTTTGCAACTGTGCGGCTCATTCTCGGCGATCAGTCAACTTTTATTCTACGTGCGGATAATGCCAACAAGGGCTTTTGTTTTTTGTTTCGCTATGTCGTCTGCGTTAATAATGCGCTCCAGGGCCAGCGGTCGTCATTTATGCTTGAGGATGGCAGGGCGAAATCGTTCCGCGAGATCGCGGACAACAAGATCGCCGTTAGTTGTCTCATCCGGGTGGTGTATCTGACCGTGCTGGCACCGGATATCGTTGCCGACATCCTGTCGAGCAATTAGTGGAGGTTATTTTGTTGTTCGATCCGCCGGTGGATGTGCCGGCGCGGTGTTGGCAAGGGGGCACAGGGGTCAATTCAATGACCGTTGCTCGCGGAAACGCGTCGATGACGCCTATGGGTTTCGACGCGATGATCGTCATCATCAACCCCGGCGGGGCTTTTGTCGAGAGTTCAAGAATGCGATCCCAGCTCAAGGGCCCCAAAGCCACGCTCAGACCTGACCGGAACACCCCATGCACATTCCTGAACGCTATCAGCCTCAACTTCTCGGCCCAGAATTACGTACCGGTTGGCGCAGCTGGGCGTTGGATTTCTTCACGGAAGAGGGGGTGACACAATCGCCTTACATTGACGTGACTTTGCAATGGGATGTGACCGACGCCTATGGCCAATATCAAAATAGCCCGGTTCCGGGCGGGACCTTTTTCGCGTTTCTGCTATGGCATCTGGCGCAAACCTTGGCCCACCATCCCGATTTCAACCTTCGCCAAGTCGATGGCGAGTGGTATCAACTGTTTAATCCACCGATTCTGGTTCCTGTGGCGGTGGGCGGCATCCGGCGTTTTCAGGAAATGCTATTGGAGGATGTCTATCAACGTGAATACGCCGATTTTGTCGGATATTATGAGACTTCATTGGCCAACGCCCGCAAAGGACTCACTTCCCAAGCAGAAACCAGTCCTGTGTACCACGTTTCCCACCTCATCGGGAATTTGCCCACTCTTCAATTCAGCGCGTTGACACTCCATTGGCGTGAGGGCATGGCGGGTCACACGCTGTTTTATTTCGGGAGAAGGTATTGGCTGGGCGATAGGCTGCTCATGCCATTCGCGGCCAAACTCCACCACGCCTGCACCGATCCCTATGTTCTGGATGTATGTTTACAGGATTTTGCCAGTCGATTTTAGCGGCGGTTTGCATGAATATTGAGAAGGCTCCGTAAGGATGGGCTTCAATGGGCGGTTACCGACCGTTTTCGGTCAGTCGCGCCTTCGCAATCGCGCGTCCGCTCATTGACACTCTCCGGACACTTAACCAAAGATGCACCTGCTCATAGACCATCTGCGCCCGTGTCGCACATTATCGCAACAATGCCGGATTGTGCTGGCCGAGCCGGTGGCGTCAAGCCAATTGCAATTCTGAAATCTAATGTCATCGAATAAGATAGGATTGAAATCCACGCCATCGCCAAAGGGATTGCCCCTCCGTGGCAGGGCGATTCATCTGTCGGCGGGGCTGGAAGATACCATATGAAGGCACAACACGAGTCCAATGCGATCGCGGTGAATTATTGCGGCGCCTTGCGCTGGGTCAAGCTCGGCGGTACGGCACAACCCGTCGTTCCATGGGTGGCGGTGAAATATTTGGCGATCTTCCTGGCGTGCTTTCTAGCACTCGTCGCGATTATCGAATTCCGCCTGGCGACGCTCGCCAAGCAGGGACAAGTGGTCTCCGACGACTGGCAGAGCGAGAACGAAGCCATAAACCGCATGAATCACGTCAAGGTCAAATCGGATGGCAACGATCCGGTATGGCGCTCGGAGGGAATTCCCCTGCCCGGCGTAAAAAACGGTAAGGGCCGCATCCTCGTCGTCGGCGATTCCTTCGTTTGGGGAGATGGATACTCGAACGTGAACGACATCTGGTGGCGGCAACTGGAGCGGGAGTTGCTGCACCGCGGTTACGAGGGAATCGAGGTCGTTGCCGCCGGCCTGAATGGCGCATCGACCCAGGACCAGTTGCACTGGCTCCGGGACCTGGAACTGATGGAAAGGCTCGATCCCGATCTGGTCGTGCTCGGGTATGTTACCAACGACCCGGACACGAAGGATGCCCAAGGGCACTACTACGTCAAACAAATCGGCCGTGACGTGCGCATTCCCCGATGGCGCGGCCTGGATCGGACCCTTGGCCTCGCCGCACCGCATCTCGGCACGCAATTGAAGCAGCAACTCACGCGCAAGTGGGAGAGCAGACTCACCGATGCCTATCCTTACGGTGAGTGGGAACGCAAGCTGCTGGAACCGCCCAATCTCGATGCGTATCGGAGCGTCGTTTTGGAATTGGGCGAGTTTATCCGGCGGACCCGCACTCCCTTCTTCGCGGTCACACTCCCGAACTCCCCCCAAAGAGACTACTTCGAGGCGCGCTACCATCCGATCGCTCCGATCTTTGCCGCGGCGGGACTTCCCTTCCACAATCTCGTGGATGATTTCGTCCGCGCCTATCCCTCCGACGGAGCGGGCCTCAAGTGGGGAATCAATCCGGCCAACGGACATCCGGGGCGCGCCAGCACCCGGTTCTATGCCCGAGACGTCGGGGACATCCTCGAGCGCGATTTCCCCGACCTGTTGGGACCAAAAAACGTGCGGCGACGTGTCGAGCCGAGCATCAACGATTGGATGCCGCCGGACGCCAATGTGCGCCGGGTGGGTATCGGGCAGTGGGAACTGGTGTACCCCGAAGCCGGTGCCCTGGCCCCGAGGCTCCCCCTCGGCAAGCCCCATGTGGTATTGGCGTTCGCAGAACCCGTCGCCATCCGCGGCGTGAAGGTTTCGGGGGCCAGGCTGCGGGCATCGGAACTTCACCTGGCTTCGGTCGATCCCGCCGCCGGCGTGGAGCGCAAAGAACTCCAGGCGCTGGGTCCAAGGAACGGAGACGACGCGGTTTGGCAACTGTCGGGCGTGCCCGGCGCGGACCATGTCAACACCCTCAGGCTGGCCGCGCAATTCGACGCGCCGGCGAATGACGCCAAGGCCCGGACGCTGAAAGTACACATCGAATTCGGCGATAATCGCGTGAGGCCATGAACAAACCAATCCATATCCTTGGGATATCAGCTTACTACCACGACTCCGCCGCCGCGATCCTTCGTGACGGCTGCATCCTCGCCGCCGCCCAGGAAGAGCGGTTCACGCGCAACAAAGGCGATTCCGCCTTCCCCCATCATGCGGTCGGGCTTTGCCTGGACCAGGCTGGCATTACCGAGCATGAGCTGGACCATGTGGTGTTCTACGAAAACCCGCTCGTCAAATTCGAACGGCTCACGACCACTTACCACCTGACGGCTCCCAAAAGCCTGAGGAGCTTCCTCCTCTCCTTTCCGAAGTGGCTGACTTCCAATCTATGGCTGGAAAACGAAATCCAGACGGAACTAGGGATCAAGCAGCGCATTGCATTTGGGGATCACCACCTGTCCCATGCCGCGAGCGCCTTCTTCCCCTCGCCGTTCGAGGAAGCCGCGATCCTGACCATCGATGGGGTGGGGGAATGGTCCACCGCGACCTTCGGCAGCGGGCGCGGCAACCACATCGAGCTATTCAAGGAAATCCGGTTCCCCAATTCCGTCGGGCTCCTATATTCGGCATTCACCTATTTCACCGGATTCAAGATCAACAGTGGCGAGTACAAGCTGATGGGGCTGGCACCTTATGGAAAGCCGGTCTACGCGGACATGATCCGCAAGGAGATTATCCACATCCAGGACGACGGGGCGGTACAGCTCAACCAGAAATACTTCGACTACCTCGGCGGCCTCACCATGACCAACGAGCGCTTCGCCGAACTATTCGGCGGGCCACCGCGCCAGCCGGAGGCCCGGATCACCCAGCGGGAGATGGATATCGCGGCGAGCATTCAGGAGGTGTTAAACGACATCGTGCTGCGCATGGCGCGGTTCGTCCACCGCGAGACCGGGATGAAGCACCTCGTCATGGCGGGTGGGGTGGCGCTGAACGTGGTTTCGAGCGGGCTCCTCTCGCGCACGGGACCGTTCGAGCAGATCTGGATCCAGCCGGCGGCCGGCGATGCCGGCAGCGCGCTGGGAGCGGCCTTGTGGATGTGGCACATGGCGCTCGGCCACCCTCGCCGGCCCGAGTTTCCGGACGCCATGCAGGGCGGGTTCCTCGGGCCGGACATCGCGCCGGTATCGGACGAAGACGATCGGCGGCTCGCCGAGCTGGGGGGAGATTGGGAGAGTTACCCGGACGGGGAGTTGCAGCGGCGGATCGCGGAACTCATTGCCGAGGGCAAAGTGGTTGCGGTAGCGCGGGGACGCATGGAATGGGGGCCGCGTGCGCTGGGCGCGCGCTCGATCCTGGGAGACGCCCGCTCGCCGACGATGCAGTCCCACATGAACCTCAAGATCAAATTCCGGGAGAGCTTCAGGCCCTTCGCGCCGATGGTCCTGGCGGAGGATGCGGCGGAATACTTCGAGATCGCACAGGAAAGCCCGTACATGCTGTTCGCGTATCCGGTGGTCGGGAGCCGGCGCGTCGATCCGACAGAGGAGCAGACCCGGCTCTGGGGCATCGACCTGCTCAAGGTCCCGCGGTCCGACGTACCGGCCGTCACCCATGTCGATTATTCGGCGCGGGTGCAGACCATCGATGCGGACCGGAATCCCTTCCTTCACGGGGTCTTGAAAGAATGTAAAAGGCTGACCGGTTGCAGCGTGATTATCAACACCTCGTTCAACGTCCGCGGCGAACCGATCGTATGCACCGTGGAGGATGCCTACCGCTGTTTCATGGCGACGAACATCGATTGCCTGGTGGCGGGCAACCGTTTGTTCCATCGCGACCGGCAGCAAAACGGAACGATGAACGAGGAACAGCGCCAGCAATGGCTCGAAAAGTTCGAACTGGACTGAAGGGGCAGACGATGGCCAATACCTATCTGAAGCGGCGCGAGGCGCGGCTTGCCTTCGATGAGCTCAAGCGCGAAATAATTTTTGGCATGGTGATTTCGACGATGATGCTTTCGGTCGGAGCATGGCGTTATTTCATCGTGATCGGTGCCAACGACATCCTGTGGGGAGGGATCGCCGTTCTCGGGGCGCTCGGCCTTGTCGCGGCCTTGGTGTTTCCGGTGCTCTGGAAGGGACCCGAAGGGGTACTTTCGGCGGTCATGCGCAGGCTCGGCGGGGTTCTGCTCGGGGCCTTGCTGGCCCTGGTTTATGTGCTGCTGATCGCGCCCGTCGGCTGGCTGGTTCGCAAGATGAAAGGCCTCGACCCCATTTATACCTGGGACGAAACGGTGCCCGCAGGGATGGAAGGGTGGCATCGCAAAGAGGTCCTGTTCGAAACGAATATCGGCCACACGGGCAAGCCGAACCTGCTGCGGCGCTTGCTGGGCGTGCTGCGGTTCTTCGTAGGCCGGGGCCATTACGTCTTCTTGCCCGCACTCGTCATCCTGATTGCCCTCGGCATGGTGCTCTTCTTCGTCCAGTCCTCAGCGCTCGCACCTTTCATTTACACCTTATTCTGACGCGAGGTCAGTCGGCAAATAGGGGATGCCAAAAAGTGAAGCCGCTCGCGGATTCCGGTAGGACTGTCGAGCAAAGGCCGGGGGCGACAAAGATCCCAAGAGGGCTTGGCGCCGTTAGCGGTTGTAAAAGCTTTCGATCCATTCCGTGATTTTCGCGATGGCCTGTGGCTGCATCTGTGCGCCGAAGGTCCGGTTACGGGCTTAAACCAGCCAGGTGGCGCGATCGATTGATGGACCGCATCTGGCCGACGTACTAAACCGCTCGCGCGGTATTTGGATAGTGACGTGATCGCAAGTTCTTCCTGATTTCGACTCGCCAAGTGGCCAGTTGGGTTTGACCTGTGTTGATGTTGTGGTGGCGATCCGCCAACAACCCATCACACAGGAGATCGACCCATGAGTCAGTCTACCCGCCCCATCAGCCCGCTGCGCCAACGTATGATCGAAGACATGAC
>DATIXD010000133.1:0-10713 GCA_035518875.1 Methylococcaceae bacterium | reverse complement strand
CCGGAGGAAATCGACGAACCGGTCATCAGCAAGATCGAGGCGGACGCCCAGCCGATCCTGTGGCTGGCGTTTTCCAGCGACCGCCACACGCCGCTGGAAATCACCGATTTCGCCGACCGATACGTCCAGGACCGTCTGCAGACCCTGGCGGGCGTGGCCAGTGTGATCATCGGGGGAGAGCGCCGCTACGCGATGCGTATCTGGCTCGATCGCGACCGTATGGCGGCCTATCGGGTCACGGTGAAGGATGTGGAAGAGTCCTTGCGCAAGCAGAACCTGGAAATTCCTGGCGGGCGTATCGAGAGCGCCCAGCGCGAGTTCACCGTGCTCAGCGAAACCGATCTGCGCACCCCGGAGCAATTCAACGCCTTGATCATCCGGGAGGAAAGCGGCTACCCGGTGCGACTTTCCGATGTGGGCCGCAGCGAAATCGGTGCGGAAGACGACCGCAACATCGTCCGCGTTAACGGTGATCCGGCGGTCGGCATGGGCGTGGTCAAACAGGCGACGGCGAATACCCTGGAAGTGGCGCAGGCGGTCAAGGAGGAGCTGCCCCGGATCATCGAGGCCCTGCCCGAAGGCATGCAGCTCAAAATCGCCTTCGACTCGTCCCTGTTCATCGAGGAGTCCATCAAGGGGGTTTACAAGGCCCTGCTGGAATCCCTGATTCTGGTGCTGGGCGTCACCTTTTTGTTCCTGCGCTCGGTGCGGGCCACGTTGATCCCTTTCGTCACCATCCCTGTTTCGCTGGTGGGCGCCTTCATCTTCATCTACCTGCTCGATTTTTCGGTCAATATCCTGACCCTGTTGGCACTGGTCCTGGCGATCGGGCTGGTGGTGGACGACGCCATCGTCATGTTGGAGAACATTCACCGCCGCATCGAGGGCGGTATGAAGCCCTTGCAGGCCGCTTTCGAAGGCAGCCGGGAAATCGCCTTCGCGGTGGTCGCGATGACCTTGACCCTGGCGGCGGTATTCGCACCCCTGGCATTCATGAGCGGCAACACCGGGCGGCTATTTTCCGAATTCGCCCTGGCGGTTTCGTGCGCGGTGCTCGTATCCGGCTTTGTGGCCCTGACCCTGACGCCGATGATGTGCTCCCGTCTGCTGCGCGGGCCGGCTTCGGTCAAGCAAGGGCCTGAAACGCCGGTCTGGAACGGATTCGTCAACGCTTATCGCACCTCGCTCGAGGTCTGCTTCCGCGCCCGCTGGGCGGTCGTTGCGGTGCTGGCCCTGGTTGCGGTGGCCGCGGCCTTCCTGTTCAAGGCCCTGAATTCGGAATTATCGCCGCTCGAGGACCGGGGCAACATCATCGGCATCGTTTCCGCCCCGGAAGGTGCGACGCTGAGTTATACCGAAGGCTACGCCCGGCAAATCGAGGGGTTTTTGGCCTCGGTGCCTGAAATCGCCAATTATTTCGTGGTGGTCGCGCCGGGGTTGGAACGGCCGAATCCGGTCAACAGCGCATTTGCCTTCATTCGTCTGAAACCCTGGGAACAGCGCGAACGCTCGCAGCAGCAGATCGCCGCCGAGTTAATGCCGAAACTTCGGGATCTGCCGGGCGTGTTGGCGTTTCCGATCAATCCGCCTTCACTCGGGCAAAGCTTCAGGAATACGCCGGTTCAGTTCGTCGTTCAGGGGGCTTCCTACGAGGAATTGGATCAGGCATTGGCGCAACTGATGGTCAAGGCCGCCGCTTACCCGGGCCTCGTCAACCTGGACAGCGACCTCAAGCTGAACAAACCGCAATTGAGCGTGGTCGTCAACCGGGAAAAAGCCGCCGCCGTCGGCGTGGAAATCGATGAGATCGGCGAGACTTTGCAAACCCTGATGGGCGGGCGGCAAGTGACCCGTTTCAAGAAGTCCGGGGAACAATATGATGTGATCCTCAAGCTGGAAGACGAGGAACGGGCGACGCCTAGGGACTTGCATTCGATCTACGCGCGCGGCCGGCAGGGTGATCTGGTGCAGTTGGCCAATCTGGTGGCGATCGAGGAAAAGGCCGCCGCCAAGGAGTTGAACCATTTCAACCGGCTGCGAGCCGCGATCATCAGCGCCAATGTCGCGCCCGGCTACACGCTGGGACAAGCCCTGGATTTTATGGGCAGTGCAGCGAAAGAGGTGTTGCCGGGCACGTTCAAGACCGATCTGGAAGGACAGTCGCGGGAGTTCACGGAGTCGAGCAGAACGCTTTATCTCACCTTCGGATTCGCGTTGATCTTCATCTATCTGGTGCTGGCGGCTCAATTCGAGAGTTTTCTCGATCCTTTCATGATCATGCTCACCGTGCCCCTGGCGATCAGCGGGGCGCTGTTGTCCTTGAAACTCTCTGGCGGGACGCTCAACGTGTACAGCCAGATCGGGATGGTCATGCTGATTGGGCTGATCACCAAGAACGGTATTCTGATCGTGGAATTCGCCAATCAGCTCCAGGCCCGGGGTAGGGCGATCGGGGAGGCTGCCAAAGAAGCGGCCGTCCTGCGTTTAAGGCCGATTTTGATGACTTCCCTGACCATGATCCTCGGCGCCTTGCCGCTGGCCCTGGCCACGGGGGCGGGCGCCGAAAGCAGGCGGCAGATCGGCTGGGTCGTCGTTGGCGGTCTAACCATCGGCACGCTGTTCACGACCTTCGTGATTCCGACGATTTATACCTTGATCGCCCGACGCAGAACCTAATGGCCGTTGGCTTGTCTCACCGGTTTGAAGCGTTTCCGGCAAAATCGCCGTGCCGAGGAAGGAAACTTTAATTCAAAGGGTGCCTATGATAGGCTGCGTCTGTTCGGTAAGGCCTGCTAGTTGCCACATCCTTACATGAAGTCATCGAGGAGCCGGACGGCGCTATGAGCTGTTGATCTTGCTCGTCCGACGAGACAAGCGATACCCCAATCACGATAAGTATAATGAGGGAAGAGATATGCGTAATCTAACCTTTGCCAAAAGTTTGACGTTAGCCCTCGGAATCGTGCTCTCCGCATTGATCCCGACTTCACTGACCTGGGCGCACGGCGGCGCGAGTGTCGAAGCGGACAAGTGTCGCATCAACGTGGGCCCTCACCTCGTGCACTTCACGGCCTATCAGCCGCAGCTGTCCGGCACCACCGAATATTGCAACAACATTCCGGAACTCGGTAATTCGGTAATCGTCTTTGACTATGAGGGAAAGGCGCTTCGCAACATGACGGTGGAGTTCGAAGTCACCAAGGAACCGGAAGGCACAAGAATCTTCTACAAGGAACCCGGCACGGCCCCGACCGGCACCATCAATACCGCGATCAATTTCACCACGCCCGGCGATTATCTCGCCCATGTCACCCTGGTGAACGAAGGGCAGAAAATCGACGCGCACGTGCCCTTCTCGGTTGGCACTACGGGGGGCGGGATTTCCACCAGAACCATCATCATCATCCTGGTCGTGCTATTCGCCGCCGGTTACATTTTTTATCTGTCCAATCCCAAATTCAAGGCCATCATCGACGGCCTGACCAAGAAGACCAAGGCAGCTTGAGACCGCCGAAGCGACTGACCGGGACTCGACCGGTCGTCGCTTCCTCGTGTCTGCAAATCAGTGGCTTGTACGGTAGTTAAGATGCAAAAACATTCACTCGTATTCCTGTTTGGCTTCGCCTTATGGTCATTGTCGGCCGGGGTTGGCGCGGTCACGACGCCCCCTGCCAGTGCTAAGGTCGATCTAGGGGAGGCGGAGCCGTTTTGCAATAGCGGTGTGCCGCCCGAATGGAGGAAAGCCCAGGTCTTAGAGGGCGTGGCTATTCAGGAATCGAGGGTTTGCGATCCCGACAACCCGGCCGAAATCGCGGCTTTTGTCAAGGGAACGAACAACATATCCATGCAGACCTTGATGGACACTAAGCTGGCGGCGGACGCGCTGACCATGACCAACGACATGGATGGAGATGGAGATCCCGACCACATCATCATCAAGTTGGAAACCATGGAGCTCAACGGACACTCACCGGATTTCCCCGGTGTTGTGCCCACCTTCGACATCGCCCCAGGCATCCAGCCCGGGTTTTGGGTATTCGCACCAAAAACCCGCGACATGTCGACCACCAGTTTCGCGACTGTCCAGGCTAATTCCCTGCTGCGCCTGCCTTCGCCGCCCATCCGCGTTGAGCAGGGCGACGTGGTCTGGCTGGTGGTGGAGAACTCGCATTACTTCCCTCATTCCATCCACCTGCACGGGGTCGATCATCCGTTCATGGATCACGGCGGGGAGGGCAACGACGGCGTGGGGCAGACCAGCCAGATGGACATCATGCCGGGCCAGAGCAAGACCTACGTCATTCGTCCCCGACATGCCGGCACCATGTACTACCACTGCCATGTCCAGCCCCACACCCATATTCCGATGGGTCTGGCGGGTATGTTCATCGTCGAGGAGAACCGCCCGAATAACTGGGTGCAGACATTCAACATCGGTGCGGGGCAAGTCAGACATCCCTCCGTGGCGGTCAAGGAGAAGTACAGTCAGGAATATGACCTGCACTATCAGTCCATCGACAAGGAACTGCACAAAATGATTCAGTCGGCAAATGATCCACGCCTGATCGCGAAGGCTATGAATCAGGAATATGACATCACCGATGCCGATGATGATTATTTCGTGCTGAATGGCCGCTCATTTCCTTACACCCTGCGCGAATCCCTGATCGTCGTGGACCCCAACGAGAAAGTGAAGTTGCGCGTGTTGAGCGGCCACACCGAGGCCATGGGTCTCCATACCCACGGACACAAGGCGACGGAGACCCATTACGACGGTGTTGAGCAAAACCCGGGGGCTCAAGTCACGCGTGACGTCTTTACCTTGCTTCCGGCACAACGTTTGGACCTGGAGTTGAATACCACCAATGATGGCTTGCACAGCTACGGGCCTGGCATATGGATGTTCCATGACCATGTGGAAAAGGCGTTTACCACCGACGGCATGGGCGAAGGCGGAAGCATCAGCCTGATCGTCTACAAGTCTTTCCTTGACGAGAACGGCACGCCGAAAACTCACGGTATGGACCTAAAGCCCTATTTCACCAAGAAGTACTGGGAGCGCAAGATTCCGGTATGGCAGGATTGGGCGGACGACTGGGGCAGTCTAGGTGAGCCGGCCGCGCCGGCCGTCGCACCGGGCAAAACGGCCACGCCCGCCGAAGTTTCTTCCTCAAGCCCCTGGGGTAGGCTGTTCACCGGCTTCCTGCTCGGTCTTTTCGGCTACTTCCTCTATCTGAATCGGGAACGGCTGAAGGCCCTATCGGCCCAACTGGTTTCCCAGTTGAAGTCCAAGAAGTGAGGCAATCGCTCATGGCAAAATTCGTCTATCTGTTCGCTTTGGCCCTGTTTTGGGCGTCGTTCGTCTCCTTCGCAGAGGAGAAGGTCGTTGAACACAGCATGCTGATGGATCATGGCGACGGCCACCTGATGGACATGGAAGGCGGCATGGTGATGGGCCAAAACAAGGACAAGCTGCCCGGCGGTTGCGACAAGATATCGGAAGATACGCAAATCACGGTGAGGGCCGGGCACAAATATTCCAAGAAATTCCCCGGCACCATGTTTGCCTTCGACGAGCAGGAATGGCGGTTCAAACCCTGTGCCCGACTGACCATCAACTTCATCAATGAAGACCATGTGCGCCATCAGTGGATGATGCATGGCCTGCCCAAGTACATCTACGACAAAGGCATGTTCCACCTGGAAGTGACAGGTCCTGCAAAGATCAGCGGCACACTCATTCTGCCCAAGGAAGACAAGACTTATCTGGTCCACTGCGACATTGCCCAGCACATGGAAAAGGGCATGAAAGGCCAATTGATCGTCGGCAAGGGCAGCGGCTTTTTCCCCAGCATTCCCGGTGTTACGGATCTGGCGATCCCGGACAATTACGGACCGCAACAGGCCGCAACAACGCCTTCGGTGGAGACCCAGCCGCCGGCCGAATCCTTCCTTTCGGGCTCGCTGATCATCGGATTGGTGATAGGCTTGTTCGGTGCACCCGCGCTGATTCGTATCGCTCAGGATCGTTTCAAGGGAATGACCGCAAAGGAGGTCATCGCCTACGTGTTGACCCTGGCGAGGGAACTTGTCAATGCGCTGGCCCGGTTCATTGCCTGGCTCTATCGCTTGGCCACCCGGCAGAACAAACTCCTGCCCAAAAAGTGATTGGCAAATACCCCCTTCTTCGTGGCTGGAAGCAGTTGAACTAGGCTCCGTACCGTTATTTCCAGCCCTTTCCTGCGGAGGGGGCTGGAATCATTTCCTTCCAAGCAAAGCCTCCGCTTGGCGTCCCGCCCAACATAGCGCTCCATCAATTTCTAAGTGGCCAGTCCATATCCCGTTGTTGAGGCCGAATCGCTCACGAAACATTACGGCCAGCAGTGTGTTGTCAATCAAATTTCCTTCGCCATCGAAAGCGGCGAGTTTTGCGGGATTCTCGGGCCGAATGGGGCGGGTAAGACGACCACGCTGCGGATGCTGATCGGCAATACCCCTTCCTCGGCGGGGCGCCTTCGAGTCCTGGGTTGCCAAATTCCGAGGCAAGCGCGTGCGATGCGGGCGAAGATCGGCGTCGTGCCACAGGCGGACAACCTCGATCCCGATTTCACCGTGGTGGAAAACCTTCGCATCTACGGGCGTTATTTCGGCATCAAGCGCGCCGAGATCGAGCGCCGCATTCCCGAACTTCTGAGCCTGGCCGCATTGGAGGAAAAGCTGGACTGCCGCATCAACCAGTTGTCGGGGGGCATGAGACGGAGGCTCTCGATCACCCGCGCGCTCATCAATAGCCCCGAGTTGCTGATTCTGGACGAGCCGACGACCGGCCTCGATCCGCAGATTCGCCAGAATATCTGGCAGCTGCTGCGGCAGCTGCAAAACGGTGGGCTGACGATCATCCTCACCACCCATTACATGGATGAAGCCGAGCGCTTGTGCGGGCGAATCATCCTGATGGATCATGGCCGCATTCTGGCGGACCAGACGCCCGAAGCCTTGGTGCGCGAGCGCATCGAGCCGCATGTACTGGAAGTGCATGGAACCGATCTGCGAGCTTGGCAACAGGCCCATCCGCTCGATCGACCCATACGCTGCGAGCAGCTCGGCGAAACCTGGTTCTACTATGGCGACAATCTGGAGGAATTGGTCAAATCCCTGGATGCCTGGCCGAGTCTTCGCTATTCCTACCGTCCCGCGAATCTCGAGGACGTGTTTTTGAAGCTGACCGGGCGGGAACTGCGTGATGTCTGACGTGCTGCGGCGCTGGCTGGCGATCTGGAGCCGAAACGCCCTGGTTTGGCGCAAGTCCGCGCGGACCGCCTTGCTCGGCGGTTTCGCAGAACCTTTGTTTTACCTGTTCGCCCTGGGTTATGGCCTCGGCAGCTTCATCGGCGAGGTCGCGGGCGTCTCCTATATCGCCTTCCTCACCGCGGGCATTCTCTCCACCAGTGCCATGAACGCGGCGACCTTCGAGGGGCTTTATCTTGCCTATACCCGCATGGAGGTGTTGAAGACCTGGGACGGCATGCTGGCGGCGCCCCTGAGCATCGCCGACGTGGTCATGGGCGAGGTCTTATGGATGGGGACGAAAAGCCTGATCAGCGCGAGCCTGATTCTCATCGTGGCAGCCGGCTTCGGTTTAGCGAAAGGGTGGTTGGCATTGTGGGTGCTGCCGGTTGCCTTTCTGACGGGTGTTTGCTTCGGCGGCATGGCGTTGGTCGTCACCTCATTCGCCCGAAGTTACGATTTCTTCGTGTACTACATCACTTTGGGCATCACCCCCATGGTCCTGCTGAGTGGGGTCTTCTTTCCGCTGGAATCCCTGCCCGAGCCGATCCGCATCGGCAGCGCCTGCTTGCCCTTGCAGCATGTGGTCGGATTGATCCGGCCTCTGGTGGCGGGGCAGGCCGATCCCTCGATGCTAGGCCACTTGTGCGTTCCAGCCGTCTTCGCAGCCTCGTCGATTACCCTCGCTGTCTGGCGTTTCAACCGAAGGTTAGTGCAATGACTTGGGTTGGATCTGGTACGCGCGCCGCATGCCGTTTTGACCACCCGCCGCTGCTTGTGGATATGTTCTCTAGATGTGGCATAATTATTTTCATGTGCCATTAAGCCAGCCATTCGCCAACGATGAGTCTCCAAACAGAAATCCAGATTGGTCCCCAGGGGCGTATCGTGATTCCGGCCCCGTTGCGCAAGGCGCTGGACTTGCACCCGGGCGAGATACTGATTGCTCATGTTGAACAGGGCTGCCTGATCTTCGAAAAACCCGATGCAATCAAACGGCGTCTCAAGGCGCGCTTTGCCCATTTGCCCCAAAACGTGAATTTGTCGGATGAACTAATCAGCGAACGGCGCGCCGAGGCGGGGAGGGAAAACGACGCATGATCAGCGTCCTGGACGCTTCGGCCTTGCTCGCGTTTCTGCAAGACGAACCGGGAAGCGAAATCGTCGATGCCGTGCTGTCAAGCTCGAGGCTTTCGACAGTGAACTGGGCCGAAGTTGTGCAGAAGAGCGTGGCACGAGGCGTCGATGTTCGCGGCATGAGGGAAGACATCGAGGCGCTGGGTGTGGCTATCGAGCCGTTTACCGTCGAACAGGCGGAAATTGCCAGCGATCTTTGGAAAGAGACCAAGTCGTTCGGGCTCTCGTTGGGTGATCGTGCATGTCTAGCCTTGGGTTTGCAGACGGGGGCGACCGTGCTGACGACCGACACTGTCTGGGAGAACCTGAAGCTCGATCTGAATATTCGGATTTTGCGCTGAATTGCCCGGATAAAAGTCGCTTAGGATGCGGCCTCGCCGCCGCGCCGGGTCATCTGGAGGTTCATCCGACGTTTCGCTACTAATGTACAGAAAATAAAGCCACCAAAACTCCCTCTCCCACCGGGAAAGGGCTGGGGTGAGGGCGATTCAAATAGGGCTTTACTTTCTTTACGAGCAGTAACATTTTTCATGGAAAGCATTTCTTCCCTGTTTTATTCCCTCGATACACGGATTTCCGGCTGTCTTCGCAAGGATCAGTCCGGCTTACGCAAGCGTCTGAACCGATTGCGCGAGGAGTCGAAGGCCGGGCGCGACCCCTCTTCGGCCTTGGACGATCTGGGCGAACGCGTCCGTCAGTCGGAAGCGCTGAAAATGGCGCGGGCATCGAGTATCCCGGAACTGATCTATCCGGAAGACTTGCCGGTCGCCGAGAAAAAGGACGACATCCTCAAGGCCATTCAAGAAAATCAGGTGATCGTCGTCTGCGGCGAGACCGGTTCCGGCAAAACCACCCAACTGCCGAAGATCTGCCTGGAGGCGGGCAGGGGAGTCGCCGGCTACATCGGCCATACCCAGCCGCGCCGGATCGCCGCGCGTAGCGTCGCCGCGCGCATCGCCGAGGAATTGCGGACTCCATTCCTGGACTCCGCCCTTCGGGCCAGCCAGGGGCTGTCCAAATCCGTTCCCGACGGATTTGTGAAGCAGCCCCTGGGCCAGGCGGTGGGCTACAAGGTGCGTTTCCATGACCAGACCAGCCCGGCAAGCCTCATCAAGCTGATGACCGACGGCATCCTGCTGGCGGAAACCCAAACCGACCGTTTTCTCGACCAGTACGATACCCTGATCGTCGACGAAGCCCACGAACGCAGCCTGAACATCGATTTCCTGCTGGGCTATCTGAAATGGCTGTTGCCGAGGCGGCCCGATTTCAAGCTCATCATCACCTCCGCCACCATCGACCCGCAGCGGTTTTCCCGTCATTTCGGCGATGCGCCCATCGTCGAAGTTTCAGGGCGGACATATCCTGTGGAACTCCGCTATCGCCCCGTCGCCTGCGAGGAGGATGACGAGACCGAGCGGGAGGAACAGCGCGCCATCCTGGATGCGGTGGAGGAGTTGCACCGGGAATCCCCGGGTGACATCCTGATTTTCCTGAGCGGGGAGCGCGAGATTCGCGAAACCGCCGAATCGCTGCGCAAGCATCATCCGGTCGATTGCGAGATTTTGCCGCTGTTTTCAAGGTTGTCGAACGCCGAGCAGGAAAAGGTGTTCAAGCCCCACAAGCAGCGGCGCATCGTTCTGGCGACCAATGTGGCGGAAACCTCACTCACCGTGCCCGGCATCCGAGCGGTGATCGACACCGGCCATGCGCGCGTCAGCCGATACAGTCATCGCAGCAAGTTACAGCGCCTGCCCATCGAGAAGATTTCCCAAGCGTCCGCCAACCAGAGAGCGGGCCGGTGCGGTCGAATCGGCCCCGGCGTGTGCGTCCGTCTTTATTCCGAGGAGGATTTCGCCAAACGGGGGGAATTCACCGATCCGGAGATCCTGCGCACCAATCTGGCCGCCGTCATCTTGCAGATGAAGGCACTAGGCTTGGGGGATCTGAGTGATTTCCCCTTCCTCGAACCGCCCGACGAGCGCATGGTACGGGACGGCTTGAAGACCCTTCAGGAACTGAACGCCTTGGATGAGCAGAAAAGGCTCACCCCGATTGGTCGCAAGCTCGCCAAGTTGCCCGTCGACCCGCGCCTGGGGCGTATCCTGTTGGCGGCTTCCGATGAGAACAGCCTGTCCGAGGTTTCGATCATCGTGGCGGCGCTGAGCCTGCAGGACCCGCGCGAGCGCCCCGCCGACAAGCAACAGGCGGCGGATCAGAAACACGTCCGGTTCAAGGATGAAAACTCGGATTTCCTAAGCCTTTTGAAACTGTGGAACGAGTTCGAGG
>DATIXD010000132.1:0-2956 GCA_035518875.1 Methylococcaceae bacterium | reverse complement strand
TCGCCACTCAGTTGCTCAAAGTCGGGGAGCAGCGCCTTACCTTGCAGGCGGGGGTGCGTTATTGGGTGGCCAGTCCCGACAATATCGGCCCGAAGGGCTGGGGCTTTCGCTTCACGGTGACCTTGTTGTTTCCGAAGTGAGGCCGGCGGTCTGAGCTTCGACAGGAGAAACCGATGAAAGCCAATCCGCGGCCCAACCCTCTTTCTTTGCCAACCGATGATCGACGCCGTCCAAAACTGAAGGGGTTGAGCGCAAGCCAGACCAAGCGTCAATGCTCATAGAAATTCTCGTCGCTGGTGGCCTGGCGGTGGTCACCGTGGTCATCCATGCCATCGGGTTCGACGCGCTGCTGCGGACCATGATATGGTCACGCGCCCTCGCCACGTTGGGCTTCCATCGCGTCACCGGGTGGGTGATCGGGCTGACGTGCTGGCTGATTTTGATCCACCTGGTGGAGATTTCCGTCTGGGGGCTGTTCTATTTGTGGCAGGGTCTCCTGCCGGACGCCGAGACTGCGTTCTATTTCTCCGCAGTCACCTACACGTCCGTCGGCTACGGCGATATCGTATTGCTGAAACCCTGGCGCATGCTCGCACCGCTTGAGACATTGACGGGCATGCTCATGTGCGGGCTCTCGACCGGGCTTTTCTTCGCGCTCATCAGCCGGTGGATCAGCAACTGGCTGCGAAGTAAAAACGCGTTAGAACCTCACTCCGAGGCGCCGATCAATAAGTGACGTCGGCGCCATAACCCAAGGGGTCGAGTGGAAGACCGTGCAACGAAGAAAATAAGCAAGACTGTAATTCAACACGGCGCCGCATCCGTCCGAACCGGGTGCGGCCCACGCCTAAGAGGCCTGCTGTGAAAAATTTCATCCCGTTCGACCGCGCAATGATCGCTCTGCTTTTCGCCGCCGCCGCGCTTGTGCCAGCGACGGCGACAGCCCAGACCGCGCCGGCCAGCCTTGAATCCGACAAGTGGCAGTTCACGGCGGCCCTCTATGGTTACTTCCCGGTCATCAAGGGCACGGTGAAGTACCCGGGGGACTTGGGCACTTCCGACATCGATGTCCCCTTCCACGACCTCCTCGACCACCTCAAGATGGGCTTCATGGGGGCCTTCGAAGTGCGCAAGGACCGTTGGGGCATGTTCACAGACGCGCTTTATCTGAACGTCGGCGGAAGCAACTCACAGACGAATAACTTCATGACCGGCGCTGGCGCGGTTCCAGTCACAGCGAACACGAGCTTCTCCTTTAAAGCCTGGGTGGTGACCGCGGCCGGCGAGTACCGGGTTGCCTCCGACCCGAAGTGGACCGTGGACCTGCTCGCGGGTGCGCGGATGCTGTACCTCAATCCGTCGCTCGATTACACGATCGCCAGCTCCGGCGGCGGGATCAGCGGAAACAAGCATCTTAGCAAGACGTTCTGGGACGGGATCGTCGGTATCAAAGGCCGCTACGCCCTCGGAGACGCGCCTGGCTGGTTCGTGCCGTTTTATCTCGACGTCGGCACCGGGGACACGGCGATGACATGGCAAGGTATCACCGGGATCGGCTATTCGTTCCGCTGGGGTGACGTCGTCGCCACGTACCGGTATCTTGATTGGAACGGCAAGTCGGGGAAATCCCTCCAGGACTTGAACCTGGGCGGCCCGATGGTCGGGGTCCAACTGCACTTCTGAGCACGGCGACTCGATCTTGGCGATTGCGCGTCGCCAAGAGAACCACTAACCCAACCACTGACTGACAGAGACCGATGAAGACACCGAACGCCATCCTGCAAGGGGTGCTGCCGATCACGGCCGCTCAGATCCCCGCTGAAATCATCGGCGGTATCACGCTGGCCGCAATCGCCATTCCGGAGGTGATGGGCTACACCAAGATCGCCGGCACGCCGGTGATCACCGGCCTCTACACCATGCTGATCCCCACAGCGCTGTTCGCCATATTCGGCTCCTCACGGCACCTGGTGGTGGGCGCCGATTCGGCGACGGCGGCCATCCTCGCGAGCGCTCT
Organism: Methylococcaceae bacterium; assembly: GCA_035518875.1. GTDB lineage: Bacteria > Pseudomonadota > Gammaproteobacteria > Methylococcales > Methylococcaceae > DATIXD01. The sequence goes on along the minus strand of DATIXD010000132.1, from coordinate 939 downwards.
CGTGGGGATCGCAGCCACCGGCTCGGAGCAATACCTGGCGTTGGCCGGCGTGCTGGCGCTGATGTCCGCGGTCTTTCTGATTCTGGCGCGCGTCATGCGCCTGGGATTCCTGTCCGACTTTCTCTCGCGCACCGTGTTGATCGGGTTCCTGACCGGGGTCGGCGTCCAGGTCGCGCTGGGGCAGCTCGCCGGCATGCTCGGCCTGGAGCCGGGTGGCCACGGCACGCTCGGGAAGTTCTGGAACAACCTTCAACATCTTGGACAAGTGAGCGGCTACGAGATGACGATCGCGCTCACCGTGCTGGTGGTCATCGTCGGCCTCGAGCTGGTTTCGAAAAAAATTCCGGGGGCCCTGATCGCGGCGATCGGCGCCATCGTCGCAATTTGGGCGTTTGGACTCGACAAGCAAGTGCATGTGGTCGGAACCGTTCCGGGTGGCCTGCCTTACCTGGGTCTGCCGAAGGTGGAGTGGAACTGGCAAGTCATGACGACATTGATGCCGACGGCCTTTGCGATGTTCGTGGTCATCCTGGCACAAAGCGCGGCGACTTCCAGCGCCTACGCCACGCGCTACGGCGAGAGGTTCAGCGCGAACACCGACCTGGTCGGTCTCGCCCTGGCCAATATTGGCGCCGGCCTGTCCGGCACCTTCGTCGTCAACGGCAGCCCGACCAAGACGCAAATCGTCGACAGCGCGGGCGGCCGCAGCCAACTGTCGCTTCTGGTGATGGTGGCGATCGTATTGCTGGTCCTGCTTTTCCTGACTGCACCGCTGGCGTTCATGCCCGAAGCGGCCTTGTCGGCCATCGTGTTTCTCATCGGCGTCGGCCTGATCGATATCGCTGGGATGCGGAGAATCTACAAGCAACGGCGATCGGAGTTCTGGGTGGCGCTGGCCACCACGCTGACGGTCGTGGTGGTAGGCGTCCAACAGGGGAT
>DATIXD010000131.1:0-8802 GCA_035518875.1 Methylococcaceae bacterium | reverse complement strand
CCTGCGCTTCCTGTTCGCTGATACCGAGCAGATTGAACACGACATTTTGCATCTCGGTGCGGTGGATACGGATGGAACCGCCGCCGATTTCGGTGCCGTTCAACACCATGTCGTAGGCACGGGACAATGCCTGGCCGGGATTGGCCGCCAATTCTTCCTGATCGCATTTCGGTGCGGTGAACGGATGATGCAGGGCGCTCCAGCGCTGCTGTTTGTCATCCCATTCGAACATGGGGAAATCGGTGACCCACAAGGGTTTCCAACCGCGCTCGACCAGACCGCGATCATGCCCCAATCGAATCCGGAGCGCACCCATCGCCTCGTTGACGATGCGCACCTTGTCCGCGCCGAAGAAGATCAGATCGCCGGTTTCCGCCTCCGTGCGATCAAGAATCGCCCGCACCGCTTCGTCGGGCAGGAACTTCAGGATCGGCGACTGCAAGCCTTCCAGGCCGGCGCTACGGTCATTGACCTTGACATAGGCCAAGCCCTTCGCGCCGTAAATGGCGGCGAACTGGGTCAGCTCGTCGATTTCCTTGCGCGACAGATCGCAGCCGCCGGGCAGCCTCAACGCCACCACCCGACCATCGGGATCGTTGGCGGGGCCTGAAAATACCTTGAATTCCACCTTCTGCAGCAAATCGGCGATGTCCACCAGCTCCAGCGAAATGCGCAGATCCGGCTTGTCGGAGCCGTAGCGTTGCATCGCCTCGGCATAGGTCATGCGCGGGAAGGGATTGGGCAAGGCGACGTGCAAGACCTCCGCGAACAGCATGCGCATCATGTCTTCCATCAGGTACATGATCTGGTCTTCATCCATGAAAGAGGTTTCGATATCAAGCTGGGTGAATTCGGGCTGGCGATCGGCGCGCAAGTCTTCGTCGCGGAAACAACGCACCACCTGATAATAGCGGTCCAGACCGGAAATCATCAGCAACTGCTTGTAGAGCTGTGGCGACTGCGGCAGCGCGAAGAACGCGTTCTCATGGGTACGACTAGGCACCAGATAGTCGCGCGCGCCCTCCGGCGTGGCCTTGGTGAGGAAAGGCGTTTCGATCTCGTAAAAGCCGTGATGATCCAGGAAGTTGCGCAAAAACCGTGTGATGTCCCTGCGCATCTTCATGCGGTGTTGCATGACGGGACGGCGCAGGTCGATGTAGCGGTAGCGCAAGCGCGTTTCCTCGCTCACCTCGACTTCGCTGTCAATGGGGAACGGTGGCGTCTCGGCCTTGTTGAGTATTTCCAGCGCGGTGGCGAACACCTCGATGGCGCCGGTCGGCAGGTTGGCGTTTTCGGTGCCTGCCGGACGCCGGCGCACTTTGCCGTGCACTCTCAACACATATTCGCTGCGCACCGTTTCGGCCACATGGAAGGCGTCGGGCTGATCGGGGTCGAACACCACCTGAACCAGCCCTTCCCGATCACGCAGATCGATGAAGATCACCCCGCCGTGATCGCGCCGGCGGTGCACCCAGCCACAAAGAGTTACCTCCTGGTCGAGATGGGTTTCATTCAGTTCTCCACACTTGTGGCTGCGCATACATCGGTCTCTGTCGGTTGGAAATTAAAAAACTTGGAAATAAAACGTTCCGGCCAAACCCTACGCAAGTCAGGTCGACGCGCTCGTGGCCGAGGGTTTGGAGGTGTCCTTGGCGGAAGTATCGGATTTTTTTGCTTCCGAGCCCTCTCCCGCGAGATTTTTCTTCTTGTCCTTGCTGCCCTTGAAGTCAGTCTCATACCAGCCGCCGCCCTTGAGGCGAAAACCGGCAGCCGAAACCAGCTTGCTCAACTCCAGATCACCGCAAGCAGGACAATCCTTCAACGGATCATCGGTGATTTTCTGGATCGCCTCGAACTCGTGGCCGCAGGACTTGCATTGATACTCGTAAATTGGCATTGATATCTCCTATCAGTCGTGAACAACCTTTTTATATAAGGGTCGGCCACTGTTTTTCAAGTCGTCCGGCAGTCACGGAATCTTGGTAAGATGCGCTTTGAACACGAGGACACCCATACGCCATGCAACGACTGACTCTCACCTGCCCCGACGACTGGCATCTGCATCTCCGTGACGGCGCGTCGCTTCGCGACGTCGTAACGCATAGCATACGGCAATTCGCCCGCGCCATGGTCATGCCCAATCTCAAACCGCCCGTCACGACCGTGACTGCGGCATTGGCCTACCGGGAGCGCATTCTCGAAGCCGTACCCATCGAGCTCGACTTTGAGCCCCTGATGGCGCTTTATCTGACGGAATCCACGCCGCTCGAGCAGGTCAGGCTCGCCGCCTCGGAATCCAGAATCGCCGCCTTCAAGCTCTACCCCGCCGGGGCAACCACCCACTCGGAAGCCGGCGTCGCCAGCCTCAAGCGCATCTATCCGATCCTGGAAGCGATGGAAAAACATGACGTTCCGCTCCTCGTGCATGGCGAAGTCACCGACCCTGACATCGATATCTTCGACCGCGAAAAGGCCTTCATCGATTCGGAACTGGCCGGCATCATCCGGCGTTTTCCCGAGCTCCGCATCGTCTTCGAACATGTGACGACCCGTGATGCGGTCGAATTTGTACGCGCCTGCGGCCCCAACGTGGCGGCCACGATCACCGCGCATCACCTGCTTTACAATCGCAATGCGCTGCTCGCCGGCGGTATCCGGCCACATTTTTACTGCCTGCCCGTGCTGAAGCGGGAAACCCATCGGCGAGCACTCATAGAAGCTGCCACCAGCGGAGAAGTGAAGTTCTTTCTGGGCACCGATAGCGCGCCGCACCCCAGATCGCAGAAGGAAACGAGCTGCGGCTGTGCGGGCTGCTATACGGCACACGCCGCCCTGGAACTCTATGCCACGGTGTTCGAGTCTGTGAACCGACTGGAAAAGCTGGAAAGCTTCGCCAGCTTCAATGGCCCGGATTTCTACCGTTTACCCAGAAACAGCCGAAAAATCACCCTGGAAAAAACCGAATGGGCAATCCCTGCGAGTTTTCCGTTCGGCGATGAAACCCTGATTCCGCTCAAGGCAGGCGAAACCATCGGCTGGAGGCTGGTGTAGAACAGCGATCATTTCATGAAAAAACCCGCCGACGGGCTACCGTCGGCGGGTTTTTCCACCCAGGGTCGCTCGCTCTGATGTGGCGAGCCTTATTTCATCATGTGTTGCTTGAACACCTGATCAAGTTTTCTGTTGGTTTCCTCGGAAGCGGCGGTCTTGGATTCGGCGTCCGGCGCGGCAGATAAGGGTTCTTTGGCTGCAGGCTGATCGTTATTCTGGTGTTCCAGCTCGTCCATTTGCTGCTCCAGATCGTCCTCTTCCATGGGCGGATTGCCGTCATGGATCAAGTAGTTGCGCTGCTGAAAATAGGCGTTGCGAATGAACTCGTAGCGATCCACCGAGGCCTCGTCCGCGATTTTGGTCGAACTGAGCAAATCGGCGCGCATATCGACGGTTTTTACGGTGCCAGCACCGTAAGGGATGGCCGCAGGGCTAACCCAGTTTATCGGATTGGCTGCGGTATCGCCTGCGAGCCCCACTGCACCGCGGGGCGTGCTGGGCCCGATAAACGGCAATACCAGATAAGGCCCAGAAGGGACGCCCCAAGCCCCCAAAGTCTGATCCAGATCCTCGTTATGCTTGGGCAGATCAAGCATGCTCGCCACGTCGACGAAGCCGCCGACGCCCGCCGTGGTATTGACCAGGAATCGCCCGGTATCCATTCCGGTCTGTGCGAATTTAAGCTGGAACAGATCATTCAAGACTACGCCAATGTCCTCGACGTTGCTGAAGAAATTGGTAACGCCGCGATCGACGAAGGTAGGCGTAATCCATTGATATCCCTCGGCGAGCGGTTTCATAAAGTAATCGTCCAGCTTGTCGTTGAAACTCTGGACGCCACGGTTCCAGCCTTCCCAAGGATCGCGCGCATCGTTCTTAGTGGCGGTAGCGCAGCCGCTCATGCTGAAGACCAAGCCTAACAAGACGGCCGCATGAGGCTTGCAAGTGCGTGTCGATTTTTTCATTTGTGTTCTTTTTCCTGCTTGATTTTCTCAAAATATCGGCCGGAATTGAATGTTTTTAACATAGCACAGATGCCAAGAAGCTTCGAACTTCGTGTCTATGCGGTTTAGAATGAAATATTCGCAAATATAATTGCCACACCGACTCCAGTCGAGAAAAAAATCCACCCGCCATTCCATGATTTCCGAAAAACCACCGTTCGCCAAACGATTCCGAGGCTATCTTCCGGTCATCGTTGATATCGAAACCTCGGGGTTCGATCCCATGTGTAACGCACTGTTGGAAATCGCCGCCGTGATCCCGGAGATGGACAGCAGCGGCCGCTTGAGCATCCTCGAGACTCATTCCAGCCACGTAAACCCGTTTCCCGGTGCCCGTCTCGAACAATCGGCACTGGAATTCAACAAGATCGACCCCTATCATCCTTTTCGGATGGCACTGGATGAAAAAGACGCCCTGATGAAAATTTTCAACCCCATACGCGCCGCGGTAAAAAGAAATGGCTGCACCCGCGCGATCCTGGTGGGGCACAATCCCGCCTTCGACATCGGTTTCCTGAACGCCGCCGTGGCGCGCGCGGGCATCAAGAAAAACCCCTTTCACCCCTTCAGCACATTCGACACCGCCACCCTAGGCGGATTGGTCTATGGCCAAACCGTACTGGCCAAAGCCGTCCAGGCGGCGGGACTGGAGTGGCGCCACAGCGAGGCTCATTCGGCGGTCTATGACGCCGAACAAACCGCCCAACTCTTTTGCGCCATCGTCAACCGGTGGGAAGACCTGGTATCCTCCGGCACAGCAGGCCTTTAGTTCGGGACCTTACCCGCCTCGGCCTTGGCCAGCATCTTCTGCAACTCGCCGCTCTGAAACATCTCCATCATGATGTCGCTGCCGCCCACCAGCTCGCCGTTGATGAAAAGCTGGGGGAACGTCGGCCAGTTCGAATAAGCCTTCAGGTTTTCGCGAATCGCAGGGTCCTCGAAGATGTTCACGTAAGCGTACTGCGCGCCGCACTGTTCCAGTATCTGCGCGGCCCGCGCGGAAAAACCGCACTGCGGAAAATCTGGCGTGCCTTTCATGTAGAGGATCACCGAGTTCTCTTCGAGCTGTTTCTTAATGCGTTCTATAACATCCATAACCACCTCAATGGGTTCAACAAGCTAAAAACCGACTAAATCTATCAGATTCCCCGGCGCAAATTAAGGCTCTGTTCGATCGATATCTCCAATCAGGCTTTCCCAGTTGTCATCCCGATCAAGCGCCGCCTTGCGTTTGATGCAGATGGCGCATTCAAATTCTTTGTGCGGCCGATTTTTTTTCCTATAATTCCAGTTTCTTTTTGCGGGCAGTCATCGCGACTGCCCTTTGTTTTTTTTCGGGAAACCATTCATGACAAGTCATGTAATGCCTACTTACGCAAGATTGCCGGTGATGTTCGAACAGGGCGAAGGCGCATGGCTCTGGGACAAACAGGGCAAACGCTACCTGGATGCCGTATCGGGCGTCGCCGTATGCGGCCTCGGCCATGCGCACCCGGCCGTGCGCGAAGCCGTTTGCGCGCAGGCCGGCAAACTGCTGCATACCTCCAATCTCTACCAGGTGGAGCTTCAGGAAACGCTCGCCGATGAACTGGCCCGCGCGAGCGGGCTGGACAATGTCTTCTTTTGCAATTCGGGCGCGGAAGCGAACGAGGCAGCGATCAAACTCGCCCGCTGCTATGGCCACAGCAAAGGCATCGAAGAACCGGCAATCGTCGTAATGGAGGGCAGTTTCCACGGCCGTACCCTGGCGACCCTCAGCGCAACCGGCAATACCAAGGTTCAGCAGGGTTTCGAGCCCCTAGTCGGCGGCTTCCTCCGCGTTCCCTATGACGATATTGCAGCCGTCGAAGCGGTGACCGATCCGAACGTCGTCGCGATTCTCGTGGAACCCGTACAAGGGGAAGGCGGCGTTCGCATCCCCGGTCCGAACTACCTGCCGCAACTGCGGCAAATTTGCGACCAACGCCAATGGCTGCTGATGCTGGATGAAGTACAGACCGGCATCGGCCGCACCGGCACGCTTTTCGCTTTTCAGCAGGACGCGATCCTTCCCGATGTCTGCACCCTGGCCAAGGCCTTGGGCAACGGCGTTCCTATCGGCGCTTGCATGGCGCGTGGCATTGCCGCGGAGATGCTCACCGCGGGTAAGCACGGATCCACTTTCGGCGGCAATCCGCTAGCTTGTGGCGCGGCGCTGGCGGTGTTGAAAACGGTGAGGGAAAACGATCTGTCGGAGCGAGCGAAAAACCTCGGCACCAGGATCGCAGACGGTCTTCGCGCACGTTTGGCCGACAATCCGCAGGTGGTCGACATCCGTCATAAAGGCCTGATGATCGGCATCGAACTCGGCCGGCCCTGCGCCGATCTGGTCGCCTTGGCACTGGAGCAGGGACTGCTGATCAATGTGACGGCGGAGAAAACCATCCGTCTTCTGCCCCCCCTGATTTTGACGGATGAAGACGCGCAGTTGCTGGTCGAAAAACTCGCCGCGCTCATCTCCCGCTACACCACCGATTAACCGCACCAACGCTGGAAAGCCCATGAATCCGCGTCATTTGATTACTTTGATGGACCTCAGCGGCGAGGAAATCCGCGCTCTGATTCAGCGTGCCAGTGAACTGAAACGTCTCAGGGAATTTTACGAACCGCTGAAGAACAAAGTGCTTGGGATGGTTTTCGAAAAGTCCTCGACCCGAACCCGGGTATCCTTTGAAACCGCAATGGTTCAGTTCGGCGGCAGCGCGATTTTCCTCTCGCCCCGCGATACCCAACTCGGCCGCGGCGAACCCATCGAGGATAGCGCCCGCGTGCTATCCCGCATGCTCGATTGCATCATGCTGAGAACCCACGCCCATCGGACCGTGGAAATCTTCGCGCAGCATTCCCGTGTGCCGGTCATCAACGGTCTCACCGACCGTTTCCATCCCTGCCAGTTGCTTGCCGACATGCAGACCTATTTCGAGCATCGGGGTGAGATCGCCGGGAAAACCGTCGCCTGGATCGGCGATGGCAACAATATGTGCCAGACCTACATTCAGGCCGCCGAGCTGCTTGATTTCAAACTGAATATCGCCTGCCCGGAAAACTACGACCCTGAAACCGATCTGCTCACCCAAGCGGGAAACCGGGTAACAATTACCCGCGATCCGACCGAGGCCGCGCGGGGCGCGCATCTGATCGTCACCGACGTATGGGCCAGCATGGGCCAGGAACAAGAGCAGGCCTTGCGCGTCCAGGCCTTCGAAGGGTTTCAGGTCGATGCGGAAATCATGCGATTGGCGGCGCCAGATGCCCTGTTCATGCACTGCCTCCCCGCCCATCGCGGCGAGGAAGTCGCCGCCGAAGTGCTGGAAGGACCGCAAAGCGTCGTTTGGGACGAAGCCGAAAACCGCTTGCACGCGCAAAAGGCCCTGCTCGAATTTCTCCTGCTCGGGCACTCGGGCGACGCTCCGGTCAAAGCGCCTACGGCGACTTGAAGACGGGGTTATCAATGCCAATTTATTGTTAAAATGTATTTTTGATTCAATAAAAACGAAAGGGAGTCCAAGGTGAAAAAATGCGTTCCGGCAATCATCATGCTGATGATGTCTTTGTGCGCGCAGGCGGTCCAGCAAGCCTATGTCACCGACAAGCTTGAGGTACAAATGCGTTCCGGCCGAAGTCTACAGCACAAAATCCTGAAAATGCTGCCTTCCGGCACTCCGCTTACCGCGCTCGAGACCGACGAGAATACCGGCTACACCCGTGTTACGCTGGAATCAGGCGAACAGGGCTGGGTTTTGACGCGTTATTTGACTACGGAGCCGGTCGGGCGAATGCAACTGGAACAATTAGGCGAGGAGAACAAGGCGCTCAAAAACGAGCTGGCAGCGCTAAAAATCGCCAAGGACAGCGCGGAAAAATCCGGCCGTGATATGAACACCGAGCTGATCGCCATCCGCCACGCCTCCGCCAATGCCATACAAATCCAGGCGGAGCGCGATCAACTGCAGGAAAAAGTCATCGATTTGGAGCGGGAGCTGGAAACCACCCGGCGCGAGAAGCAGGCGCTCGACGACGACATCAAGCAGGACTGGTTTTTGATCGGCGCGGGAGTACTGTTCGGCGGCATGCTCTTGGGGCTCATTCTGCCACGGTTGAGCTGGAGAAAAAGAGATAGCTGGAATTCGTTTTAGGTACTGCCCCATTTAGCTCGGATTAGTGCCGCGTAACTCACAAAAACAGGTCGCGGGGGCCATGGTCTTCGAACCACCCCCGGCCTAGGAGAACACCACCACATGAGCGACAAAAACACCCGTCAATTCTCGTCTCAGGTCGTCGATGGCATGGCGAGAGCGCCCAGTCGGGCCATGTTGTATCCGGTCGGGTTCACCGAGGCGGATTTCCAGAAACCGCAGGTCGGCATCGCCTCCACCTGGAGCATGGTCACGCCCTGCAACATGCATATCAACAAGTTGGCGGACGATGCCGCACGCGGCGTGGACGGCAACGGTGGCAAGGCGGTCACCTTCAACACCATCACCATCTCCGACGGCATTTCGATGGGCACGGAAGGCATGAAATACTCACTGGTGTCGCGCGAAGTCATCGCTGACTCGATCGAAACGGTCGTCGGTTGCCAGGGCTTCGATGGCGTGGTCGCCATCGGCGGCTGCGACAAGAATATGCCCGGCTGCCTGATCGCCCTCGCCCGCCTCAACCGCCCAGCGGTGTTCGTCTACGGCGGGACCATTCTGCCCGGTTGCCT
>DATIXD010000130.1:0-4957 GCA_035518875.1 Methylococcaceae bacterium | reverse complement strand
GCTCATCAAGATCAGCCGAGGTCTGCTTCCGTACCTGAGCCTACCGTGGCGTTTCGGCCTCCAGAACCTGACCCGTCAACCCCGGCTGGGCGTCAGCCAGATTCTGGCCTTCGGCCTCACCCTGGTCGCCATGTTGACGGCGACGCTGGTGCGGACCGAACTGGTGCAGGAGTGGCACCGGCAACTGCCGGAAAACGCCCCTAACCATTTTGCGCTGAATCTGTTCGAAGCGGATTTGGCGGACTTCCAGGCCTTCCTGGCGCGGGAAAACATCGTCGCCAGCGCTTATTATCCTATCGTCAGGGGACGGCTGACGACGATCAACGGCGTCGACGTCCATCGGATCGCCACCAAGGAATCGCAGGGCGAGGAGGCCATCAACCGGGACCTGAGCCTCACCTGGAGCAAGGATTTGCCGCCGGACAACCGACTGACAGTAGGGGAATGGTGGCCCGAGACCCCTATGCCGCTACAACTATCGGTAGAAGAGAAGCTGGCCGCAAGCCTGCGCATCAAACCGGGCGATGCTCTGACTTTCGCGGTCGGCGACCAAAATTTGAAAGCCGTAGTCGCGAGCTTGCGCAGCGTGCGCTGGGATTTGATGACGCCCAATTTCTACATGATCTTCTCGCCTGGCAGTCTAGACACCTTTCCCACCACGTATCTGACCAGTTTCTACCTGGCGCCCGGACAAAAGTCGGCGCTCACCCGCCTGATCAAGGAGTTCCCCGCCGTGACGATTCTCGAAGTCGATGCGCTCCTGAAGCAGTTCCAAACCATTCTGCGGGAAGTCAGCCTAGCCATTGAATTCGTCCTGCTGTTCGCCCTCGCCGCCGGCTTTACCGTGCTGTTCGCGGCAGTACGCGCGACCCTGGACGAACGTATCCGTGAGGACGCATTGATGCGGGCGATGGGCGCGAGCCGGGCGCTCTTACGCAGGAGTCAGTGGCTGGAATTCGCTGCGTTGGGCTTTCTGTCCGGCCTTCTGGCGGCCGCTATCGCCGAATTGATCGCTTGGACTTTGTACGTCCGGATTTTTGGCCTGACTTCCCACTTTCATTGGCCAATGTGGCTTGCGACGCCTGCTCTGGGGGCGCTGACGGTAGGCATTTCGGGCTACCTGAACACGCGGGCCGTGGTTAACGAAAGCCCTATCAGCGTTCTGCGGGACACATAGGACTTCAAAGCGGCGATGAGTGCTAACCGACCCGCTCATCGCCGTGATGAACATTATTTTGCGGTGACGTTGACCCTAGGCGTCCAGCCGGTCTTTCCCTGACAATCGCCATCCTTGATCGTTATTTTCACATAGGGAATGTAAGTAATGACGCCTTCCTCTTCCACGGTCGCCGTCGCACCTCCTTTGACCAGGCAGATATACTGCTCCTTTTCCTCACCGGTATCCTCGGAACCCATCTTCGGAACCGCCGTCAGCCAGGTGTCGCCGATATTAGGATTGCGCACGGTAACCGTCTGCCCGACCGTCAGCGCGGTCTTCATCTGAAGAACTTCCTCGCCGCCGCCGCCACCCATCGCGATCGCCAGGGCGATCACCACCACCGCTCCACCCAGCGCGTAAAGCGCTTTGGGATTGTTCTTAAAGAAGTCAATAATGTTGGCCACCGCGTTGGCTTTGCCTTCGCTCGCCTTTTCGTTTTCGTTGGACATTTTTTGTTTTTCCTCCTCTTTTGATGAGTCTCCCTTGAAGGTTCGTCAGCCGAACTTAAAGGGGTAGGCGCAAGTTACCACGTTGTCTAAACGATGCAAACTGTAATTTGCTTGTCTTCCATCGACATAGCCGGCCCCGACCTGCGATCCGCCTTTAGCTCTTGACAGCCGTGCCCCCACAGCGTCACCGAGCCATAATGGGGACCCCCATTAGCCGAAAAATTAAAGGTTCACACGTCAGCGCATCGAGATATTGTGGGAGAGAAAGAATCGCTGGCGCAATCCGCTGTATAGGCCGGCCTTGTCTGTCATGGTGACACCCGTCAAATCTTCCCACGATATAAAGAGGCGCACCGGCCATGCTTACGCCCGAAATGTCTTGCGGTGACAGAGTGGCGCTTTGTTCGAATGACCCGCAAAAACCTGGGATGATTGAGTCAAGGTGGTCTCAATTACCGGCGGACGTAACATCTAGAGAAAACGTTCTGAAGAACGCAAAGCCGGTTGGCCTTGTTGTTGCCTAATTAACGACTGCCGTCATCCCTCCCCAGCGATTGGGTTAGAATGAGCATGAAAGGCAATTCCATGCTTTCCGCAGGCAACACCCCACCGGGCCGATTGAATTGATTCAGCTACTCCTGCTCGCCGCACTGCTACTGATCGTTTTTTACGGCGTACGTGGATTCTTGAAGACTGCACCACGCGCGTTCGCCGGCGAACTACGTAAAGGCATGCTGTGGCTTGGCTTGATCCTGCTGATCCTGCTTGCGGCAACCGGCCGGCTGGGTTGGCTGGTCCCGCTGATAGGTGCGGTGACGGTCGGCCTGGTTCGCCTCGCGCCTTATCTGCTGCAGCTCTTGCCGGTGCTACACAAGCTTCGGCGGCGCGACGAAGGGAAAGCAAAGAGCGGTTCCGCAAGCGGAAGAATGAGCCGGGAAGAAGCTTATCAGATTCTGGGGCTTGCTCCCGGTGCCACTCGTGAAAAAATCATCGAAGCACATCGACGCCTGATCCAAAAACTTCACCCCGACCGGGGCGGATCCGATTATCTGGCGGCGAAACTCAACCAAGCCAAGGACACCCTGCTGGGACGCTGAAACCGTAACCGCCACAAACCGACGCTCTTGGCGAGGACACCGCGTGACTGCGCTCCATTTCCTCACCGCCCCCCCCGCTCGTCGACTACTTCTTCAAACTAATCATCGGCATCAGTTGATGCACTTCAGCCGATGATCTCCTTCGGATGTTTGGCCTGAGGCAGATGTTCGCCTCATTAGTCACCGCCGCAGACCTAGTCTAAAAAAATTTTAAAAAGGACTAAAGAACTCCAAACCGACGCCGCTATATCGGTCGACCGCGGGAAATCCACGCTTAACGCGCGCCGAATTTGCAGCCGCGTCTGCTCAAGATTTCTCGTTATTTACTCGCCGCAGCAACGGCCAACTCAATATTAGGTTTGCTTACAACTTACTGTAAACGGAGCACTAGGATGTCGGAACCAGTCATCGAAGAATTGAAGCCCTTCACTGATCCTGGCTTATACGATGAGATACCTCCCTTTGTTGAGGAATTGGATGCAGTGGAGGAGTTCGAACAAGAAGAAGAACCCGAAGAATGGGACGAAATCGAGTTCGAACAATCAGCTCCCGATCCTCAATATGACGCGACCCGCTTATATCTCAAGGAACTGGGCGCCTCCCGGCTGCTTACCGCGGACGAAGAAAAGCATTACGGACGTCTAGCCCAAAAGGGCGAGGAAGCCGCGCGAAAAAAGATGATCGAGAGCAATTTGCGGCTGGTCGTCAAAATATCAAGGCGTTACCTCAATCGTGGCCTTCCTCTGCTGGACCTGATCGAAGAAGGCAACCTGGGACTAATGAGAGCCGTCGAGAAATTCGAACCCGAACGCGGATTCCGGTTTTCGACTTATGCGACCTGGTGGATCCGACAAACCATCGAGCGGGCGATCATGAATCAGACTCGCACCATACGGCTGCCGATCCATGTCGTGAAAGAAATGAACGTTTACCTGAAAGCTTTCAGGCAGTTGTCCAATAAACTCGAACATGACCCCAGCGCCCGCGACGTCGCACGACATCTGGACAAACCGGTGAAAACCGTGGAAAAGATGCTCAAGCTAAACGAACGGGTCACTTCCGTCGACGTGCCTATTAAAAAGGATTCCGACAAATCGCTGCTAGATTCCGTTGCCGACGAAGACAGGCCATCATTGACCGACATCCTGCAAAACGAACGGATTTCCAAAAGCGTCCGGGGCTGGCTTGAGAAGCTTAACGAAAAGCAGCGCGAAGTGATTGCCCGTCGCTACGGCCTCCGCGGTCATGATCATTCAACCCTGGAGCAAGTTGCCTTAGAAATGGGCGTTACCCGGGAGCGTGTTCGGCAAATTCAAATGGAAGCCCTCAAGCGCCTGCGTGAGATTCTGGAAACCGAAGGTTTCACCGCTGAGGCGATCTTTCATTGATTTTCTCGTCGCTCGCAAAAGTCGCTCGCAAAACTAGTCTCCAACGCAATCGCTGCCGCGCGATTTGAAATTGTCCGGCGTAGCTCTCCAATGTGCGATCGGCTTTGTATTTGCGCAAAGCCGAATCGCAGTTGCTGGGAGATGGCTGAGAGCCGTGGCTCAATAATCTCGGCCCTACGCGCCGAAACCTCTCGTGGTCAATTGCCGTTGCCCCTCCGCTGGGCATTTCTGTGGCGCGCAATTGCCCCAGATATGTCGACGGGAATCGATGAAATGGTCTCCTCCCTCTTCCTGGCGTGCTGTCACAAGCGCGATGCTGGAAGTTGTAAAGCATCGAAACGAAAGAGGGCTGAACCATGGCTAAAATCACGACTATTGGGCTGGACCTGGCAAAGAACGTTTTCCATCTGGTGGGTTGCGGCGAACACAGCAACGTGGTCGCGAAGAAGATGTTACGGCGGAGCCAGGTGCCCAAGTGTTTTGCCAATTTGGAGCCTTGCCTTGTTGGGATGGAGGCTTGCGCAAGCTCCCATCACTGGGGGCGCGAACTGGAAGCTTTTGGACATACAGTCGAGCTACTTCCGCCGCAGCATGTCAAAGCCTATGTGCGAGGCAACAAGAACGACTACTGATTGAGTGCCAGTCGGTACGAGTCTGAAACCTGTTCCCGACAGGTTTCAGCTACCGACGAGGCACTACTTTGCCTTCGGCGGCCCTGGCCGTCCCCGCTCCACTCATTCAAGTGACATTAAAGCCGTCACTTGAATTCGTTCGCAGATGACTGACGCCGTTTCGTTGCACCTT
>DATIXD010000129.1:0-17849 GCA_035518875.1 Methylococcaceae bacterium | reverse complement strand
CAGGGGCATGACGCGATCGCCTTCGCCGAAGGTCACGAAAACATCCGGGCAGAAAAACACGTTGGCTTTCTCGACCGGAAATTTCGTGTCGGCAATAGGTTTTGCAACACGCGGCGCGCAGGTATGACTGAAGAGTCCGCCCACATTCTTAAGGTTTACAGCGACATGCATCCCTCGCACCCCAATCGCGGCATACACGTCATAAAACATGCCATTGAGGAATTCGTGCTCGGTTTCCGAACGTTCCCCCCAAGCCAGGTATTCCTCGGCGGCCATGATTTTGAATTCGCAGGCTTCCATCGTGCGGTTGCTCGCGGCTTGCGGTATAGGGCGCATAGTTTACCGCCAAACCCGCGGCAATACGCGCACCGCGGATGACAAAAGACGGTTCTTTCCCTGGCGGCTGCGCATCCGGATGCAAAGCCATGCGCCGAGCCACGCTGTGGCCGAATCGGCTATTTTTTCCCTGCGGTGCAGGTATTTTCAGCGGCGTTGGTCATCATGACCAAATCAAACGGGAACTCTCCTTTTTCCAGGAAATGAACCGCGTCGGCCTTGCTGAGGCGTTTGGAGATTTCTTGCGCGATGCAGTCGCAAATCTTGCCTAGATCCTGGTCACTTGCACTCACCTGTTGAGCCTTGACGCACACCTCCGCATATTTTTTCTCGAAGGCCTGATGCTCCGATACGCTGACCGTATGGCTGGTCTTGTCGACCTTAGTCGGTTGAGTCGAATCATCGCCGCAGCCGGCCAGCATCAAACTGAAAATGCCGCTCATCCCGAGCAGGGCCACCCGATGCCATTTGTTTTTCGCTCTGTTCATCATTTCACTCTCCGTGCTTGGATACATTCATGAGCCGTTCTATCGCCAGGGTCACTAAGCCTTCGCAAGGCTACAACATCACCCGACGGAAATCCCCCAGCACCTGAGCCAGGTAAACGCAGAAGCGGGCGGCTTCGGCGCCGTCGATGACACGGTGATCGAAGGACAGTGACAGCGGCAGCATCAGTCGGGGGACGAACTGGCCGTCGCGGTAAACCGCGCGGGCTTGGCTGCGAGAGACGCCGAGGATGGCGACTTCCGGGGCGTTGATGATGGGCGTAAAGCCGGTGCTGCCGATACCGCCGAGGCTGGAGATGGTAAAGGTACCGCCTTGCAGTTCGGACGTGCGCAATCTTTTGCCGCGCGCCCGCTCGCCCAGATCGGCCAACTCCCTGGCAACGTCGTAGATGCCTTTGCGATCCGCATCGCGAACCGGAGGCACGACCAGGCCATCGGGCGTGTCGATGGCCACACCGACGTGGTAGTAGCGCTTGAGGATCAGCTCTTCGCCACTGGCCGCCAGGGAGGCATTGAACTTGGGGTAGGTCTTGAGCGCGGAGACCACGGCCTTGATCAAGAATGGCAGCAAAGTGAGCTTGAGATTTTGCCTGTCGGCCTCGCCCTTTAGCGAGACGCGGAAGGCTTCCAGCTCGGTGATGTCGGCTTCCTCCTGCAGGGTGACGTGGGGAATCGTGACCCAGTTACGATGCAGATTGGCCGCGGATAGCTTGTTGATCCGCGACAGCGGGCGGGATTCGACGGGGCCGAATTGAGCGTAGTCGACCTCCGGCTGTTCCGGCAGCGCGAAACCCAAAGTAGCGGGCTGTGGGGGTGCTAGCAGACGGGATTTGATCCAGCCCTGCACGTCTTCCTTGAGGACGCGGCCCTTGGGGCCTGAGCCTTTGATTTTCGCCACGTCCGCACCCAGTTCGCGGGCGAAGCGGCGCACCGCGGGGCTGGCGTGGGGTTTGCGCTCACCCGGAGCTTCCTCGAGAAGGGCCGGAGCCGGCTGCGGAGGCGGGGGTACCGTCTGCGCCGGGGCCGCCGCCGGCGTTATGGCTCGAGGGGCTTCCGCTTGCGGCGCTGCGGGCTCGGGTTTGGCCTCTGGCGCGACCGCGCCCGCTTCTGCCATGTCCAGGACCAGGATCGGCGAACCCTGGCTGACTTTGTCGCCGACCTTGACGTGAACCGTCTTGATCGTGCCGGCATGGGGCGAGGGAATCTCCATCGCCGCCTTGTCGCTTTCCAGGGTGATCAGGGATTCTTCGGTCTTGATCGTATCGCCCGGCCGAACCAGAACCTCGATGATGGCGACATCCTTGAAATTGCCGATGTCGGGTACTGTGATGGTCTTTTCCATAGTGGTCTTCGGCCTCCTCAAACCGTCACCGGATTGGGTTTTTCGGGATCGATGCCGTAGAGGTCCATGGCCTTCTGCACGGTTTCGAGCGGAATCGCGCCTTGGTCGACCAGGGCCTTGATGGCGGCATAGGCAATGTTCTGGCTGTCCACCTCGAAGAAGTGGCGCAGCTCGCGGCGGCGGTCGCTGCGGCCGAAGCCGTCGGTGCCGAGGGTGATGTAAGGCTTGTCGGCCAAGAAAGGACGAATCTGGTCGGCGACGAGCTGCATGTAATCGCTGGCGGCGACGATCGGGCCCTTGGTCTTGCCGAGGCATTCCTCGATATAGCTGATCCTGTGCGGCTGTCCGGGATGCAGACGGTTCCAGCGCGCCTTGTCCAATCCGTCGCGGCGCAATTCGCTGAAGCTGGTCACGCTCCAGACGTTGGCCTCGATACCGAAATCGGTCTTCAGCTTGTCGGCGGCGGAAAGGGCTTCGCGCAGGATCGTGCCGCTGCCCAGCAATTGCACGACGGCCTGATTGCCGGCATCGCGCAGCAGATACATGCCTTTGACGACACCTTCCCGAACGCCCTCCGGCATGGCCGGCTGGGCATAGTTCTCGTTCATCACGGTCACGTAGTAGAAGACGTTCTCGCCTTCCTGATACATGCGGCGCAGTCCGTCCTGAACGATGACCGCGACCTCGTAGGCGAACGCCGGATCATAGGCGATGCAATTGGGGATGGCGGACATGGCCAGATGACTGTGGCCGTCCTGGTGCTGCAGACCTTCGCCGGCCAGGGTGGTGCGGCCGGCAGTGCCGCCCAGAAGGAAGCCGCGCGCCTGCATATCGCCCGCCGCCCACATCAAATCGCCCACGCGCTGGTAGCCGAACATGGAGTAGAAGATGTAGAAGGGGATCATCTGCACGTTGTGATTGCTATAGGCGGTGCCCGCGGCGATCCAAGACGACAGCGCGCCCGCCTCGGAGATGCCCTCCTCCAGGATCTGGCCGGTCTTGTCCTCGCGGTAATACATGATCTGGTCGGCGTCTTCCGGGGTGTAAAGCTGACCGACCGAGGAATAGATGGCATATTGGCGGAACATCCCGTCCATGCCGAAGGTGCGCGCCTCGTCGGCGACGATGGGGACGACGTATTTGCCGATCTTCTTGTCGCGCAGCAAGGTGGTCAGCAAGCGCACGAAAGCCATGGTGGTGGATTGCTCGCGCTCGCCGGCCTTAAGCAGGATGTCGAACACTTCCAGGCCCGGCACTTGCAGAAGCGGCGCTTCGCGGCGGCGGCTCGGCAGATAGCCGCCCAAGGCCTGGCGGCGCTCATGCAGGTATTTGATTTCGGGGCTGTCGTCGGCCGGCCTGTAAAACGGCGTCGTGGCGATCTGATCGTCGGCGATGGGAATATTGAAGCGGTCGCGAAAGGCCTTGAGCGCGGCCTCGTCCATCTTCTTCTGCTGGTGCGCGCCCATGAGGCCCTCGCCGGCCTGTCCCATGCCGTAGCCTTTGACGGTCTTGGCCAAAATCACCGTGGGCTGGCCGGTGTGGTTCACTGCCGCATGATAGGCCGCGTAGACCTTGTGGGGATCATGACCGCCGCGGCTGAGTCGATAGATGTCGTCGTTGGACAGGGTGGAGACCATTTCCAGCAATTCCGGATACTTGCCGAAAAAATGCTCGCGGGTATAGGCGCCGCCCTTGGCCTTGTAATTCTGGTATTCGCCGTCGACCGCTTCCTCCATGCGCTTGCGCAACAGACCCTTGCTGTCGCGCGCCAGCAGGGCGTCCCAGGGCGAGCCCCAGATCACCTTGATGACATTCCAGCCGGCACCACGGAAGGATGCCTCCAGTTCCTGAATGATCTTGCCATCCCCTCTGACCGGCCCGTCCAGCCGCTGCAGGTTGCAGTTGATCACGAAGATCAGGTTGTCCAGTCTCTCCCGCCCGGCCAGGCCGATGGCGCCCATGGATTCCGGCTCGTCCATCTCCCCGTCGCCGCAGAAGCACCAGACCTTGCGGCCTGCCGTGTTGAGAATGCCGCGGTCCTGCAGGTATTTCATGAAGCGGGCCTGATAGATGGCCGTGATCGGCCCCAAGCCCATGGATACGGTGGGGAACTGCCAGAAGTCCGGCATCAGCCAGGGATGCGGATAAGAGGAGAGCCCCTTGCCGCCGACCTCCTGGCGGAAGTGGGCCAGCTGCTCCTCGCTCAAGCGGCCTTCCAGAAAGGCGCGGGCGTAAATGCCGGGGGAGGAATGCCCCTGGAAAAACACCAGGTCGCCGCCGTGATCCTTGCACGGAGCGTGAAAAAAGTGGTTGAAGCCGACCTCGTACAGGGTGGCGGAAGAAGCGAAGCTGGCGATATGTCCGCCATATTCGCTGGAAATCTTGTTGGCCTGCACCACCATCGCCATGGCGTTCCAGCGTATGCAGGATCGGATGCGGTGTTCCACCTCGTCGTCGCCGGGGTTACGTGGCTGCTTGTTGAGGGGAATCGTGTTGATATAGGCGGTATTGGCCTTGTACGGCAGGTTGGCACCGCTGCGCCTGGCCTGGTCCACCAATTGTTCGATTAGGTAATGGGCGCGTTCAACGCCCTCCGTTTCGATGACGGCTTGCAGCGCGTCGAGCCATTCGCGGGTTTCTGCGGGGTCGAGGTCGTCCGGCTGGACTTGCACAGGGGGGGTGAAATTGGCTGCTGTCATGGGCAATCCTGATCCGAGTGGGCCATCAATAAAAAAGCGCGATTATAGCCAGTCGGGCGGACGCTGCCCACCCGCTCCCGGCAAAACAGTGCACTCCAAACGCAAAACCCTTCCGCCAGCAGGTTCGGTTCAGGGATTTTCCTGCTCGCCCGACTCCCTTCGCCGCTCATCGAAAGCCCTTTCCCATTTGGCGATGACACAGGTGGCGACGGCGTTGCCGATCACATTGGTGATCGCACGCGCCTCCGACATGAAGCGGTCGACGCCCAGCAGCAAGGCCAGACCGGCGACGGGCAGGACATCCACCGACGACAGAGTCGCCGCCAGGGTGATGAAACCGCCACCGGTCACGGCCGCGGCGCCCTTGGAGGTGAGCAGCAGCACCGCCAGGATGGTTAGCTGCTGGCCGAGGGCGAGTTCGGTGTTGGTGGCTTGGGCGATGAACACCGTCGCCATCGTCAGATAGATGGACGTGCCGTCCAGATTGAAGGAATAGCCGGTGGGGATCACCAAGCCCACGACCGGCCGCGCGCAGCCGAAAGCCTCGAGTTTTTCCATGAGCCGGGGCAGCGCCGATTCCGAGGAAGAAGTGCCCAAAACCAGCAGGATTTCTTCCTTGATGTGCTTGATCAAGCGCCACAGGCTGAAACCGCTGAACCTTGCGATCGTCCCCAGAATCACGATGACGAAAAAACCGCAGGTGAGATAAACCGCCGCCATCAACTGGCCCAGAGACAGCAGCGCGACCGCACCGTATTTGCCGATGGCGAAGGCCATTGCGCCGAACGCACCGATGGGCGCGAGCCGCATGATCATGCCGATCATCCCGAACAGGATGGCCGACAGCCGCTCCAGGAACTCCGTTACCGGCCTCCCCCTTTCGCCCTGTGCGCCCAGCGCCCAGCCGAATAGCACCGAAAACAAGAGGACCTGCAGGATTTCGCCCTTGGCGAAAGCGTCCACCGCATTGCCTGGGATGATGTTCAAGACGAAGTCTACGGCGCCGAGCGCCTTCGCCCCGGCGGCGTAAGTGCCGACGGCGCCCGCGTCCAGGGCTTTCACGTCGACGTTCATACCGGCTCCCGGCCGCAGCGCATTGACGACGATCAGTCCGACAATCAACGCCAGGGAAGAAACCAGTTCGAAATACACCAGCGCCTTGAGACCGATTCTTCCCACCTTGCCCATATCGCCCATCCGGGCGATTCCCACGGTGACCGTAACGAAGACGATGGGGGCAATCAGCATCTTGATGAGCTTGATGAAGCCATCGCCCAGGGGTTTTAGTTTTTCGCCGAATTCGGGGAAAAGCCAGCCAGTACCTACGCCCAGCAGGACGGCGGCGATCACCTGAAAATAAAGCCTATGGTGCAGGGGCTGGTATCGCTCCGTCATGTCCGTTATGGGCTCGTCAGGCTTAAGCGGAGATCGACCATCCATGCAGTCGAAATCGGGAGACTGGGGAGAGAAGATAGAACCGACGTCGGTTTTTGGAGATCATGAGAAACCCCGACGACAACCCAAGAAACGGCAGAATACGCGATCGCCACCCCTTCGCAACAAACTCAAACCTCCTCTTCGATTTCCATCAAGACTTCGTTGGGATTGACGCGATCGCCCTTCTTGACGTGAATCATGGCCACCATGCCGCCGATCGGCGCCTGGATTTGCGTCTCCATCTTCATCGCCTCGGTGACCAGTACACCGTCGCCCGCCTTCACCCGATCGCCCTGCTTCACCAGGATGTCGACGATATTGCCGGGCATGGTGGCCACCACATCGCCCGGTTTGCTGGGAACCGGCCGCTGGCCCGCCTGGGGCGCTCGGCTGTAGCCGCTCAGCACTTCCAAATCGACCTCTTGCGGCACGCCGTCCAGGGTGATGTAAAACCGCCGGTGGCGCTGCCCGCCGATATTCGCGCCGGTGATCTGAACGTCGTAGGTCTCGCCGTGCACCGATACCTTGAACTCGGTCGGCACGACCGACTCCCCGGTTGCCGCTAGTTGCGGAACGGGCGCCGCCCCGCCCAGCGGCTCCGGCGACAGCGTGCCTTCCTTGCGCTCCTTCAGGAATGTGCGCCCGACCTCGGGGAACATGGCGAATATCATGACGTCCGTATCACTTTGCGCGAGGTCGCCGATTTGGCCCCGCAGCGCTTGTAGCTCGGGCTTGAGCAGATCGGCGGGACGCACCTCGATCACGGCCTCCTGGCCGATGGCCTTGCACTGGAGTTCTGGATCGACCTCGGCGGGCGGGCGGCCGTAGCCTCCCTGTAGATAACGCTTGACCTCATTGGTGATGGATTTGTAACGCTCGCCGGTCAAAACGTTCAGCACCGCCTGCGTACCGACGATCTGCGAGGTGGGCGTCACCAGCGGCGGATAGCCCAAATCCCTGCGCACCTTGGGGATTTCGGCGAACACCTCATGGATGCGCTCCAAGGCCCCCTGCTCCTCCAGTTGCTTGGCCAAGTTGGACATCATGCCGCCCGGCACCTGATTTACCTGCACACGGGTATCGACGCCGGTGAATTCGCTCTCGAACTGCCGATATTTTCTGCGAACTTCCATGAACTGAGCCGAGATTTCCTGCAGCAACTCCAGATTCAGTCCGGTGTCGTAAGCTGTTCCGCGCAGCGCAACCACCATACTCTCGGTGGGCGGATGGCTGGTGCCGCCGGCAAAAGCCGACAGCGCCGTATCGATATGGGTACAGCCATTTTCGATGGCCTTGAGCTGGCACATCTCGGCCAGCCCGGAAGTCGCGTGGCAATGCAGATATAGTGGTACGTCGAGGTAATCCCGCAGGGCTTCGACCAGTTCAGCCGTGGCCGTCGGCGTCAGCAGACCTGCCATGTCCTTGATGGCGATGCTGTCCGCGCCCATTTCGACCATCGCCTGTGCCTGCTCGACATAAAGCCCGATGGTGTGAACAGGGCTCACCGTGTAACAGATCGTCGCCTGGGCGTGCTTGCCCTGTCCCTTCACCGCCTCGATGGCGGTCTGCAGATTGCGGATGTCGTTCAGCGCATCGAAGATCCGGAACACATCGATGCCTTCGCGCGCTGCCAACCGGACGAACTCCTGCACCACATCGTCCGAATAATGCCGATAGCCCAAAAGATTCTGCCCCCGCAGCAGCATCTGCAAGCGGGTTCTGGGCAGAGCCTTGCGCAGCTTGCGCAAACGCTCCCAGGGATCTTCCTTCAGAAACCGCAGACAGGCGTCGAAGGTGGCACCGCCCCAGACCTCCAGCGACCAGAAACCGACCCGATCCAGCCGTTCGCACAGAGGCAGCATGTCCTCCGTGCGCAGCCGAGTGGCGATCAGGGATTGATGGGCATCCCGCAGGATGGTGTCGGTGATAAAAACCTTGCTCATAAACTGACCTCCGCCTGATCAAAGTCCCACATGCGCAGCGATCGCCGCCGCGACGGCGAGCGCGGTTTCGTCGCGACTTCGCTTGCGGGAATAATTCACCAATTCGGGATGGGCCTGCAGGAAGCCGGTATGAAAGCAGCCGGTCCGGAATTCGGGATGGTTGAGAATCTCCTGATAGAACGGAATGGTCGTACGCACGCCATCGATAAACATGTCGTTCAAGGCGCGCTGGCCGCGGGCGACGGCCTCCGGCCAGGTGCGCCCCCAGACGATGACCTTGGCGCACATCGAGTCGTAGTACGGCGGAATTTCATAGCCGGTGTAAATCGCCGTATCGATGCGAACCCCAGGCCCGCCCGGCGCGTAATAGCGGGTCAAGCGCCCGAAGCTTGGCAGGAAATTATTTTTCGGATCTTCGACGTTGATGCGGAACTGGATGGCGAAGCCGTGGATGTGCACGTCCGCCTGGCTGAAGCTCAGTGGCTGCCCTTCGGCGATCCTGATCTGCTCCTTGACGATGTCCAGCCCCGTGATTTCTTCCGTCACCGTGTGTTCCACCTGGACCCGGGTGTTCATCTCCATGAAATAGAATTCGCCTGCTTCGGTCAGCAGGAACTCGATGGTCCCGGCGTTCTGGTAGCCGACCGCCCGGGCGGCGCGCACTGCAAGCGCTCCGAGGTGCTCGCGCTGTTCCGTAGTCAATTGCGGGGACGGGGCGATTTCGATCAGCTTCTGGTTGCGGCGCTGGATTGAACAGTCGCGCTCGTACAAATGCGCCACATTGCCTTGGCTGTCGGCGAGGATTTGCACCTCGATGTGGCGCGGATTCTCGATGAACTTTTCCAGGAACACCTCGGCGCTGCCGAAAGCCTTGGTCGCCTCGGATATCACCCGCTGGTAATTCTGCCGCAGTTCCTGCTCATGATTGCAGCGGCGAATGCCGCGCCCGCCGCCGCCAGAGGTCGCCTTCAGCATCACCGGATAGCCGACCCGCTCGGCCTCCCGCAACGCCTCCTTCAGGCTTTCCACATTACCCGCGCTGCCCGGCGTGACCGGCACGCCCGCGGAGATCATGGCGCGCCGCGCCTCGGTCTTGTCGCCCATCGCCTGAATCGTTTTGGCGTTCGGACCGATGAAACAAATGCCGCGCTGCACGCAGACACGCGCCAACTCGGGATTTTCCGAAAGAAACCCGTAGCCGGGATGAATCGCATCGCAGCCGGTTTCCACGGCGAGATTGACGATGCGGTGGGGATTGAGATAGCCGGCCAGTTCTTCGCTGCCGATGCAATACGCCTCGTCGGCCTTTTTCACGTGAAGGGAAAATCGGTCGGCTTCTGAAAAGATAGCCACCGAGCGAATCCCCATCTCAGCGCACGCGCGACTGATGCGCACCGCAATCTCGCCCCGATTGGCGATCAGAATCTTCTTGATCATCGGAACCGCTCCCTATCGAAACAAAACAGGGAACAATGATAAACGTTCTCAGGGCGGAAAGAAGCACTCCGCGCGACAGGGTCGGATTGAATCCGCCACAAGGAGGACTTTGATTATCGAATCGTCCAGACCAGCTGGCAATGCGGCCGATCTCGGTGCTAAAATTCGGCCGAATCGGGCAGGTAGGCGAATTACCCGTCTGGCTCGCCCACAGCCTCCCCCCGCCCCCACACCACGCCCCGGTAGCTCAGTAGGATAGAGCGTCCCCCTCCTAAGGGGAAGGTCGTACGTTCGAATCGTATCCGGGGCACCATATTCCACAAGGAATTTAGCTTTTTACTGATCAGTCATACCACGCTTTTGCTAGGCATTTGCTAGAGTCGCTATCAAAAACTCCTCCCGGATTCTTTGAGGAGGTACTCAATGCCTACCTGGTCAATTTCGAGTCCGGGGGGCTTGCTCAGGCTAACAAATACTCAGGGTCTACCGTCGAAATCGGCTCTCTATTCCTATCCGTAACGGGGGATTTCCAGCGGAGCGACATAGCCGTTAGTATTGTGGTCCCTGATATCGCACAGTGCAATGCGCCTGACTTCCCTTGACTTCGGAATGCACGTAAGTGCGGATCTACGGAGTTTCTTGAACACTAAAGCTGCACTTGCGTGCAGGCCATTCCGTGATTCGAGCGTTTGCTGCAATTGGGACGATTGTCTATGCGATGGGTGACTGATAAACGGAGGCTTTGGTATTGCCTTTCCTATCAGCCCTTCCGGAACTGCTTATCTTAAAAGACTCCAGATAGGCGGCCTGTTATGAAGTCATCCGCATCGTTTTTTGCCGCTTTAGAAGCTGTCTTCAAATTGCGCCATGGGGGTATTCTCCGCTACTTTTTGACGACTGACGAGAATACGGTGAACTACCCGAGCGATTTGACGGATGCTCAATGGGCGGTGTTAGAGCCGCTGTTGATACTGGCACTTCCAAAATGCCGACGTGGTCGGCGCAGCGTAAAACGGTGGCGCCATAGCTTGAATGCCCTTCTATATTTGGGCAAAACGGGCTCTCAGTGGCGGTTCCTGCCCAAGGAATATGGTAATTGGAAAGCCACCTATTCGGTTTTCTGGCGTTGGCGACGGGCCGGCGTGTAGAAGCGGCTGAGTGACAGTCTCCGTGAACGCTTGCGGCTCCAAATGGGCCGGGAGCCCAATCCAGTTTGGCGATCATCGACTCGCAATCGGTGAAAACCGTTCAAAAGGGCAGACAGCGGGGTTACGATGCGGGGAAGAAAATCAAGGGCCGCAAGCGTCATATAGCGGTTGATACGCTAGGGCTGTTGCTCGTGGTGGTCGTTCATTCGGCCGGCATTCAAGATCGGGTGGGCGCGGGCGCCGTTTTGGCAGCCTTATATCGGGACACCACGCGGTTGGTCAAAGTGTTCGCCGATGGCGGTTATACCGGCCAGCTCATCGACTCGTGTCGGCAGCGATTCCAATGGGCACTGGAAGTTGTAAAGCGCACCGAGGTCCACACCTTCAAGGTGTTGCCGAAGCGATGGATGTTCGAACGGACGTTTTCTTGGCTCAACCTCTCGCGGCGATTGTCCAAAGATTAGGAAATCAACCCTCGCCATTCCGAAGCCATGGTCTATATCCCGATGAGCCGCTTGATGGTTAAACGCTTGGCGCGAATTTGAAGACAGCCTCTTAGATTTAGGTGAAGTCCAGGAAAGAGAGGCTCGCATGGGCGAAGCGCTTTCCCAACATCGCCGTCGACGGCAAGGAGAGAGCGAGGTGCTTCAACTGTTCGAGCTGGAGGCTTTGAACCCGGCGAAGCAATCGAGTGCTCTCGCGAGTTGGGAGCCGTGACGACACAATAGGTACGTCGAGCGGCAACGAAATCTGTCGATTTCTCTGCGCCTCTTTCGACTGTTAAGTAGAGCTCGGGGCAGCCGGTCGAGTTCGCCCGGCAACCCGGCTCCTAACCTGAAACCAGTAAGGAGAGGTCGTCATGTCGAAAACAAACCCTATCCCGGAAGGGATGCATACAGTCACTCCGCACCTGATTTGCGCCGGCATGGCCGACGCCATCGAGTTCTACAAAAGTGCGTTCGATGCCGTGGAACCGATACGGCTACAGGGTCCGCAGGGCAAACTGATCCATGCCTGCATCCGCATTGGCGACTCGGCCGTCATGCTGGCCGACGAATGCCCCGATTGGGGATCGTTCGGGCCGAAGTCACTCAAAGGATCACCGGTCACCATCCACCTTTATGTCGAGGATGTCGATGCGTTCGTCGCGCGCGCAGTCGACGCGGGAGCGAAGATCACGATGCCGGTCGAGGACATGTTCTGGGCGATCGCTATGGCCAACTCGAAGACCCGTTTGGCCATCATTGGTCGGTCGCCACGCATGTTCGCGATATGAGTCCGGAAGAGATGCAGACGGCGGCGCAAAAACAAACTCAATGTAGCTGACCGCCGCCGTTTGATCGCTACGGTGCGTATACCGCTATATCAGAGGCGCGCGGTGGGCGACGCCTCCACACGATGGAACCTAGTTTACACATGACTTTCTAACCACGTCCTGAAAGGAGAAACCATGCGTTACATACAGCTCATTTTCACGGGTCTCTGTGTCGTACTGATGGCATCAGCTGTCATGGCGAAGGACAAAAAGGCGGAGAAATCGATGGATCCGCAGGCGATGATGGAGGTCTACACGAAGCTGGCAACGCCGGGCGAGCAGCACAAGCAATTAGCAAGCCTTACGGGAAGCTGGACAACCAAAACCAAGGAATGGATCGAGCCCAACAAGCCACCCGTGGACTCCACCGGCTCCGCAGAGATGAAGATGCTGCTGGACGGGCGCTTCCTCCAGCAGGAATTAACCGGCCAAATGATGGGACAGCCTTTCTCCGGGATTGAGATTACCGCATACGACAACCTGCTCAAGCATTATGTTACGACCTGGATGTCAACCATGGGCACCGGGATCTTCATGATGGAAGGCACGGCGAGCGCGGATGGCCAGACCATCACATTGAAGGGCCAGCATGCCGAGCCGGGTGGTGGATATATGAAGCATCGCGCCGTCTGGAAGATTGTGGATAGCAATACCCAGAGGTTTGACATGTATGGGACTCACCGCGGCGGCAAGGAATGGAAGATGATGGAGATCACGTACACGCGGAAGCAGTAGTCCGTACGCTGACCTGCGAAACCATCGAGCAGGTTCAGTGAGCGTCTCAGGCCCTGGCTGACGACGGGAAGATTACCACGCTGCTTCAGCCCGTCTTCTGGCCCAGGACCTATGGCATGTGGATAGACAAGTTCGGCGCGCCGTGGATCGTCCATGGCAAAAAAGTGCCGGTAGGCTTTACAGTCAGGAGTAGGAATCATGACTCATTCGATCATTCACCAGCCGGACCCCAAGCTCGACCTCGTGTTTGAGCGCATCGTCGACGTCTCGAGAGACCTCGTGTGGAAGGCATGGACCACGCCCGAACAACTCAAGAAATGGTTCACGCCCGCGCCATGGAAAACCGTCGATTGTGAAATCGATCTTCGCCCGGGCGGTGTCTTTCGCACGGTGATGCGTTCACCGGAGGGACAGGAATTGCTGAACGCCGGTTGTTACCTCGAAATTGTCGAGAACGAAAAGCTCGTTTGGACCAACGCCCTCGCGCCCGGCTACCGGCCATGCAAAGCGCCGGAGGCGATGTCCTGCGTTACATTCTTCTTTACCGCAGTCATTGCGCTTGAACCGCATGGAAATGCAACAAAGTACACAGCGCTCGTCCTTCACAGTGAAGAAGAAGCGCGCAAGAAACACGAAGAGATGGGATTTCATGAGGGTTGGGGAAAAGCGCTGGCTCAACTCGTTGAAGTCGTCAAGCAAACGTGAGCACGCGGTCGATTAGTCATGTCCAAGCTGCGTGCGCGTCACAATTTCCATGTCGCTCGACGGTTTTGCCGCTAGCCCGAGCCAGCCCATGGAGAACCCGCTGGGAAGCGGTGGCCAGCGTCTTCGCCAGTCGGCTGTCAGATCGACAGGCAGGAACTTGGAAATAAGCAGTGGGTCCGTGATGCATGGTCAACAGCGGTTTTTGGCCGGGTGCCGCCATAGGCCGAATTGAACCGGAACTGCTGACGGGGTTGCCAGCATTATCTGTGGCCGGCTTCATCAAAATACGCACAATCGCCAGAAACAGACTCTTCCCCACATGCATAGACTGAAATGCTTCCTTGGGTCGTCTGTGGTCAATGTAGGACATCGGTGTGTTATTCAAACGCCGGGATGTTTCAAAAGGAAGGGGATTCTTCACCTGCTTCGAGATGGCAAGTCGCCTGGAAGACCAGCTCATTGATCGAACCCAAGACTCGTTTATCTCCGGCTTTTGAGAAGGATATCCTTCCGGTATGCGGCGGCCAGCACCCTCGACAATCTGGCCAATGGCTAGAATTTTCGCTGATCCACTTGAGAGCGATCCCTTCTATCTGGCCTGCTCCATTGAGGCCGGAACCGTGTCGGGAGTCTCCATTTCGGGGGGAAATTCCAAGGGATTTGGACCGAGAATTTTCGGTGACCTGATCTCGGGCATGCGCCATTCGGGAGAAGTCGCATTAGAGTTGGTCGATTCGTGAGGCGTCGCCTCCGTTGGATCGTCTGTTGACAACATGCTCTCCGGGTCATCCACTCCTGAGCCACTGACTGCCGAGGATGCCGATTCGGGCTTCATTTCCTCGGAGATCGTCGCGTCGGTTGCCGTCCGCTCCGAAGGGATAGCCTCCGGGACGGTCGGTTTAGAGGCTGCGGGTTCGGCGGGCGATATTGTGGCCAGTTCGCTCTCGGGCGCAATGATCCGGCCCTCCAGTTCCATATCCGCCTTGAGACGCGTCATGACAGCTTTGGCCGCCTTGGCGTCGGCGAAAGGTCCGGCGATCACTTGATAGCGTTCGCCGTTCAGGACGGCGTGCGCCGGGATCGGAGGCCCCTGATGGTTGAGTATGGCTGCGATGCGCCGGGCCGATATTTCACTGGCCGTATCCGCTGCGGACACATGCCAGCCATCGGCGGCTTCTGGCGGAGATTCGGGTTGTCCGAACCACTTATTGGGACGCGCGATAGGCTGTGCGCGTAGGAGCACCGCGTCGGCCGGCGGCGTTCCTTTGGAAATCGGTAGCGGAATGCCGCGTCCTTCCTCGAGGATGCGTTCGATCTTGTCCCAATCCAAGGGTTGGTTTTGTTCCCGCTCCCACTTTTTTAGGTCGGCGCGCAGCGTTTTCTTGAGCGCCTTTTCATTCAACTCTTCATGGCTTCGGTATGCTTGTAAATAAAGCACGCCGCCTCGCCGCCCTACGAGGTAAGGCTGATTGACGATGTGGACCGCTTCCTTCAATGCAACCCCCTTATACAGCAGATCGGCGTTCTCCGGATACAGGCGGATGCAACCGTTGCTGGCCCGAAGGCCTACGCTGTAAGGCTTGTTTGTGCCGTGCATGAGATACATCGGCCGGCTCAGATACATCGCGTACTGGCCTAGCGGGTTGTCGGGTCCAGGCGGCACTGCAGCCGGTAACGGATCCCCCCGCCGGAGGTGGTCTTCTAGGATATTCTTTGTCGGATACCAGGTCGGATTCCTCATCTTCCGCGCAATCCACATATTCCCCGTCGGGGTCGACTTCCCCTCCCTCCCTATCCCCACTGGATAGGTAACGACCTGGGCGCCGTTACCCTTGGCCGGAAAGTAAAACAGTCGCAAGGCCGCGAGGTTGATGACTATTCCGCGCCGCGGTGCTTGCGGTAGCACGAACTGCAGTGGGATCAATACCGTGCCGTCTGCGCGCGGCACCCACGGATCGAGTTCGATGTTTGCCGCAACGATTTCCTCGTAGCCCAGCCCGAAGTGCCGGGCGACATCGGGCAGTGTATCGCCGTCTCGCAACTGAATCGTACCCAGCGACCCCACCACTCCCTCGTCCTTGGCAATCGAGAACCGGTGCTTTTCCAGCGATGGGATCTCATGGGTCGCAGCGGGCGCGGGTTCTGTCACCGGCTCTTCGATCGGAGCCGGAGACCAACTCCAGTCTGGTTGCCAATCTCCAAGCTCACGCATCGGTGGAATGGCACATGCCTGCAGCCCACAGCAGAGGCTGAGGATAAGAATCCGCCGCAGAGTGCGATGCGGCGTCGAATTCGCTGGTCGCCGTTCCAAGTAGACTGAATGAGCGTTCAACAGTGGTTTCTCCTCTCGTGCCAGGCTCATCCTTGAGTCATTCCCATTGCGGAGTTCGGACAAACGCCGATAGCCGCAACCAGAAAGTCGGTTGGAAATGCTATCGTGGTCGACAGCAAAGACCCCATCTATCCAAACACCCCAGTTCGTGAAAGGGATGCCGAACGTTAGACCTGGATGGTCGCAAAGAGTGCTTCGCCAGAGTTCGACACACAAGGAATTGTACTGCTTCGAACGGGGCTCCGTTCGACAGTCTGTGAATGGCAGGTCTCGGCCGCAAGGGACCGTTGCAATAACGCCGCTTCCCCGAGGGGGATACCGTACATCGGCCTCTCGGATATTTCCAGGGCTTATCCACCTTGATGCCGAGGCGCCGCACCGTGTTTGCTATCTTGCCCGAGGAGCACTTGAACTGCTGATGGTCGTCGCAAACCCCGTTTATTTCAGCCATTTAACGGCCTTGGAGCGACGCCGGCCGCGCCGCCAGCACGGCTTCGCAGTTGGCAATGGCCTGCTCCGGTTTGACTTCGAAAACCTTGGTTGCATGCGGGAACCGCTGTTCGACCCGCCAGTAGGCGGCGGGGTAGCCATAGGGGTTGTAGTCGCCGTCCGGCGCGGCAAGCCCCTTGGCGTCCGCCTCGGCGAGCGATAGATGTTCGTCCTCAAAGCCAGCATTGGCGTGCAGGTGGCAGTGCAGGGCGTGACCGGCCGACTCCAGATCAGCCATAAAAGCAAGCCAGTCGTCCAGGGATTCGTCCGACCAGACCTTGGCATGGCCGATGTCGAAGCAGAAATGTAACCGACTGAGTCCACGGGCCTGAATGCCTTCAAACAGCTGCCGGTAGAAGGCGATGGACTGGAAGTCGTTTTCGATGTGCAGGCGGTAGTCGAGCCGCGTGCAGAGGTCTTCTGCCCTTTCCAGATTATCCAGGATGCGCTCGAACAGAATTTTCCGTTGTGAACCGCGCGTGGTGCTGGGCAGTTTGGCGACATGCAGGATCGAGTAGCGGCTGCCGATGGACTGCGCCTGACGAATATGAGCGGCGAGCAGGTCCTTGGTTTCATGCAGATTGAAGGCATGCATGCGGGTCTGGTCGCTGTGAGCGTTGACCGGTATGGTGGCGCCGATCAAACGCGTTCCGATCAGGTCCAGGGCTTCGGGCTCGGCGAAATAGAAACCCACCTCGAGCGGCCTCGCCCAAGTCATGGCATAGTCCAGAATAGGCGCCAGGCTCGCAGCATTCTTGTCGACGATTTTGAATCCGAAGTTGGGCATGACTTCCTCGTGAAACTTACGAAACAAACCGATTGATCCATGATCTTGCCAGGGCATGACTTTGAGCTGGCGAGAAATCAGCGTTTGCTGGCAATGCGGGGGCGCTCGGCCGTGCGTCGATCTGACATTGCTCGCGCCGGAAATTCGAACTAATTGCGGTCCTGACGACCAGGACTTCAGGACCTGCCTTACGTCACTGAGCAGCCAAGTCAAATTCAATTTGCCGTCGCACGAGGGATTCGGTGAAGAAAATCAATAGACAGCACTCGAAGTCGATGCAATTGATAGGATGCGGTTTCTATGATGAGTTCCAATCGCAGAGACTTCAAATAGTATGTTGTCGCAGGCTCCTTGGCAGGCGGTTGTCCAGTCGTCCGTTCTCAGCTTGCTCACACCTCGAAGGGTGCTAGCCGGCCCAGGCCGGCTTCGGAGGACAACACCATCTGTCACAAAGTGCGGCACGGCGCGCGCTTCGAACGGTGTGAGGATCTCTTCCAGGTTCCGGTAACTCAGTGGGTAAGCCAGGTACCAACGGACACAGGTCAGGATGATGTCTTTTTCGATGTGATGGCCTTTGAAGTCGATCATAAGGGTTCTTGCAGCACTATTCGTTGGGCGCGTAGCTTACCGAAATCTGA
>DATIXD010000128.1:0-6113 GCA_035518875.1 Methylococcaceae bacterium | reverse complement strand
AAAGATAACGATTTTGTCGAACTGGTGCTCCGTCTGGGTACGCCGCCGCAGTTGCTCTGGGTGACTTGCGGAAATGTGACAAACGCTCGCTTGAAAGCGGTTTTTGCAAAAATATTCCCCGAAGCGCAAACACTTCTGGCTGAAGGACGACCTGTAATCGAAGTCGCGGATGAAAACTGATGGCGCATTCCGGCCGGGGCAGGCATTGAAATGAATCGCAACCCAGCGAACACCGCAGTCCACGGCATCGAGCAAGTTCTCTTTGCCACCTTGGTCCAGATCGCCATCATCATCGTCGCCGCACGGGTGGCGGGTTACCTCGCCAGGCGTATCGGCCAACCCCGGGCAGTGGGCGAGATCGTTGCCGGCCTCTTGCTGGGCCCTTCACTTTTTGGCTCACTGGCGCCGGATACCTTCCACTGGGTGTTCCGCTCTACGGAAAGCGCGCCGATCAGCATCATGAGCCAGATCGGACTGATCATGCTGATGTTCCAGATCGGGCTGGAATTCGATTTTTCCCATCTCAAGGACAAACGCAACAAAGTGATCGTCTCCCTGGTGACCGTAGCGGGCATCGTCGCTCCCTTCACGCTGGGGCTCCTGTTCGGCCAGGTTTCCGCCCCCCATCTGGCGCAAGGCATCGATCCCGTCGGCTACGCGCTATTTCTGGCCACCGCTTTTTCGATCACGGCCGTGCCCATTCTGGGCCGGATCATGATGGAATTCGACCTGACACGCACCCGCATGGGGGCGATCACCATCTCCGCCGCAGCGATCAATGACGCCGTGGGCTGGACGCTGCTGGCATTCATCTCCGCCATCGTCACCGCCCATTTCTCCCTGACGGCCATGCTTGCCCAGATTTCCTGGCTGCTGTTCTATGTCCTGGTGTGCTGGTTCTTGGTGCGGCAGGTGCTGCGTTTCATCATCCGGCGGTTTGACCTGAGCAGCCAGTCGCTGCCCCAAGACCTCATGGCGATCCTTTTGGTCATCGTTTTCACCTCGGCGATGTTGACCAGCAAGCTCGGCATATTCGCCATCTTCGGCGGCTTCATGATGGGCGTTCTGCTGCATGACCAAACCGAGCTCGTCGCGGCCTGGAAGAGCAAGGTGGCCGATCTGGTCACGGTCTTCTTTCTGCCGATTTTTTTCACCTACACGGGGCTGCGCACCGATGTGGGCGGGCTAGACAGCTCGGCGCTTTGGGTTTGGTGCGGCGCGCTGATTCTGCTCGCGGTGATCGGCAAGTTCGGCGGCTGTTACTGGGCGGCGCGCCTTGCCGGTTTGCCGAAACCGGAAGCGCGCAACATCGCCATCATGATGAACACGCGGGCGCTGATGGAATTGATCGTGGTGAATCTGGGCTATGATCTCGGCGTCATCCCGCAGAACGTCTTCACCATGCTGGTCCTGATGGCAATCGCCAGCACGGTCATGACCGCACCGGGCCTGCGCGCCTGGCTGCCGGGCGTTGGCCATGTGATTCCGAAGGGACGGGACGCCTGAGGCTGAAGGGGAATCGTACGCTAGGCTAGCCGATGCGTCGGGTTACGCTTCGCTAACCCAACCTGCAATCATTTTTCGGTCGACGATGTCAATGACGCGCGCCGGGCGATGAACAGGATATTGGCAAAGGGCGTACCCTCGCTCATGGGCTGCGTATCGACGACAAAGCCCAGCGATTCGAGCTTGTCCCGCCATTCCGCCGCACTTCGATAGCAGTATTTTTGCTGCCAATGACCCCGCGCCAGAGCACAGAGCCTCTCGGCCAGACGCGTAGCGATGAAGCGCCAGCCGCCGCCTGCGTCCGCCTCGCGGACGATCAGCAAGCCACCGGGCGCCAGCACTGTGACGACACGGGCCAATACCGCATCCTGCTCCACCCTCTCCAGATAAAGCAGCACGTCGAGCAGGATCGCAACCTGGCAAGGGGGCAAGGCCGCGGTCCGCACATCGCCGCGCAGAATTTCCGCCTCGCCCCCCAGTGCCGCACGGGCCACGTCGGCATCGGCCGCACGCAGTTCGACCCCATATAGGCACGGCCTGGTTCCCCCGCTCCCGCCCGGCATCATGCCTAGCGTGCGCGCGGTCGCCAATAGGGCCAGCAGGATTCCCCGGCCACAGCCCAAGTCCAGTATGAGGCCATCCGGTGGGACAATAGTGCGCGCCAACAGTGTGCGGTAAACCGGATCATGCCGCAGCTTGCCGAGCACGAAACCGTAAACGAAACGTCCCGCGGCCCGGTAGCGCCATGCCGTGGCTTCGGCCAGCAAGCAGAATCGATTGGCGGTGGTTTGCGAACCGGAAGCAAACATGGCGAGGGGGATTTCATTCGATTTTGAGATGGGGTCAGTCTGTCGATGGAGGAAGGGCCTCACCTCAGTATTCCTCCTGCCCCATGAGACACATTTCAGGCGATTTTCAGCGCGACCGCTTTCAGATCGCGTTGAGCGATTGCATCCAACAGGCGCGGCAGTACCTCCAGCACCACCGGTGTGCCGACCGCGTCACGGGCAGACGAACCGTCGTGGAGCAAGAGAATATCCCCGGCCCCCAGGCTTCGCAGCAAGCGCCGCTCCACCTTGCGGGGTTCGCGACAAACCGTGTCGAAGCCGCGCCGAGTCCAGGAGACGAGTTCCAGGCCCAATTGTCCCAGGATCGGTTGAAGCCAGGGGTTGCGCATGCCCGCCGGCGCCCTGAAATAACGAGGACGCTGTCCGGCCAGCTCGGTCAAAACCGCCTGCGCCTGAGCGATCTCCCGACGTGAAGCGCGCACGCCGTTGAGTGCGAAAGTAGGGGCATGACGGTAGGTATGGTTTTCGATCGAGTGTCCGCGCCTCACGATCTCTTCGATCAGCTCCGGAAAAGCCGCAGCTTTCGCGGCTATGCAGAAAAAACTGGCCTTCGCCCCGTACGCATCGAGCACCTGGAGGACCTTCGGCGTGATTTCCGGGTCGGGGCCGTCATCAAAGGTCAGCGCGATTTCGCCGCGGGCGACTGCGGATTCCGGCAGACGCACGCGGTTGGGACCCAGCAGCGGGCTTTTCGGCCAGAGGCTCGCCCCCACCACAATCGCGTGGTTCGCGGCCAGGGCGCCCGCCAGAAACGGCAGTCCGTCCGGAGCCAGCCAGGCGGCCACTCCGCCTACCAACTGAAAGCCCGCGGAATAGCGCAGAAATGCGGATGGCAGCCAACGCAGCAGATGGTCTGCGGGCGACTCAATCATCGCGGGCGCCTTGCCGCAAGTCGGACAACCGCGCCGCCAATTCCTCCAGCGCATGTCGGCTCAACTTGCCGGTTTCCGCGCGCGGCAGGGCATCGATCAGATACAGGGGACGGGGCAGAAATATCGGATCGATCCGGGTTTTGAGTTCGGCCAGTATCGCTCGCGCCGACAAGCCGGGGGCGACGGCGAATGCGATCAGCCGCGTGGTCTTGTCTTCCGATTCGTCCGGCATGAAAAACGCGCCGTCCCTGACGCCATCGACCTCGCAAAGGGCATGATTCAGTGCGCCCAACGATGTGCGCTTGCCGGCGACGTTGACCAGATCGGCGACCCGCCCGTGCAAGCTAAAACGGCCGGCGCTGTAAACTTCGATGAGATCGTTCAGCGATACCGGCTCCGGCAGATGCTTGGCCTTGACGTTTCGGCCACCCTTGCCCGTGTCCACGAATCGCACGCCCTCAAACGCTTGCCAAAGCGGACCTTCGGTAGTGCGACGGCAAGCGATGGAACCGGCCTCGGTGCAACCATAGATTTCCATAACTCTGGTTTCGCACAGGCGTTCGGCGCTCTCCGCCAATTCCTTCGACAGGGTTGCCGTAGCTGAAACGATGAAGTCCAAGGCGGGTAACGGTCTGCCCTCCTGCAAGCATGCACGCAGATGTACCGGTGTGGTAATGAGGATGCGGGGGCCGGACACGGATTCCAGGGCCAGGCAAACGTCCGCGGGGAAGAACGGCTTGCGCTCATCCGATGCGCCACCGTGGCAAAGCGGCACCAGTATCGTGGTTTCCAGGCCGTACATATGCTGCGGCGGCACGGTGGCGAAGAGGCTTGCACTCGATCCTGCCGGGATTCCCAGGCTTTCCGCGATCAACCGGGCGCTCTCGCAAAAGGTGCCCCACGACTTGGGGTGTGGCTGCGATTGGCCGGTGGTCCCCGACGTGAAAGCGATGGCGACGATGCGGTCGGCGGGAATCAAGGGGTTCTGCGGTTCGCAGCGCGAAGCGGCGACCGCCTCGCACGGGTAAACAAAGCGCTCCAATCCTTCCGGCTGATCGTCGCACTCGGTCAGACAGTAAGCACCCGGATGAGTCTCCGCCAAGTGGCGTAGCGCCAGCATTGCGCGGTTCGGCGGCAAAAGGCTGATCTGTCCGCGCAACAGGGCGGCGGCAAAGCCTACCAGGAAACGGTAACGGTTCTCGCAGAGATTCAGTACAAAGGGGCGATCCGGCAGGACTTCGGCCAAGGCCCAGGCATCCCGGAGCAAACTCGCGGCCGTGACCGGCCGGCCCTCGCGACGAGCGATGACGCGGTCCATGGCCCCGGCCAGCAGGGGGTAACTGAGTTCGTTGGCCGCGAAAACCGGGCCGGCGGCGCGTATCGCTTTTTTTGGTAGCGGGCTCAACACGGGTGAGTTCTGGTCAAACGCCAAGAGCAATGGGGTGGGTTCCGTCCGCTTTGCCCGGTCAGATCAAAGTTCAAATGGCCGGTGGTGCGGTCTTCAGAGCGCGACGATCGCGGTCCGAAGGCCGCTCCCACAGCAACAGATTCGTTGCCGATTCCAAGAGCGACCAAATCGTCCCTGCTTTTCAAACCGTGAACTTCACGCCCTTCTTGCCGGCGATGCGCATCCTGAGGGCGTTGAGCTTGATGAAACCCTCGGCATCCTTCTGATTGTAGGCCCCGCGGTCATCCTCGAAGGTGGCGATGTTCATGTCGAACAGACTGTTGGTTTCGGACTTGCGGCCCGCGACGGAGACATTGCCCTTGTATAGTTTGACCCGCACCTGCCCGTTCACCGGGGCCTGCGAGGCATCGATCATTTGTTGCAGCATCAGACGCTCCGGGCTCCACCAATAGCCGTTGTAAATCAGGCTGGCGTAGCGAGGCATCAGCTCGTCCTTCAAATGGGCGACCTCGCGGTCCAAGGTGATGGATTCGATGGCCCGATGGGCTTTCAGCATGATGGTACCGCCGGGGGTTTCGTAACAACCGCGCGATTTCATGCCCACATAGCGGTTTTCGACGATATCCAGACGGCCGATACCGTTGGCCCCGCCCAACTTGTTCAGTTTTGCCAGCACTTCGGCCGGGTTCAGCTTTTCGCCGTCGATGGCCACGATGTCGCCGCGTTGGTAGCCTAGCTCGACATAGGCGGGTCGGTCCGGCGCGCTTTCCGGGGAGACAGACCAGCGCCACATCGCCTCTTCCGGCTCTGCCCAGGGATCTTCAAGCACGCCACCTTCGTAGGAAATGTGCAGCAGGTTGGCATCCATGGAATACGGAGAGGCCTTGCCGCGCTTCATCTCAATGGGGATGCCGTGCTTTTCCGCATAGGCCAGCAGGGTTTCGCGCGAGGTGAGGTCCCATTCACGCCAGGGCGCGATCACTCGGATGTCCGGGCGCAGCGCGTAGGCGCCCAATTCGAAGCGCACCTGATCGTTGCCTTTGCCGGTCGCGCCATGGGCGATCGCATCGGCGCCGGTTTCATTGGCAATTTCGATGAGCCGTTTGGCGATGAGGGGACGCGCGATGGAGGTACCGAGCAGGTATTCGCCCTCATAAATGGTGTTGGCGCGAAACATGGGGAAGACGAAATCGCGGGCGAACTCTTCGCGCAAATCGTCGATGTAGATTGACCGGATGCCCATCGCCCGAGCCTTCGCCCGCGCCGGCTCCACTTCCTCACCCTGACCGATGTCGGCGGTGAAGGTAACCACTTCACAGCCATAGGTTTCCTCGAGCCATTTGAGGATGACGGAGGTATCCAGCCCGCCGGAATAGGCCAGGGCGACTTTTTTGATGGTCTGGTTTGACATGGTGCTCACGTTGAGGGAATAAAAAAAGCTTCGCGCATTATAGCGGAATCGGCCCCATGGAGCCCAAA
>DATIXD010000127.1:0-11860 GCA_035518875.1 Methylococcaceae bacterium | reverse complement strand
GCTCGGTTCGAGAGCCCATTGGTCTCATTTTCACCCGGATTCAGCGTGATTGGGGTTTTTAATTTTCGAACTGCAGGACCAAAGAATCAAACTCGGGTACTGAACACGGATTCAGGTTATTCTTGATGAAGAAGAGGAATTGCTTGTTCCTTTCTCAGAGTTTCCCTGGTTTCGCAGAGCTCCGGTTGAGCAAATATTTCATGTAGAGCGTCGGCAACCGCATCACCTTTATTGGCCTGAGCTGGACGTTGACCTCCACGTAGATTCAATCCGCCATCCAGAGCGGTTTCCTTTGGTTTCGCAGGTTATACCCTAACCAGCGCATCAATGCGGACTGCTAACTACGCTGCGCTTCGTTGGCAGCCGGTGATTCGGCACGTTGGGCAACTCGTGCAGGGCGCTAGGATGCCGCGACCGGCGCGGCGATGGGCGGACCCCTCAAGGGACACGAACGCGCCCTGATTAGCGTCGCCTTCATCCCCGACGGCCAGCGCCTGGCCTCGGCGAGTCGGGACATTAGCGTCCGCCTCCGGGATGTAGACTCACGTTCCTGGCAGCGGCTCCAGTTCCGCTGCCAGCCACCAAATCTGCCATTCCGGATCGGCCCCGTCGCGGTGCTCGGCCGTTTTTGTTCGCTTCACGAAGCCGGGTTCTGATATTCAACCGCTCGCTCTGGGCCCCCATGATTTGCACCACCCTTTGCCGCTGACCACATAATTTTTGTTCAGCTTGGGATCGATCCGATAGGAGAAGACGGCACAGGGTCCCCATTCGTCGCTAGGTGATCCGCTGTACAGCTGGCAGTTCTGACACGTTTGATCTTTGCCTCTGTTAGAGTTGGCGGTATCCACCAGGTTGGCGTCCTCTCGGTAACCCAGCGCGATGGCTTGCTTGTCATTTTCAGGGAGTTTCGGTATCTCAGCTGATGCGCGGATTACCGCACTGCTTCCACGAGCTTCCGCGTTCCGACTTAACAGGAAACTCCCCATAGGCGCAACGACCAGGCCGATTGCACTGACTGTCAGAAAGCGCCGGCGGTTTTTGTCTGTCATAGAATCTTCGAACATAGCTGTTTCCTTCCTTTTGGCTCGTTTCGCCTTCAGCCGAGCTGGCATGAAGAACGGCTATGATCGCTGCCGTCCTTTGCGTGTACTCGGTTGCCGGCAAATGTTTACGAATGGCGTCTATGAGAGATGGGCTGGGTGAATCAGGATTCACGGGTTCCGCACTTGTCCGAAGGCAGCCGGTTAAGCGCACCTAATCACCGACGGCTGAATCTTCCGCCGTCACCCAGATCACGTAACCGACGTTACGCCGAAATCTGAGGCCAAGTAATCGGGGAATCCCTGATTCAAAATCAGGGGTTCCCCTAGGTAGATTCCCGTAGTTCATTTGAGGCCGAAAGAATATGGGCTCTAGTGCGAGAGCACAGTGGGCAGGAGCTACAGTTCTCTTGATACCCACCTGACGGCAAAATTGACGAGTTGGGCCGAGGTTGCGAGATGAAACTTCGCCTTGATGCTGGCGCGGTGGGTTTCGATCGTTTTCACGCTGCGGCTGAGTTTATCCGCGATTTCAGCCGTTCCAAAGCCTAATCCGATGAGGCGCAAGACCTCAAATTCGCGTTCACTGAGGCGGTTTACAGGAGAGCGTTCAGCGTGAATGGGAGATTCAATCATTTGATCCAAAATGCGGGCTTGCATATCCCCGCTCAGGTAGAGTCCCCCCTTTAGCAGTTGGCGCAGAGCGAACAGGATGCTCTGGGTTGCCTCCTGCTTCATGATATAGCCTCTTGCACCTGCTCGCAGCGCGCGTTCGGCATAGCTGGGATCGCCGTGCATGGAGACGACTAATATCATCAAATTATCATAATGACTCGTGAGCGTCTTGATGAGTTCGAACCCCGACACACCGGGCAGCGAGATGTCCACAATCGCTAAATCATGGTGACAGGCGCGCATGGCGGCCATTGCTTGATCCGCGTCCTCTGCTTCACAGCATAGATGAAGGTCTTTCTGAAGGTTGATGAGTTGGGCCATCCCCTGACGCACAATCGGATGGTCATCAACGATCAGTATCTTGGCTTTCCGCCCGGTATCGTAAGTGTGGACAAACACGCTGTTTCCCCATCGGATTATTTGCAGACCACCGATACCTGCGTGCCCTCTTCGGGGCGACTATGGATGTCGAGTGATGCACCAATCACTCTCGCGCGGTAACCCATGATGTGGTGGCCTAATCCCGCGGGATTCGTCATCACACTTGGATTAAAGCCCACGCCGTCATCGCTCACCAACAAGTGGTGCTTGCCATTCACGGTGACCAACTCGATCGAGATCCGCTTAGCCTTGCCGTGTCTAATGGCGTTGTTGGTCGCCTCTTGGGCAATCCGATAAAGATTGATCACAACGATTTTATCGGCGGGGTGGGTCGAGTTTTTGCAATCGAAAATGCACTGGATTCCGCAGCGCTGGCTGGTTTCATCCGCGAGTTGCTGCAGGGCGGCGACCAGACCGCCCGATTCCAATATGGCCGGGCATAAACCCCTGGCTAGGGAGCGAGTTGTGGAGATTGCATCGTTGACGAGCCGCACAATCTCCTGGGCCGAATGGCGCAACGTTGGTAAATGGTTGCTTAGCTGTTCAGCCAATGCTTCGCCCAAGAAGGCCACGCCAGTGAGATGTTGTCCCAGTCCGTCGTGTAATTCCTGACCTAATCTTGTCTGTTGATCTTCGCTGACCTGGATGACTTCCCGCTCCAGGCTCTTGCGCATGGCGATCTCCTGCCGGAGAGTTCGATTGATCCTGATGAGCTCGCGGGTCCGTTTTTCTACCCGCTGTTCGAGTTCTTCCTGGGCCTGTTTCAGGGCTGCTTCGGCTCTTCTGTGTTCGGCCCGAGAGGCCCCTAATAAAAGCCCCATGATGGCTACCAGGGTGATAAAGATCCACCAGCGGATCAGGCTGTATTCGGGCGACCGCACCACAAAAGGCCCGATGCCATGCGTCGTTGCAATAATCGAGAGCAGTGAAATGACGAGTGTGACAGTGACGGAACCCCAAACGCCAAACCGCAAAGCACCCCAAATGACGAACGGAAAGAGAGCAAATGCAGTTGGGTAATGGCCGAAGCCACCAAACTCGGACGAGTCAAAAATGCTCCAGCTCGCGCTGATCAGCGAAGCCAGGAGAACCGGCACTTCGATCGCTGATATGGCAGAAAGCGTAAAGTAAGGCGGGGTGGTCCAAGCAAATATCGCCGGCGTGCCGATCAGCATGCCCGTTGTATCGCCCATCCACCAGATCATCCAAGCCCAGGGGCCATTGTCCCATGGGATGATACCCCCCAGCGTCAGACTGGCGATACCGACACTGGCACTGACCACGGCGCTTGATGTGGCTGCCCCGATCAGTGCCAATACATCTCGCACGTTACCGAGCGAAGTGTGAAAAGCAAACAGACGCCGCAATAAGAAAGCGCCCGCCGCGGCTTCCAGCGCATTCCCTGTCGCAATGCCGAAAGCGACCCAAGACGGCAGGCCGGTCGAGGCATTCGCCAGGAAGGCACCCGCCAATACAGCGGGCCATAAGCCACGGGCCGACCACAACATTGCCGCTAATGCGATCCCGCTCGGCAACCAAGTCAATGTGATGGTGCCGGCTACAACGGCAAACATCAGTCCCAATTTAGCGGTGGCGTAATATGCCAAGCTCACCAGGGCAATTCGGAGCATCCACAGTCGAGAAAAGCGCCTCCCTCCTGGCAGGATTTTCATGGCGCTCTGCTTTCCTTACGTGCATTGGGAGGCAGAGCGTCCAAGGCGTGCTCCCAAGCGGCGCTTGGGAGCCAGCTTTCCCTTTTTCGGGCAGCAGGCGCAGGGACGCCGCCAGGCACACCCTGAGGTTTTCTCAACGACACAACCCATTGCATCAGAACGAAACGATCGCCTCGACGAAACCGTAATTGCCCTGTTTCCCGGTATATTGCGCATTGATGACGTCCTGCCCGAACGCATGACCGTAAAAGATGTTGAAGGCGAGGTAGTCCAACGGTTTGACGTTGACCATGAAATGCGTGAGATAAGCCAGGTCGCTGGAGCCGCCGGTGGGTGTCCCGACGTATCCGAACACCTTGTCGCTGGTCGCGCCGCTGCCGGAATAGACGAAGTCCCGGCTTTCGTTGACTTTCAGCCAATGGAAGTCGAGGCGCAGGTTGACCATGGAGTGTGGCTTCAACAGCGCCTGCACGAACACGTCCTGGTTGTTCATCATGTTGTAGAAGGGGAACTGCGCATACAACCAGGCGGTCGGGAGCATCTGAAAGAAGGTTTGATGATCGCGGTCGTTGGGATTGGAGTCGCCCGAACCGCTGTTGATCCCGGCCCGCATCCAGGGGCTGCCCCAGAGGTCGGGAAGCTGGTAGCCGAGCTCGGCACCATAGGCCCAGGCGCCGTGGTCCAGGTTCTGCCAATCGCCCACCTGGCCGTATCCATAAACCATCCCGTCCGCGAGTCCCGGTCCGATCGGCAGGACATGCGCCGCGGATACGCCCAGGGTGTGAATT
The DNA here is from genome assembly GCA_035518875.1 of Methylococcaceae bacterium. GTDB lineage: Bacteria > Pseudomonadota > Gammaproteobacteria > Methylococcales > Methylococcaceae > DATIXD01. Next base: position 7,300 of record DATIXD010000127.1, on the reverse strand, counting down.
TCCAGGGCTTGACCGCGCGTCTGTGCGCGCGCAACTGGCGAGCGGTTATCCGTAACCAAAAGGTTTCGGTCGTCGCTGTAGTAATAGTAGGAAAGCTGGGCGATGGTATTGCCGACCGCTTCGGAGTCGCGCAGGTTCAAGGTCGCCCCGGCGACATTGATGTCGGTGATGGTGTCCATGCCGTTGATCTCGAATCCCCCGAAGGTGGGCATGAAGGCAAAGCCTGCGACCTCGAAATTGTCCGAAAGATAGCCGAGCGTGCCGCCATCGAAACTGCGCCCGGCGTGGGTGTATTCGAAGGGGCCGATCAGCCGCTGAGCCAGACGATAGTCCTGGATCCACTTGAGGTTCTTTTGCCTGGCCGTGCCTTGCGCCGCATCCGAGTAAAGCTGCCGCCCACCGCCCACATAGAAGCCATCGTGCTTCAGCTTGAGCCAACCCTGGCGGAGAAAGGCGCTGTTCTGCGTGCTGTGGGGCGTATTGGCAAAATACACGGAGCCAACTCCGACGCCGTTCTCCGGCAGGCCGGTGATGACGGTGTCCTGGAACTGGGCGAAGGCCTCGAAAGGCTCGCCCTTAAGGCGCAGGCCGAGTTGGAATTTGTTCCCCACGAAGTTGTAGCTCGACTCTTTCGGCGTCACATTGCCGTTGACGATGGGGTCGCCGAACCAGTCGACGAACTCGCCGCGGATCCGTTCATTGATTTCCAAGCGTAGTTTTGTGTCAAAAGGGCCGTTCACCTCTGCTCGCCAAGGCTCGGAAGCCTTGGCGTCTTTTGCGTATTCCGCCGATGTGGCGACATTGCCGGCAAGGCTCAGCGAGATCAAGGCACCCGGGATACAGCGCAGCCGCACGGCTCGCCACAAACGATGGTCGTGTCTCATGGTTCAATCCTCTAAGTGAGTCACAGTAAAAAGCTCGGATCTTGGCCGCTCCCGGGTTGGCGGCTTCGACCTGAACGCCAAATCAAGTCATTAAATCCTCCAGAGAAATCAACATGCGCGCCACCTCCGACAGCCGCGCATTGCGGCTCATGGCGGCCTTGCGCAGAAACTGGTAGGCATCATCCTCGCTCATGCCCTTTTTCTGCATGAGCAATCCCTTCGCTTTGTCGATCACCTTGCGATCGGCAAGCTTGGTTTTGGTTTCCTCCAGTTCACGTTTGAGAGCCTGGAATTCGCGGAAACGCGCCACGGCCACTTCGACTATGGGCATGACCCGCTCGCGACTGAGGCCGTCGACGACGTAGGCACTGACGCCGGCCTGCACGGCCTGGCGGATGTAATCGGTATCCCGCTTGTCTGAAAACAGAATGATCGGCTTGGGGTGATCGCGGCTGATGTCGCGCATCTGCTCCAGCGTGTCGCGGCCGGGCGCTTCCATGTCGATCACGATGACATCCGGCTGATGGGTGCCGACTTCGGCGGCTAGATTGCCATCATCGTGGATACGGGCGATGACACGGTGGCCGGCCTCGCTGAGCGCCTGCTCCAGGATGGCGATACGTGCGGGATCACGGTCGACCAACATGACGCGCAGACTCATCGGCTGGTCACCTTCATGCTGGATGCGGCCAGGAGCGTTTGCAATTCCGGAATGCAGGATCCGCAATTGGTGCCGGCTCTAAGCGCCGCGCCGATTTGCTCGGGCGTCGTGTATCCCTCCGCCCGAATGGCCCGAGTGAGGGTGTTCAGTCCGACGCTGAAACAGGCGCAGACGATCCTCCCTTGGTCGTCCTCGGCGGACGCAGGCCGCCCAGCCAACAGGCTCATGCGGGATTTGACGGGCAGCTCGGCTTCCGTGAACAGACCGACCAGCCAGTTACGGGGCGGCAGTTCGTGAGTGGGGCTGATGAACAAGCAACTCATCAACCGACCCTGGCGCAGCAGGGCACAGCGGTAGCGCCCGATGGCGGGGTCCACGAAATCCAGCCATTCATCTCCCTCGAGTTGTCCTGCAATCGTGCGCCGGGCCCAAATCGGCCAGTGCTCGGGGGCGGCTTCACCCGCCAGTTCGTATAGCCAGTAGCCGTCGCCCCGCACGGTGACACGCCATGAAGTGTCTGGCACGTCTTGGGGTTTACGGGAAATCAAAAAGCCGTGCCAGGCAGGCTGGTATGCCTCGATGCGGATCGGCGTGTGCTTGGATTCCGGTTCGCCGGAAATCGGATCCGCCACCGGGTTGACCAGGGCGTTTGCCAGTGCGCGCTTGGCGTAGCGGTCGCTCCAGTGCATGGGTAGGAACACCGAGCCCGGCCGCTGGTCTTCGCCGATTCTCGCTCGCGCCAGCGCCTCGCCCCAGCGGCTTTCCAGGCGACAGAGCGCACCGTTCTGGATGGCGAAGCGCGCGGCGTCAATGGGATGGATTTCCGCGTAGGGTTCGTTGATGTGCTGGTTCAGGCGCGGACTGCGTCCGGTGCGCGTCATGGTATGCCATTGATCGCGAATGCGGCCCGTGTTGAGGATCAGTGGATAGGCTTCATCAACGGCGTTGACCGGGGCCTTGGGCTGCAGCGCCAGCATTCGCGCCTTGCCGTCGGGGTGAGCGAAGCGGCCGTCGCCGAACAAGCGTGCGGTGCCGTAAGGCCGTCGATCGGTGACAGGCCACTGTATGGGTTGGAGCGTGTCATAAGCACGGGCGTCGAATTCGGCAAGCAAGCTGATATCGAACACGCGCTGGCCTTCGTTGCAAAAGCCGGACAGCCGGGCATGTTCGCGGAAAATCTCATATACGCTACGGTAGGGAAACGCTTCGCCGTAGCCCATGCGGCGGGCGATTTCGGTCACCAGCCACCAGTCCGGTTTGGCCTCTTGGGGTGGGTTCAGGAAAGGTCGCTGCCGCGAGATGCGTCGTTCGGAGTTGGTGACGGTGCCGTCCTTCTCGCCCCAGGCAAGCGCGGGCAGGCGTACATGCGCATAGGCTTTCAGGTCGGTTTCGTCCTCGCAGTCTGAGACAACGACGAATTCACAAGATTTAAGCGCCCGCCTCACCGCTTTGACGTCCGGCAGGCTGACGGCGGGATTGGTGGCCATGACCCACAGCGCCTTGATGTGGCCCGCTGCAATGGCCTGAAACAGTTCCACCGCTTTCAGACCGGGTTTGCGGGCCAATTGGGGTGCCTTCCAGAACCGGCTCACGATTTGCCAGTGGCCGGGATTGTCCAGTTCCATATGCGCCGCGAGCTGATTGGATAATCCCCCCACTTCGCGCCCGCCCATCGCGTTGGGCTGGCCGGTGAAGGAAAAGGGACCCATACCGGGCTTGCCGATCCGGCCGGTCGCGAGATGGACGTTGATGATGGCATTCACCTTATCCGAACCGCTGGAGGACTGGTTCACGCCCTGAGACCAGGCGGTGACGGTCTTCTCGGTACGCGCGAACCACTGGAAGAATGTGGCGATCTCGTCTTCTTTCAGACCGCAGGCATCGGCGACGGCGGGAATCGAAGGCATGGTGGCCTGGGCTTGTTCCAGGGTGCTGCTGAAGCCGCGCACGTGGTGTTCGAGAAAAGCGAAATTGAGTCGGTCGTTCCTTCGCAGATAGGTCAATAAGCCATTGAACAGCGCCACGTCCGAGCCCGGTTTCAAGCTCAGATGCAGGTCGGCCTGTTCGCAGGTGGCGGTACGCCGCGGGTCGATGCTGACGATCCGCAGCGCGGGATTCTGCTTCTTGGCCTTGGCGATGCGGTGAAACAGGATCGGATGACACCAGGCCGCATTCGAGCCCACCAACACGATCAGATCGGCTTGCTCCAGATCTTCATAGCAGCCCGGAACTACATCCTCGCCGAAGGCGCGCTTGTGCCCGGCCACCGAGGAGGACATGCAAAGCCTCGAATTTGTGTCGATATTGCCCGAACCGATGAAGCCCTTCATGAGCTTGTTGGCGACATAGTAATCCTCGGTCAGCAGTTGGCCAGACACATAAAACGCGACCGAATCGGGGCCGTGCCGGGCGATCGTCCGGCGGAAGCGATTCGCTACCTCGTTAAGTGCCTCGTCCCAAGCGGCGCTCGCCCCGAGAATCTCCGGATGCAGCAGCCGACCTTCGTGACCGATGGTTTCCCCCAAGGCTGAACCCTTCGAGCAGAGCCGACCGAAATTGGCGGGATGCTCCGGATCGCCCTGTACGCTCACCGCGCCGTGGGCATCGCGCGCGATCAGCACGCCGCAGCCGACGCCGCAGTAAGGGCAGGTGGTTCTGACTGTCGCTGTTTCGTTCATGGTCGTTCGAATTAGGGAAGAAGGCAGGGACCAACCGCGAATCGCCTCCGAAGCCTACCCCCTACATCAAGCCGCTGCCGAAGATTTATCATCGCTTTCCGAGGCCAAATAGACTTTGCCTCGTTCGACCTTTACTGGGAATCGCTGGGCGCAGCCCTTGTCCGGAGCTACGGCTTCGCCCGACTCCAGTTCAATCATCCAGTTGTGCAATGGGCAGGTGATGCGGCGACCGTGGACGATGCCCTGCGACAGCGGACCGCCCTTGTGCGGACAACGGTCGCGCAGGGCAAACACCTCGTCTGTGCCGGTCCGGAATAGGGCGATGTTGCCGAAGGCGGTTTCGACGATCCGCGCACCTTGGCGGGGGATGTCGTCGAGTGTGCCGATATGGAGCCAATCGTTCATTTGTTTACTCATTCGTGCGCTTCTTGTTCGTTTACGGCCAATCAGTCTAACCCACCCGACCTATTCTTATTGGCTCGAACTGCTCTCGTTCATATCCCTGCACGCGTTCCGCCCATGGGTCGGTCTGAGCAGTCTTCTGAGAAGCCAGGAAGCGCTCGTATAATGCCCTGCGGCCCTCAACGTCCTCCACAATGCGCGACTTGACGTACGACAGTCCCACGCGCTCGATCCAAGGTGCGGTACGCTCCAAGTAGCGTCCCTCCTCTCGGTACAGCTGCATGAAAGCGCCACAGTACTCCTTCACTTCGCCTTCAGTCGTCAGCTTGCACAGCAGGTCGGTACCGCGGACCTTGATGCCGCCGTTACCACCAACGTGGATTTCGTAACCGGAGTCCACGCAGACCACGCCGAAGTCCTTGATAGTCGCCTCCGCGCAGTTGCGCGGACAGCCGGATACCGCCATCTTGAACTTGTGCGGCGTCCACGAACCCCAAGTCATCTTTTCAAGTTTGACACCGAGCCCCGTGGAGTCTTGCGTGCCGAAGCGACACCACTCCGAACCGACGCAGGTTTTCACGGTACGCAGACTCTTGCCGTAGGCATGACCGGAAACCATGCCGGCGGCGTTGAGCTCGCCCCAAACCTTGGGCAAATCCTCCTTTCTCACGCCGAGCAGATCGATACGCTGACCGCCTGTGACCTTTACCGTCGGAATATGGAACTTCTCGGCGACATCGGCAATCGCGCGCAGTTCATTCGGCGTAGTCAGACCGCCCCACATGCGCGGCACCACCGAATACGTACCGTCTTTCTGAATATTGGCGTGGGCACGCTCGTTGATGAAGCGCGACTGCGGATCGTCGCGATAAGTGTTCGGCCAGGCGCACAGCAGGTAATAGTTCAGTGCCGGGCGGCAGCTATGACAGCCGTCCGGGGTTTTCCAATCCAGGGCGCTGAACACCACCTGCATGGAGCTCAAACGCTGCTCCCGGATGGCTGCGCGCACCGCGTCGTGGGAGTGTTCCGTGCATTTGCACATGGCTTTTTCCTTCGGCGTCTGGTCGTAGTTGCCGACGGTGGCGGCCAGAATCTGTTCCACCAGACCCGTGCAGGATCCGCACGAGGAAGATGCCTTGGTGTGTGTGCGCACATCATCGAGGGTGAACAGCTTTTGCTGGACGATGGCGTCGACGATGGTCTTCTTGCACACCCCGTTGCAGCCGCAGATTTCGGCGTCGTCGGTCATGGCCATCACGCTGTGGCCTTCCCTTCCCGCATCGGCCATGTGTGCGCGTCCGAACAGCACGGTTTCGCGGAAGTCGCTGATGTCAGTGCCTTCCCGCATGAGCTGGAAATACCAAGCGCCATCCACGGTATCGCCGTACATCACGGCGCCCTTTACCCGGTTGTCCTTGACTACCAGCTTCTTGTAGATGCCCCGTGCGTGATCCTGGAAAACCAGGTCGTCATAAGCTTCGCCGCCCAGAAATTCGCCCGCGGAAAAAAGGTCGATGCCAGTGACCTTCAGTTTGGTTGAAGTGACCGAACCTTGGTACCGGCTGATGCCGTATTCTGCCAGATGATTGGCGCAGACCTTCGCTTGTTCGAATAGCGGCGCAACCAGGCCGAACAATGCGCCGCGGTGTTGGACGCATTCCCCCACGGCGTAAACGCGCGGGTCGAAGGTCTGCATCGTGTCATTGACGACGATGCCGCGCTCGCAATGAATGCCGCAGGATTTTGCCAGCTCGATGTTGGGGCGGATGCCAACGGCCATAACCACGAGATCGGCGGGAATTTCCGTGCCGTTCTTGAAACGGATGCCGGTGACGCGATCAACTCCGAGCAGCGCCTCGGTCTGGGCCTCCATCATGAAGTTCAAGCCCGTCGCCTCCAGCGAACGCTGCAGCAGCGCCGCGGCCGGCTTGTCGAGCTGCCGCTCCATCAGCGAGTCGAGCACGTGCACCACGGTGACTCGCATGCCGCGTTTCAGCAGCCCATTGGCGGCCTCCAGACCCAGCAGCCCGCCGCCGATGACCACGGCGTGCTTGTGGTTCCGCGATGCGGCCAGCATTCGTTCCACGTCGTGGATGTCGCGAAAGCCGATCACCCCCTCGAGTTCCTTGCCGGGAACCGGGAGGATGAAGGGCTGCGAGCCGGTGGCGAGGAGCAGGCGGCCGTAGTGTTCTTGCGTGCCATCCTCGGCGAAGACGGTGCGATGTTTGCGGTCTATGCGTACGACTTTCTTGCCCTTGTGCAGGGTGATGCCCCGGTCGCTGTACCAAGCCTCGTCGTTGATGACGATGTCTTGCAGGCTTTTTTCACCGGCCAAGACAGGCGACAGCAGGATGCGGTTGTAATTGCCGTGGGGTTCGGAGCCGAATACCGTGATGTCATACTTTTCGGGTGCGAGTTTCAATAGCTCTTCCAGCGTACGGACGCCGGACATGCCGTTGCCGATCAAAACCAGTTTTTCTTTCATCTTGATAACCTCAAACAAGCGTTCACGCCGCGGCTCGTGTCGCAGTGCTATACGATGGGGGCGGGTTTGCGTTCTTGTATCGTCCTTGTGCGTGCGTCAGCGACAGGCTGATCAACAGCGCCAACAGTAGCGCCAGGGCAACGCTTTTCCAGAACAGCAGGGGATTGCGCTCGTGCCAGGAGCGTTTGCG
>DATIXD010000126.1:0-13831 GCA_035518875.1 Methylococcaceae bacterium | reverse complement strand
ACTCCGTTTACGCACCGAGGCCAAGATCGTTTTGGCCTGTCGCAGACGAAAGCGCCAAGTCGAGAAATTATAACAAAATGTGCGGCAAGGTCGGAGACTGATTTCCGGCACGATCACATTACAGGGGCGGAATACCCAACAGCTGGCGATTTACTCCCGATTTCCGGTGAATCCCGCTGATGGGGCGAATTTCTATCGCGATGTCGGCTTATGGCGTCAGCTTCCTTGTGCGGTGTTTTCAATGCAGTACACGTTTTATGTCAGATCCTTGTCGTATATCGGCGACACAAGCTGGCGGATCAAAATCGCAAGCCGCTGATTTTCATGCCGTTGGGATATAAGGTATGCTTATTGCCTTTATGAGGCCGCATGAGGGATATCCTCATCGGCTAAGCATATCCGGTCGAGTGGTACGCCGTTTGATTTCCGTGGTTTGCGATCGAACCGGCCGGCAGTCAACAATGCGAAACAAACCAGCGCCGCCCGTGCGAGTGTGAACGGCTTCACCGATCATTGGCCAGCAGAAGAATGAATATCTCAACGTGTAACCCGAACCTTGGCGGAACGACGAATCTCTTCGCCCGTGGCCGCTTTCGAATTCGCCACCTGGCCCTGTGCCTGGGCTTGGCGTCACTGCTCAGCGGGTGCTCCACCTTGCAAAAGGAATCCGTTGCGACTGCAGAAGATGTTTATCTGCCTAGGAGCCACGGAAAGACGAGCCGGCCGTACCGGATTCGGGGGAAGACCTACCGTCCGATGGCCAGCAGCAAAGGGTATCGGGAGGTCGGATTGGCCTCCTGGTACGGTTACGAGTCGGGTAACCGTACTGCTACGGGACAGCGCTTCAACCCCCGCGGATTGAGCGCGGCGCACAAGACGCTGCCGTTGCCGACCAAAGTCCGGGTGACCAATCTGGAGAACGGCCAATCGACCACATTGGTGGTCAACGACCGCGGGCCTTTCATTCCGGGACGGCTAATCGACCTTTCCTACGGCGCCGCCAAAGTGCTAAGGATGCACCGCCGCGGCACCGCACGGGTTCTGGTTGAGGCCTTGAACTGACTAGGTCCAGCTAGCGCGACGCGCCATGCCGACCGGCATTCGCTTGGCACCCCAATCGCCCGGCGCGGCCTCGAAAACCCCGGCACAGGCTGTCCCGCACCGTCTGCACGCACCCTGCGGCGTCAGATTCCACTCCGACAGCTCATACCAATCGCGGCCGATCAACAGCTGCCCGCATTGATGACAGTAAGTGCTATCCCCTTCCTTGTAGTGAATATTGCCCACATAGACATAGCGCAGACCGTTTTTAAGGGCGATCCGCCGCGCCTCGATGAGCGTGGCGGGTGGCGTCGATGACTTGTTCAGCATCTTCCAGTCGGGATGAAAAGCGGAAAAATGCAGCGGCACATCGGGTCCCAACTTCTCCGCCACCCATTGGGTCAGTGCCTCCAACTCGGAGGTCGAGTCGTTCTCGTCCGGAATCAGCAAGGTCGTGATTTCCAACCAGACTTGCGTTTCGTGCTTGATATATTCCAGTGTCTCCAACACCGGCTGCAAATGACCGCCGCATATCCGATGGTAAAAATCCTCGCTGAACGCCTTGAGGTCGATATTGGCGGCGTCCATATATTGATAGAATTCGGCGCGCGGTTCGGCACACTGATAACCGGCGGACACCGCCACCGATTTGAGGCCGTGCTCGCGGCAGGCTTTCGCGGTGTCGATGGCGTATTCGTGAAAGATGACCGGATCGTTGTAGGTGTAGGCGACGCTGCGGCAGTTCAGCTCCTTGGCCGCCTTGGCAATGGCCTCAGGGCTGGCCTGATCCATCAGGGAGTCCATTTCCCGAGACTTGCTGATGTCCCAGTTCTGGCAGAACTTGCAGGCCAGGTTGCAGCCGGCGGTGCCGAAGGAAAATACCGGCGTACCGGGCAGGAAGTGATTGAGCGGCTTTTTCTCAATGGGGTCGATGCAAAAACCGCTGGACCGCCCATAGGAAAGCAAGACGATTTCGCCGCCGACGGTGCCGCGCACGAAACACAAGCCTCGCTGACCTTCATGCAACTTGCAAAAGCGCGGGCAAACGGTGCACTCAATGCGACCATCGTCCAGCTTGCGCCAAAAACGGGTGGGAAACCCCTCGGAAGGATTGATGATCGTATCCACGACAGCACCTCTTGCCAGAATATAAATCGGGCTATTGACAGACGGTCCCGCAATCGGAATTCTGTCCGTACGTAACCAGTAGTTTGCCGCTTTTCTATCCATCCCGCCATGGAGGTCGATATGCAGCACATACGCCAGCCGGCCGTCGCCGGAACCTTCTACCCGGCCGATCAACGCCAACTACGCACCATGATTCGAGACTTCCTAAAAGAAGCAACGGACGAGGGCGTCCAGCCCAAGGCCATCATCGCCCCTCACGCCGGTTATAGCTATTCCGGTCCCATCGCGGCCAGCGCCTATGCCCGCCTGCGTCGGGGGCGCCAGAGCATCCACCGCATCGTGTTGCTGGGACCGTCACATCGCGTCGGCTTTAGGGGGCTTGCCGTCAGCAGCGCGGAATGGTTCGCGACGCCAATGGGTAATGTCCAGATAGACCGAAAAGCGGTGGAAAAAATCCTCATGCTGCCCTTCGTTCATACCGTGGATCAGGCTCACGCTTTCGAGCACAGCCTGGAAGTGCATTTGCCGTTTCTGCAGGAAGTCGTAGAACATTTTTCGCTGGTGCCCATCGTGGTCGGAGACGCGGATCCGACGGAGGTGGATGCCGTTCTCGATCTTCTGTGGGACGGGGATGAAACCGCGATCGTGATCAGCTCGGACCTCAGTCACTATCACGACTACGAGACAGCCAAGCGCATGGATCAAGCCACATCAACAGCCATCGAAAAGCTGCGCCCGGAAGACATTGGCCAGGAATATGCCTGCGGACGGTTGCCGGTCTGCGGACTTCTTCATGCCGCGCGCAGACACGGCCTTAAAGCCGAAACCGTCGATCTGCGCAATTCGGGCGACACCGCCGGCAGCAAGGATAGCGTAGTGGGTTACGGGGCGTATGTCTTTGGATAAAACCGGTTGCACCGTCAGCGCGGAACACCAGGCGTTTCTTCTCACTTTGGCGAAAGGCTCGATCCGTCATGGCCTGAACAAGGGAAAACCCATCCCGATCGAAATGGACGAACTCCCCTTGGAGTTGACGGTCAAGCGAGCGACTTTCGTAACTCTGGAAAAGAAGGGCGCGTTGCGCGGTTGCATCGGCTGCCTCGAAGCAGTGCGCCCCTTGGCGGCGGACATCGCCGCCAACGCCTACGCCGCGGCATTCAGGGACCCCCGCTTTCCGCCCGTTGCGGAACCCGAGATCGACGAGTTGGAAATCCACCTTTCCCTGCTCACACCGGCCGAACCCATCGCGTTTTCATCCGAAGCGGATTTGATCTCGCAATTGGTTCCGGAAATAGACGGCTTGATCCTGGAGGAGGGGCCGATGCGGGGAACATTCTTGCCCTCGGTCTGGGAAACCCTGCCCGAACCGGAGGCGTTCATCCGGCATCTGAAGCGCAAAGCGGGCTTACCCGCTCAGTACTGGTCGACGACGCTCAAGATTTATCGCTATCGCAGCGAAACCATCGGAAAACGGCGCGACAATTAACCGATGCGGTCGTACCGACGTACCTGCCGACCCAACCAAATACCCACTTCCGGCCTCACCTGTTCCCACTCGAAGCGCCAACGCCAGTTACTGCCGCCGAGGGTTCCCGGTGTGTTCATCCTGTGTCCGTGCCCTAGGCCCAGAACGTCCTGCATCGGCAACATGGCCAACCGCGCCACCGACGCCAATGCGCATTCGATTAAGGACTGAGGCATGGGACACTTCGGATTTCCCAGGTATTCGACGACCTTCCGCTGCTGTTCTTTGGGCAGGCTTTCGTACCATGACAAGGTCGTGTCGTTGTCGTGGGTGCCGGTATAAACCACCTCGTTTTCGCGATGATTTTGGGGCAGATAGGGATTGTCCGGCCCCCCGTCGAAAGCGAACTGAAGAATCAGCATCCCCGGTATGTCGAACGCCTCGCGCAAGGCTTCCACCTCCGGCGTGATGATGCCGAGATTTTCCGCCACCAGCGGTAAGCCATTACCATCAAAGGCATCGAACAGTGCATTCAACAAAGCCAGCCCCGGCGCCTTGATCCAGCGACCGTTTATCGCCGTTTCCTCTTTCGCCGGAATTTCCCAGTAGGCCTGAAAACCCCGAAAATGGTCGATGCGAACCCAATCATAGAGCTCCATCTGACTGCTCAAGCGTTCAATCCACCAGCGAAACCCGTCCGCCTCCATGCGAGCCCAATGGTAATGCGGATTACCCCAGCGCTGACCGGTTTGGGAAAAATAATCCGGCGGCACGCCCGCCACAACCCGCGGCTGGCCATCATCCCCGAGGTCGAAATATTCCCTATAAGCCCACACATCGGCGCTGTCGCCGGCCACAAAAATCGGCATGTCCCCGAACAGAATCACCCGGCGCGAACGGGCGTAATCCCTTAACTCTTGCCACTGGCGGTAGAATACGAATTGCTCGAATTGGATGTATTCGATCTTTTCGGCCAGGCGCGTTTTAACCGCTTCCAGCGCCGCCGGATCGCGGTCCCGCAAGGGCATAGGCCACTTCTGCCATGGCTGCCGATCGAACTCGCCGCGCAAAGCCGCATACAAGGCGTAGTCCGAAAGCCACCAGGCGTGAGCTTTCACGAATTCGGCATAGGCGAGCCGATCGTAATCATCGGCGTCCCGCAAGAAGCCTTTGAACGCTTCACCCAGACGGCACAACCGATAAGCGGCGGCGCATTCGCCATCATCCGGCGGCAAATTCGCTGGCAACCAACCACGTCCTTGCAGCCATTCCAGATTGATCAAGAGCGGATCGCCGGCATGAACCGACATGCACTGATAAGGCGAACCGTCCTCGTGGGTGGGGCCGATCGGCAAGGTCTGCCAAACGGATACGCCACAACTGGCGAGAAAATCGACGAAGTCGCGCGCGTCCGGCCCCAAGTCGCCATTCCCTATGCCACCCGGCAAAGAAGTGATGTGCAGGAGGATGCCGGCGCGACGCTGGTTAAGGATGCTTTGCGCTCGCGTCAATTGAAGTCCCAATCAAAGAATCAGCTTGTGAAGGTACCTGGGCGCATGGCACCGCCCCTAAAAGGCGAGCCCGCGCCGTGCGTGAATACTTCTGTCAGATAAGTGGGTGGTTTCTCGCCCAACATAAGGTAGAGATTGGCCAGATTCATACGAAACAGTCGTTCGAAATCACTCACCACATCCGCAGGATTGTAATCGCCGAACCACCAGAACCAATCCGAGCCTTCGCAGATGGCCAACTGGCGCTCCGCGGCCTGGCGGTGTTTGTCGTCCAGCCGTCCGAGGGTCCGGTCGAAACAACGCTTAGCGTCGCCCAACATATCCCAGCCCCGGTTCTTTTCCGCATCCCCGATCCAGGTCGAGAACGTACCGTAAACCCAACTGCCCGCCACCAGTCGCGGCAAGGACATGGGCTTGGGTATGCGGGAAAGGCAATCGGAAAACGTCACCAACTCGATGCGTGGGTGAGCGGATAGGCGCTCGTACAACCCGCGAAGGAAATAATAGCCGTTTTCCGGGTAATACTCCCAGGCGTTCTCCCCATCCAGGATGATGGACACCACGCGATCGTTCCCTTCGCAAACCGCCTGGATGGTTTCCAGATGCTTGATGAGATCGGACACGGCGTCGTCGGCATGCCAGTCGGAATAGGTGAAGCCGATCAGATCGGAAAGCCCGTCGTCACGAAAGAAGCAGGTCAGCTCGCTATCCTGTATCCGGTACGGACGATGGGGGCCGTGAGCGCTCTCCCGCTCCGATACGGCCAAACTGTTTTTCAGTACATTGCCGCCGGTTGCCGCCCATCGGAAGCCGGCTTCGGCTAGCAGCCTCATACAGGACTCTCCGACGCCGCCTTCCGCCGGCCAACAGCCTGCGGGCGCGAATCCGAAATGCCGCTGAAACACTTCCAAGCCTTTTTGGATATGCCAGCGCGCGCGCTCCTCGCCGCCCGGGTAATGTTCCAGCAGGGGCATATTCGCCTCCGGCATCGCTTCCCGGGCGCTGCCGATGTCCAGCAGCAGCGGTAAGATGGGATGGGCATAGGGCGTGACGGACAGCTCGATTTGCCCCCGTTCGGCGAGAGCCCGGTAACGGGGCAGCACATTGTTCAGCAGTTCGCCGATCACACCCAAAAGCCCCAGGCGGTCTTCCGGGGTATAACCGGTTTCCTTTTCCAAAAGATGTCTGATCCGGCCGTCGGTGCGCTTGACCGTTTCTCCCAGCCAGGCCAGGTGATACCACACGACCAGATCGATCAGGAACTGGCCGTTCAGATAGCGGAGGGCGTCGCCGTTGGCGAGAATCCAGTCGGCGATTCCGGCAAGATGCCGATAGGCCGGGTAGCGATTGATCAGCCGCTCCCGACTGACGCGCAGGCAGGCGGTGATCAAACCCAATTGCTTCAGGTGATCGGAAGGCATGGCCGTATCGACCAGCGCCTCCAGCAAGGGATCGCGCAGGGGGTGGCCGTCGATCAGAAAATCATTGACCTGGCCGGCGTAGTCCTCGATCTGTTCCAGCAAGATCGGGGCGAAATTGACGACCACCCGCGCGTCCGGGCAGTCCTCCAGGTGCGCGGCCATATCCACGTAATCCTTGATGGCGTGAAGATAAGTCCAGGGCAACTGGTATTCGCCGCTGCCGAACTGGCGATACTCGGGCTGGTGCATGTGCCAGCAGATCGCCACCCGGAGCCGCTCAGCGCGCATAATGCAGCAACTGACCGAAATTGTCGGGCGTCACCAGCACCACGCCACCCGGACTGACGTAAAACCGCTTGCGATCCTCCTCGAGGTCTTCGCCGATCACGGTATTGGCGGGTATCTTGCACCCCTTGTCGATCACCGCCTTGGTGATGCGGCAATGGCGGCCGACGTTCACATCGGGCAGGATCACCGAATCCTTCACATGGGAATAGGAGTTGACGCGGACATTGGAAAACAGCAGCGAATGGCGAACCTCGGCGCCGGAAATGACACAGCCGCCTGAAACCATCGAATCGACCGCTAGACCGCGCCGATCGTCGTCGTCGAACACAAACTTCGCCGGCGGGGTCTGCGCTTGGTAAGTCCAGATGGGCCAATCCTTGTCATAGAGATTCAGTTCCGGATCGACGCCGATCAGCTCCATATTGGCCGCCCAGTAAGCGTCGACCTCTCCGACGTCGCGCCAGTAGGCCTGCACCCCGCTCTGCACGTCGCGGAAGGGATAGGCGAACACGCGGTATTTCTTGATGACCTGCGGGATGATGTCCTTGCCGAAATCGTGGCTGGAACCGGGCATATCCGCGTCCTTGATCAATTGTTCGAAGAGGAAATGGGTGTTGAAGATATAGATGCCCATCGAGGCCAGTGCCTGGTCGGGGCGATCCGGCATCGCGGGCGGATGTGCGGGCTTCTCGACAAAATCCCGCACACGTTTTTCGCCGTCGATCTGCATGACGCCGAAAGCCCTGGCGTCGTCCAGGGATACTTCCATGCAGCCGATGGTCAGATCGGCCTGGTGCTCCACGTGATAGGCCAACATCAGGCCGTAGTCCATCTTATAGATGTGGTCGCCTGCAAGGATTAGGACATATTCGGGGTCGCGCTGGCGGAAAATGTCCAAATTCTGATAGACGGCGTCGGCGGTGCCGGCGTACCAGGTTTCCTGCATGCGCTGCTGGGCCGGCAGGATGTCGACGAACTCCCCCAGTTCTCCCCGCAAGAAGCCCCAGCCCTGCTGGATATGGCGGATCAAAGAATCCGCCTTATACTGGGTGAGGACACCGATTTGGCGAATGCCCGAATTCAGACAATTGGACAAGGGAAAATCGATGATGCGGAACTTCCCGCCGAATGGAACCGCCGGCTTGGCTCGCCATTCGGTCAGCTTTTGCAGCCGGGTTCCCCGGCCGCCAGCCAGGATGAGCGCCAAAGTGTGCCGGGTGAGACGGCTGACGAAACGGGTGGCGTGAATGGATTCTGGCATGAACGGCTCCTCGAGGCTTGGGACATACAACCAGGGCACAAGTTTGATAAGATGGACCCTGAATTTTCCGGCGTTGGCCGGCCGCCATTCTACTACCAGAGGTCAAACGAAGTGAACCCGATCGAAATGCAGCAGGCACCCGCTCACGGTCACGGCGGCGCGGGTTTGGACCCGGAGCTCCAGCGCATTATCCAGGCGCGTCACCATGACCCCTTCGCGGTTCTGGGCAAGCATCGCCTTCACGCCGACGACCTCATCCGGGTGATGCTGCCGCAGGCGGAATCGATCCGGATCGGTGAGAAAGGACCCGAGATGCAGAGGCTGCCAGGCACCGATCTGTTCGAATGCCTGATTCGCCATGAAGCATCGACGCCGCAGCATTACCGCCTGTTCTGGCAGGACAAGTCAGGTCAGATTCACTCCTATATCGACCCTTACACCTTCCCGCCGCAATTGGCCGATTTCGACATCCACCTTCTGGGGGAAGGCAAGCATTGGCATATCTACCGCATCCTCGGGGCGCACCCTCATCGCGTCGATGGCATCGACGGCGTCCTGTTCGCCACCTGGGCGCCGAACGCCGAGCGGGTCAGCGTGGTGGGCGAATTCAACGAATGGGACGGACGCCGACATCCCCTGCGGGTTCGGGGCGGCAGCGGCGTGTGGGAGTTGTTCATCCCCGAACTAAAACCGGGTACCTTCTACAAATTCGAGATTCGCAATCGCCAGCACGGCACCATCCACCTGAAAACCGACCCCTACGGACAGCATTTCGAGTTACGCCCGCAAACCGCCTCCATCGTCACGCCCAAAGACACATACGTTTGGGGTGACCAGACCTGGCTGGCGGCCAGAAAAACCCGTGACTGGCTCCACTCGCCCTTGTCCATTTACGAGGTACATCTGGGCTCCTGGCGGCTCGACGAGCAGGGCGAGTTCCTCAATTATCGTCAGCTGGCCGAGCAATTGGTGGATTACGTCAAGGCGCAGGGTTTCAGCCATATCGAGCTGCTGCCCATCACCGAACATCCGCTGGACGCCTCCTGGGGCTATCAGACGACGGGCTACTTCGCGCCCACCAGCCGCTTCGGATCACCCGACGATTTCCGCTATTTCGTCGATCACTGCCACCAGAACGGGGTGGGCGTCATTCTGGACTGGGTGCCGGCGCACTTTCCGAAAGACGCCCACGGCCTCGCCTATTTCGACGGCACCGCGCTCTACGAGCACGAAGACCCGCGCCTGGGCGAGCACCGCGACTGGGGCACCCTCATCTACAATTTCGGGCGCAACGAGGTCAAGAATTTTCTGATCGCCAGCGCCATATTCTGGCTCGAGGAATATCACCTTGACGGCCTGCGCGTCGACGCCGTCGCCTCCATGCTCTATCTCGACTACTCGCGCGAGCAGGGCGACTGGATACCGAACAAGTACGGCGGCAACGAAAACCTCGAAGCCATCGCATTCTTGCGCGAACTGAACACGGTCACCCACCAGCAGTTTCCCGGCACGATGGTCATGGCCGAGGAATCCACCGCCTGGCCGCAGGTCACCCGCCCCACCTGGACCGGAGGGCTGGGATTTTCGATGAAATGGAACATGGGCTGGATGCACGACATTTTGATTTACATGACCAAGGATCCGATCCATCGCCATTATCACCACGATCAGCTGACTTTCGGCCTGCTTTATGCCTTCACCGAAAACTTCATCCTGCCCTTCTCTCACGACGAAGTTGTCCATGGCAAGGGCTCGATGCTCAGCAAGATGCCGGGGGACGAATGGCGGCGCTTCGCCAATTTGCGAGCGCTCTATACGCTCATGTTTACCTATCCGGGCAAGAAGCTGCTATTCATGGGCTGCGAGTTCGCCCAGGGCGGCGAATGGGATCAAGGCCGGGCGCTGGACTGGCATGTCCTGGACTATCCCCTGCACCAGGGCGTGCGCACACTGGTGGGCGATCTCAACCGGCTGTATCGCGACACGCCGGCCCTGCACCACTTCGATTTCGAATCGAAGGGCTTCGAATGGGTGGATTGTCACGACGCACCCCAGTCCGTACTGAGCTATCTGCGCCGCAGTGGCGATCAATTCGCCCTGATCGTGCTCAATTTCACGCCGGTACCTCGCAAGAATTATCGCATCGGCGTACCCGCAGCCGGCGTATATGAGGAAATTTTCAATTCCGACTCGAAATATTACGGCGGCAGCAACACCGGCAATGTTGCCCTTGGAGCCGAAGCGAGAGAATGGATGGGACGGCCTTATTCCCTCAACATGACGCTCCCGCCGCTGGCCGGTGTGGTTCTGGTGCTCAAGCCCGAGCTCGAGATTGAAGCGGAGCCGGAGCCGGAATCCGACGCATGAAGAAAACCCTCTTCGTCACCAGCGAAGCCTATCCCCTCATCAAGACCGGCGGACTGGCGGATGTCTCCGGCAGCCTGCCCGTCGCCCTGAAAGCGCTGGGACAAGAGGTCCGAGTCATCATGCCGGCCTACGGCGACGTGCTGGCCGTTCTAGGCGAGTTGAAGACCAACCGGATCATGCAGGCCAATGGGGTGATCGACATTTTCGAAGGCGCTCTGCCGGGCTCGACCGTTCCGGTCTGGCTGATCGCCCATGACGGCTCTTTCGACCGTCCCGGCAATCCGTACCTCGCTCCCAACGGAAAACCCTGGCCCGACAACGCCGAACGTTTTGCGCTGCTGTCTCGGGTGGCGGTCGAGGTGGCGATGAACCGGGTAGGCTTCGGCTGGAAACCGGACATCGTTCACTGCAACGAGTGGCAGACCGGCCTGGTTCCGGCCCTGCTCGGCGACGAGCCGGCAAGTCCGGCGACGGTGTTCACCATCCACAACTTGGCTTATCAGGGATTATTTCCCAGGGAAGCCTTCAAAAACCTCGCTCTGCCGCAGCGCTTCTGGTCTTATCAGGCACTCGAATTCTATGACCAGCTCTGTTTCATCAAGGGTGGGCTGGTTTACGCCGACCGCATCAACACCGTCAGCCCAAATTACGCCGTCGAAATTCAGGGCAAGGAATTCGGCTGCGGCATGGAAGGCCTTTTGAGCCAACGTCGCGACCGGCTGAGCGGCATCCTCAACGGCATCGACGTCGAAGCCTGGAATCCGGCAAAAGACCCCTTGATTCCTTGCACCTACGACGAGGACACCATAGACCGCAAAGCGGGCAACAAATCGGCCGTACAACGCCGATTCGGATTACGGGAAGATAAGGATGTCGCCGTCATGGCCATGGTGGGCCGCTTGGTACAGCAAAAAGGCATCGACCTGGTGATCGAGGCCTTGCCCAATTTGACGGAACTCCCGTTACAGTTGGTAATCCTGGGCAGCGGCGAGCACAAGTACGAACAAAGCCTGAAACAGTGGACCAAGCTCTATCCGGACCGCATCGCTCTGACCCTGGGTTATGACGAAGCGCTGTCCCACCTCATCGAGGCCGGCGCCGACATGTTCCTGATGCCCTCCCGGTTCGAACCCTGCGGCCTCAACCAGATGTACAGCCAGCGTTACGGCACCGTGCCCATCGTCCGTTGTGTCGGCGGCTTGGCGGACACTGTGGAAGACGCCAGCGAAACCAACCTGAGCCTCGGCAAAGCCAGCGGCGTCGTATTCCAGCAAGCCAGCACCGGCGCCTTGTTGGAGGCGGTCCATCGCGCCCTTGTCTTGTTCCAGAACCGGGTGATATGGAAAGAAATCCAGCGAGTTGGCATGAGCAAGGACTTTTCCTGGCGGCATAGTGCCTCCCAGTACCTGGAGCTGTACGACCAAGCCTTGCTGGACCGCGCAAAACGTGGCGTCTCCCTGCTCAGCCGAAGAGCCTAGGCATGAAACCGCCGGCCGTGTGGCTACTCATTGTCCTGTTCGCAGCCCTCGGCGCCCGCGCGGGGGAACAGGAACTGGTCACCATCCCGCTTTCCCACCGACTGGCGGAAGAAATGGCCGCGCTGATCAAACCGCTGCTCGATGAGTCGGAGACGGTCATCCCCAACCGCTCCATGCTCATCGTCAAGGCCAGCCCACAGAAAATCGAAGAGATTTTGGCGCTGGTGAAGGATCTCGATAAGGGCCAGCATCGTCTGCTGATCACTGTTGCCCAGGGCCGCGGTCTGTCGCTGGAGGCGCTGAACGCCCGTGCCGGCCTGCAGACACGGATCGATCCGCGCTATCCCGGCGATGTCCAGTTCGAGGGGCGCGGGCATGTTTACCAGACCGAATCCCGCGACCTGGGCGATGAGACCCAACGGGTGCAAACGCTGGACGGCCAAGCCGCCCAAATCCAATTCGGCGAGCAAATTCCCCTCCCCGCCCAAAGCGTCATCGGTTACGGCGGCAGCGTCAATCCGGGCATCCAGTACTTTGAAGCGAGTACCGGTTTCACCGTCACCCCACGGCTCACCGGCGATCAGGTCACCGTCGAGGTCTCGCCGTGGTCCGACCGCATCAGCCGGGAGAGCGGCGGCCGCATCGACACCCAAGGCGCTCACACCACCCTCAACGCGGCTTTGGGGGAATGGGTGGAAATCGGCGGCCAGGTCGAAACCCGCTCCCAAAGCGAAAGCGGGTTGTTTGCGCACAGCTACTCGACCCGCACGGAAGCCAACAAGATCTTCATCAAGGTGGACGATTTGGACGCCGGCCGGCCGTAATACGTAAGCGTAATGCTGGTACTGGACGGCTCTCTGGGCGAAGGCGGCGGGCAGATTCTGCGAACGGCGCTGGCGTTGTCGCTTTGCACCGGTAAGTCGTTCCGCATTGAACACATCCGTGCGAACCGCAGGAATCCCGGCTTGATGCGTCAGCACCTGACCGCCGTGCTCGCGGCTGCGGAGATTTGCGGCGCGGAGGTAAAGGGGGCGCAAATCGGCTCGCCGGCATTGGAATTCGCGCCCGGTAGAATCAAGGCGGGCGAATACCGGTTCGCAATCGGGAGCGCGGGTAGTTGCACGCTGGTGTTCCAAACCATCCTCCCCGCACTGCTTCTGGCGCAAACGCCCAGCCGCATCGTGATGCAGGGAGGCACCCACAATCCCTGGGCGCCGCCCTTTCATTTTCTCGAGCGCGCATTCCTCCGGCAATTGAGCCGCATGGGCGCGCAGGTTTCCCTGGAACTCAAACGATTCGGCTTCTACCCTGCCGGAGGCGGCGAGTTCATCGCCATGGTCGAGCCCGTTGCTAGCCTTTTACCCGTCGATCTTGCGGCGCGCGGTCGGCTCACCCGCGCATTTGCGGAAAGTTTCGTCGCCGCGCTGCCGTTACACGTCGCCCAGCGCGAGCTGGAAACAGTGCGGAAAGCCCTGGGCTGGGGCGATGAAGCGCTGTTGCTGCGCGGACTTTCGAACGATCAAGGTCCCGGCAATGCGCTGGCGATCACCCTCGAATACGAACACGTGACGGAAGTCTTCACCGGATTCGGACAAAAAGGCGTGACGGCCGAAACGGTTGCTCAGAAAGTGATCGCGGAGGTTCGCCGGTTCATGTCCTCGAGCGCAGCGGTCGGACCTTTTTTGGCGGACCAGATGCTACTCCCGATGGCACTGGCCGGCGCGGGTTCATTCACGACCTCGGAACTGACGCTGCATACGCGCACCAACGCAGAAGTGATTCGGAAATTTCTAAAGGTCGACATCCAAACCACCGAGATCGATCCACGATGCCACGAGGTCAGAATCCTTTCCTGACCCTCCTATCGAAAA
>DATIXD010000125.1:0-3116 GCA_035518875.1 Methylococcaceae bacterium | reverse complement strand
AAACACGCCGGAACTCAACGTCACCCTCGCCGAGGGCGAAAACTTCACCTTCATCGACCAGCTGCGGGCTCTTGCCAAATTTCCGGAAGCCCGAATCACCGACATCGACGGCCTGCGGGTGGATTTCGTCGACGGCTGGGGACTGGTCCGCGCCTCCAACACCACCCCGTCGTTGGTAATCCGCTTCGAGGCGGATAACGAGGAAGCTTTGGCGAGGATTCAGAAGCAGTTCAGAGAATTGATGTTGCAGGTGAAGCCGGATATCGCTCTGCCGTTTTGAGGCTGGTGTAGGGTGGCCTTCAGCCCGCCAACAAGCCCGCGAGGAGAATCGGGGTGCCGTTGAATATGGAATCGCTTCGCGATGGTGTATTTGAATGTGGGTTCTCGCACCCACGGGCGAGATACTTTCTTTTGCGTCGCCAAAAGAAAGTATCCAAAGAAAAGGCGACCCGGTTGCCGCTTGAATCCTGCGCGCCGGAACTTTCGCCGGGAGTTGCCAGAAGGGACATCCCTATCCCTCTGGCAACGCGCGGAATCCATTCCGCACCCCTTCGGGTTTATCCCGCCGAAAGCCCCGGTGCTCGGCGCGGCAAACGGGACGAAGAACACAACTCCCGTCGACGCAGCCGAGCATTGCAGGCGCGAACGGGAAAAGCCGGAAGGGTGGCCGCAGGAAGCGGCCACTCGGCAGAGGGATAGGGACATCCCTTCTGCCGAGCCCCGTTCGCGCCGAAACGCGCAGGGTACCGCGAAGCGGCAAGTCGTCGGGCGGCCTTTCTTTTGGTTACTTTTCTTTGGCCGCGCAAAGAAAAGTAACCCGACCGTGGGTTCGGGAACCCACATTCAAATAAACATCGCGAAGCGATACAAAACCGATTATGGCCAACTGGATACCATGATGAGCGCCAAAAAAGTTTCGAACTCATTGTTGAGTTTTACGCGTCTTTCTTCGGTGCTTGGCCCCTTGTCTATTGATATCAGTCCTCCTTGGCACTTTAACGAAAGCAAAGGAAAAAGACTTCCTTATGAAGCTGATTACGGCATTTATCTTTTCAGTAAACCGTCATACCCAACCTGGGAAATACCTTTAGCAGAAAACGATTCGGAAATTTGGTATGTCGGGAAAAGTGCTGGGGATATTGGTGGACGAACTTGGAAACACATGGGGCTCATTTATGAGCCGGGCACAAACTCTCCTTGTACTCCAAGGTTTAAATATAATCAGTGGGCTAACGTTGAATCCGTTGATAGCGATATCCGTAAACCCATAACAGATGGCGATGTAGTTATTTATGTTGTAAAGGTCTCTGGCAGTCCTTCATTAACTGACACTCAGAGATACTTGTTGCCAGAACTGCTCGAAAAGCATGTCTTGTCAATGCATATACATTCTACAGGTAAACTTCTGAGCTTTAATTTTCAATTATGATTAGCTCGCGCAAGAGCGGATGCCTCCGGTGACCATCCGCCGCATGTCATTCATTCGGCGGAACCGCTGGCGCGTTCCGCCCTACATCCCGGAGTCACCCGTGAAAAAACAGGAAACCATAGAAAACAACTCCGCCACCCAAATCGCCCACGTCCTCATCGAAGCGCTGCCCTACATCCGCCGCTTCAAAGGCAAGACCATCGTCGTCAAGTACGGCGGCAACGCGATGATCGACGAGCGGCTGAAAAACAGCTTCGCCCGGGACATCGTGCTGCTCAAGCTGGTCGGCATCAACCCGGTGGTCGTGCACGGCGGTGGCCCACAGATCGGCAATCTGTTGCAGCGCCTGGGCAAGACCAGTGAATTCGTGCAGGGCATGCGCGTTACCGACAGCGAAACCATGGATGTGGTGGAAATGGTCTTGGGCGGCCTGGTCAACAAGGAAATCGTCAACCTGATCAATCGCCACGGCGGCTCCGCGGTTGGCCTGACCGGCAAGGACGGCGATCTGATCCGCGCCCGCAAGATCGTGGTCAAACAACGCTCGCCGGAAACCGACGAGCCGGAAATCATCGACCTGGGTCATGTCGGAGAGGTGGAAAGCATAGATCCGGCGGTCGTCGACATGCTGGTGCACGACGATTTCATTCCCGTCATCGCGCCCATTGGCGTCGGCGAGGATGGCCGCTCCTACAACATTAACGCGGATCTGGTGGCGGGCAAAATGGCGGAGGTGTTGAAAGCGGAGAAGCTGATCCTGCTTACCAACACCCGAGGCATTCTGGACAAGCAGGGAGAATTGCTGACCGGCCTGTCCCTGCCGGAAGTCGAGGCGCTGATCGAGGACGGCACTATCTCCGGCGGCATGATCCCCAAGACCCGCTGCGCCACGGATGCGCTCAAGGGCGGAGTCGTCAGTGCCCATATCATCGACGGGCGCGTCGATCACGCGGTGTTGCTGGAACTGTTCACCGACCGGGGGATCGGCACCCTGATGCTAAGGCGCTGATTCAGCGAAAAACATTCCTGTTTTCCACCCTAGCGGGCGCGCTGCTGTGCGTTCGCATCCTGTGCCGCAGAATTTGTAAGGCCGGCTTCGATAAACGACTTGAAGCCGGCGCGAATGGTCCTGACCTTCTCGCTGCGGCAAAGCTCTTCCCCCAGGCTCGAGGAACGGCAGCGGACATCGAGAAACAGGATGTCCTCGGTCCTGCCGGCGATGCGGCTCACGGTCAGAGCGATGTCCTTGTCCTCGGCCGGGTTCTCGGTTTGCAATATCTTCTCGGTCTCGGTAATCAGCGGCGTCGTCGCATGATCCTTAACGTATGCCTTGGACAATTCCCAGGCCTTGTCGCACACCGCCCCGATCGGACAGGCGATCGCACTGATGATGATGCCTTCGGTGTCGGACTTGTCCTCGGCCAGGAGTTGACCTCGGCTGCCAAGGTTTGGCCCCAGATTCATCTGCCGCGCTTTCAAGGCCTTGAAGCGCTCGATGTCTTTAGTGAAACGCTCGGTGATAGTCTGTTTGTCCGCTTCGAGTTTCTCGATTTGTTCTTGAAACTTCGCTTTCTCGCGGCCTGTCGTTTCGATGCTGTCCAGGAGATTCTTGGGGATGGTTGACCCGCGCCGTTCCAATTCAGCGGCGCGCTGTTGATCGCGCGACAGGATGGCTTCCTGGCGCTGC
>DATIXD010000124.1:0-2568 GCA_035518875.1 Methylococcaceae bacterium | reverse complement strand
TACGGTAGCCTTCGAGTTCCGAAAGACCGAAACACTCGGCAACCAGCCCCTGCCCGGCAAAAGCCGCGTCGCCGTGCAACAGTACCGCCATCACGCGGTGACGCTCGCCATCGCTGCACTGCGCCTGCTTAGCACGGGTCTTACCCAGAACGACCGGGTCAACCGCTTCCAGATGGGATGGGTTGGCGCTGAGTGAAAGGTGGATCTCATGGCCATCGAACGCACGGTTGGCGGACGTGCCGAGATGGTATTTTACGTCGCCCGAGCCCTGAACATCTTCCGGATACGTGGATAAGCCCTCGAACTCGGCGAAGATGGCTGTGTAGGGTTTGTGCAGAATGTTGGTGAGAACGTTGAGGCGGCCGCGATGGGGCATGCCCAGATTGACTTCCTTGACCCCGAGTTGAGCGCCGCGTTTAAGAATCTGCTCGATGGCCGGAATCATGGTCTCGCTGCCGTCCAGACCGAACCGCTTAGTCCCCACGTATTTCATTTGCAGGAAGCGCTCAAAACCCTCGGCCTGAACGAGCCGCTCGAGGATGGTTCGCTTCCCAGTGCGAGTGAACTGGGTCTGGTTATGAATGCCTTCGATCCGCTGCTGAATCCAGGCTTTTTCATCAGGGTTCTGGATGTGCATGAATTCGACGCCGATAGAGCCACAATAGGTCTCCTTGAGGACTTGCAGGATCTCCCGCAGCGTCGCCGTCTCCAGTCCGAGAACATAATTAATGAAGATCGGACGATCCATGTCCGCCTCGGTGAAACCCCAAGTGTGCGGGTCGAGCTCGGGATGGTACTTCTTGCCTTCTAAGCCCAGTGGATCATAACTGGCGATCAAATGACCACGAACCCGGTAGACGCGGATGAGCATGAGCGCCCGGACGGAATCTTGCGCGGCGCGTGAGCTGTCGGTATCGCTGTGCATCCCCGCCACTGTTCTTGGAGCCGCCGGCACCACCCGCGAAGCCGCCGATTGCTGTGGTGTACTCGATGCCCTACTCGCCTCTTGTAGGTCAAAGCGCGCGGGACTCTGCTCTTCAGCCAGTTCTGCGAAAAATGAAGCCCAGCTGGGATCCACCGAATTGGGATCCTTGAGAAAGCGACGGTAAAGGTCGGCAAGATAAGGCGCATTGGCTCCGGTCAACAGAGCTTCGTACGATTCAGACATACAATCCTCGGAGGAACAAGCACTGGGGCGGTGGTCGACTGGCCCTGGAATAGTTGCGCCGCTTACGCGGTCCGACGGCCATCCTTCGCGCGGCTGAGACAGGGTCGAACGAAGGCGTGTCGATACGTGTGCCATTTGCCGCTTCCTCGGGCGGTATCGCCTGGCAGGCTTGGGCGGCGGCAGCACGGTGGTTAACCGACGTCCACGGGCGGCGACCCCCACCATGGTTTTCTGTAGGCCTAGGCGCGGGAACGTTATGGGGTCGACCGAGAACTTTATCTTGTTTGGGAAAAACGGGGGGATCGGTTCCCTCCTCCTCCCCCAAAATATGGCTATTCATTTCATTGCTGGATAGCTTTTGTCAACATTTGTGCACCCCAACAGTGTCGGGGGCTGTGTGGTGCCTGCGCATAATGATCGATGTAGCCATACTTACATCTTGGTATGGGAGGAGCTAACCGACTACCCCGATGGGAAAATTAGTCTGGCCGATTCTGAGGCTTGTGGTGACGCGTTTTAGAGGTAGACCGCGGGTTTCGGTGGGCGAAGGGCGGTGCCGTTGGTGGCGCCGCTGTCCTTTTTGGGTGTACCGTCACCCTGGGACGTACTGGGCCGAGCTTGCGAAACCGGTCAGCGATCGACACCCCCAACTGCGCCCGCTCACTTTCGGGATATAGTGATTGAATGCCGAGTGCTACAACCTCCCCCGCCAGACCCTCGCCTCCCGTCTGCGCCGTGGCTAGCCCATCGAGCGCGCCCTCACCGCCCCCGCGCGCCATGCCGCCGTCCGCCGTGGTCATTGTCGGCGGAAAGTCCTACGTGCCGGATCGTTACTACACTCCCGAGGCCACCTCCAAGGCCCGCCGCAACGTCAACGCTACGGACTCCAGAGTTTTAAACAGGATTTTCATCATGAACTCGGGGCATCAGATGGCTTGCGGATGCGTTTGTAATTGGGCTTTAAGGAATATTCAGCCCCACAATCGACGCATACGTAGAGCGTTCTGTCTTCATAGTCCGCTTTGAATTGCAACCTCAAGGGCTTTCGATTGCAGCATCGGGAAGTCAGCTCCGCCCCGTCAATGGGGTCACTTCCAAATAGAACATCCATCTTTTTTTCTCCCGCTTCTTGGAACCTCGTACCTGCATTTCTATAGTTACCTGTTTATTCCGAGTTCTCAGGCGAAGGTTCAAAGAGGCCAATCTGTGGTGCACATTGGAGCAACCACTATTGATGTCCGTTGGTCAGCCGTATTGCTCCAGCAGCGCTCGCAACGGACGACTTCCTAAGACGATGAGGGCAATGCCTAAGCGCCGGCTGCCCGATCAATCGCATTGCCGGATCGATTGATATCGATACCCGCGTACACTCATTGATAGGTTGCGAGTTTTCTTGTCGT
>DATIXD010000123.1:0-2504 GCA_035518875.1 Methylococcaceae bacterium | reverse complement strand
GCGGTGCGCTGCGTGAGTTGAAGGAACGCCCCCGCGTTCCCAAGGAGCCTTCCGCGACGATCGAAGTCGAGCCTGCGCCGAAGCCCGCGATCGGCCAGGCTCCCGGCTTGAAAATCGAAGTCAAGGCGTTTCGCTTTATCGGACTCACCGCAGTCCGCGAGCAGCGATTGCAGCGGGTGGTAAGGAAATACCTCGGCCCGGCGCGCAGCTTCGACGACCTGCAGGCGGCGGTCGGCGAAGTGGCCGAATATCTGCGCGCAGCCGGTTTTTTCCTGGCGCAGGCTTATCTGCCGGCCCAGCAAGTCAAAGATGGCGTCATTGAGATTGCCGTCCTGGAAGGGCGTATCGGGCAGGTGAAGGTCGAACGCGAGGGCGATGTCCCGGTTTCGCAAAGGGCGGTCGATTCGGTTCTCTCGGTGCTCAAACCGGGGATGGTAATCCGAGAAGGCGAAATCGAGCGGAGCCTGTTCTTGTTGGGGGACCTTCGGGGCTTCCAGGTCCGCTCGGTCATGCAGCCGGGGGAGAAACCCGGAACGGCGGATCTCGTGGTCACGCTCTCCCCGGCTCGCCGTCTGGAGGCGGCTGTGGACTACGACAATTTCGGCTCGCCCTTCACCGGCCAGAATCGCGCCGGCGGGACATTCAGCTGGAACAATCCCTTGCACTTGGGCGACAGCCTGTCGGCCCGTACCGTGTTCAGCTTCAACGGCGGGCTGGCGTTTGGGCGGGCGGCTTACCTCCTCCCGATCGGCCCCTACGGTACCAAGCTGGGCGCCGCTTATTCCAGGCTGAACTACGAGCTCGGAACGTCCGTATTCGAACCCTTGGGTCTTCACGGTTCGGCCGAGGTGGTCTCGGGCTATGTGCTACACCCTTTGGCGCGCGGCCGTAATCTGAATCTGTTCCTGACCCTCGGCTACGATCATCGCGAACTTGAGGATACCAACGACCAATTTTCTCAAACCGGCATCCGGCGGATGAATGTCGGCACTTTAAGTCTGGTTGGCGACAGCCGCGATCTCTTTCTGGGGGGCGGGATCAACAATTTCTCGTTGAGCTATACAACGGGCTGGCTCGACTTTGACCGATCGTTTCAGAGGCAGGTTGACGCCTCCCGGATCGGCCACAAGACCAGCGGCAACTACCACAAGCTGAACGCCGCATTCTCCAGGCTGCAACAGATCGGTGGCCCCTTCCTGGGGTTTATCGCCATGAGCGGCCAGTGGGCGTCGAAGAATCTGGATCCCATCGAGAAGATCAGCCTCGGCGGGCCTAATACCGTTAGGGCCTATCTCGAGGGGGAGGGCGTGTCGGACGAGGCTCTGTTGATCACCACCGAGCTGCGCTATGCCATCCCCCAGCCCGAGGTGTTCAGACTTCCTGGCGATTTGATCGGGGCGGCCTTCGTGGACGTCGGGTTCGGAAACATCCACAAGGACCCTTTGGCAACGGACAAGCCGAAAACTATTACCCGTTCCGGTGCGGGGCTTGGGCTTACCTGGGGAAGGCCGGATGATTTCCTGGTGCGCAGCAGCGTGGCGTGGCGCCTCACAGAGGCGCCCATCGACGGCACCGGCGACCGCGTCCCGCAGTTTTTCATCCAGGTACAGAAATCCTTCTGACGGACGCGCAGCATACCGCGTGGACTTAAGGTGAGGCATAACGGAGGGACCAGTAATGATCGACTACGTCTACCCCAGCGAATCATCGCTTGCCGGCAACGGCCGGTGTCCCCTAACCAGATTTAAACCCATCTCGGCGGTGCTCGCCGCCGCAGGGTTCGTGCTCGGCCTGTCGGCCCAAGCGGTCTTGGCCTTGCCCGAAGGCGGCCAGGTGAGCGCCGGCAGCGCCACCATTCAGCGCCCCAACGCGGCGACCTTACAGGTGAACCAGTCCTCCAACAAGGCGATCGTGGACTGGCAAAGCTTCGACATCGATCGCGGCGAGACGGTGCGGTTCCGGCAGCCCTCGGCCCGCTCCGTCATTCTCAACCGCATCGACGGCAGCGAACCTTCCCGGATCTACGGCCAACTGGATGCCAACGGCAAGGTGTTCCTGGTCAATCCAAGCGGGGTCTACTTCGCCCCGGGCGCCAAGGTGAATGTGGGCAGCCTCGTCGCCTCCTCGCTCAAACTCTCCAACTCCGACTTTCTCAAGGGAAACTATCGTTTCACCGACGGTGGCGCGGCCGGCAAGGTCGACAATGAAGGGCGGATTCGCGCCAAGGACGGTGGCTACGTGGCGCTGATCGGCAAACAGGTGAGCAATAAAGGAGAGATCATCGCCCCTCGCGGCAGCGTCGCGTTGGGCGCCGGCGAGCGGGTGACGATCGACCTCCATGGCGATGGTCTACTGGGGTTGAAGGTGGACGCTGCGGCGGCAAAGGCCACGATATCCAACAGCGGAGTCATCGAGGCGGCGGGCGGGGCGGTGACCCTCAGCGTCCATGCCAAGAATGCGCTGGTCGACACTGTGCTGAATGTCGAAGGCACTGTGCGCGCCAC
>DATIXD010000122.1:0-2677 GCA_035518875.1 Methylococcaceae bacterium | reverse complement strand
CGCAATCAATTGCTGCGCGAACTGAAAGCTTACGTGCAACGAAAACGCGATCATTTGCGCGATCGCGGGCATGCGAAGGACGCGGAGAAACTCGAACGTCTGGGTGATTTGTCGGATATCCGTTCTTTCTGGGAATACGATGATCGGGTCGTCGCCCCGCTCTATTCCTTTCTGGATGTCCATGATTACTATCGCAAGTCCAGTTCCCGCCAGTTTCTCAAGTCCATTCGTGTGCCAACACTCATCATTCACTCGAATGACGATCCGTTCATGACCGCTGCCGTCATCCCAAGCGAAGGCGAGTTGTCGCCTTTCGTGCATCTGGAAATCACCCGGGGCGGCGGCCATGTCGGCTTCATCTCGGGGCGCGTTCCGGGACGACCGAGCTATTGGCTCGAGCGACGTATTCCGGCGTTTTTGGAGGAACAGTTGCGGAGCAGACGTTGACGAGACGAATCGTTGATACAAGCGCGGCTGAATCTGTATCAATAAAGGAAGTAAATCCCTATTTGAATCGCCCTCACCCCAGCCTCTTCCGGTGGGCGAGGGAGTTTTTGTGGCTGTACGATTGGTATCGTCCTGGCTTTGCAGTCTCCGAATCAACGGGAAGATCCGGCGGAGGGTGGTCACGAGTTCTTGGAAGCGCTCATCAATTCACGGACGTGGACGGCAACGCTAGCTGCCAGAGCTTCCAGGTTGTAGCCGCCTTCCAATGCCGAAACCAGCCGCCCGCGCGCATGGCGATCCGCCAATTGCAGCAATTCATTAGTGATCCAGGCGTAGTCTTCCTCCACCAGGTTCAATGCGGCCAACGGGTCGTCCCGGTGGGCGTCGAAGCCGGCGGATATCAGGATCAGCTCGGGCTGGAAGGCGTCGACGGCGGGCAATATCTTTCCCATCATAGGGGCGCGGAACTCGGCGGAACCGCTCCCTGAGGGAAGGGGAGCGTTAAAGATGTTGCCCACCCCGGTTTCACTCGCCATGCCGGTTCCGGGATACCAGGGAGATTGGTGGATCGAGGCATACAACACGTCCGGTTGCTTGCTAAACGCGGCCTGGGTGCCGTTGCCGTGATGCACATCGAAATCGACGATGGCGACCCGCCGGACACCGAGGTGCTTCCGGGCATGTTCGGCGGCGATGGCGATATTGTTGAACAGGCAGAAACCCATCGCGGCGTCGGGTTCGGCATGGTGACCGGGTGGGCGGACAGCGCAAAAGGCATTGCTGGCTTCCCCGGCGAAAACCGCGTCCACCGCCGCGCAGACCGCGCCAACCGCATGCAAGGCCGCTTCGCCGGAAGCCGGGGAAATCACCGTGTCGGCATCGAGATAGCCATGACCGATCTTGGGTATGGCCTTCAGCACCCGATCGACATGATGTTGGGAATGGATCAGACGAAGCTGCTCAAGACTGGCGCGCGGCGCTTCTTTCTTAACCAGGGCGGCAAATTCTGGTCGGCTCAGCGCCCGATTGATGGCGTGCAGGCGTTTGGCGGATTCGGGATGTCCAAGTCCGGTGTCGTGCTCAAGAAAGCTGGGATGCGTGTATAACAACGTTGTCATGTCGAGTCACCGATGGTTTGCAAACCCGATCGGATGGTTGTTATGGAGCGGATAATCTGGCAGGGGTCGGGTTGCAGAGACATCCCCGGAAGAATGAAACCCGACGCAAGAATAACATCGATGCGGTGGTGCGCGGAAAGCATTCCCGCAAGAGGCGGGAATGCTTCTACGACATTTCTAGGCGCTCAGACAGGGGCCGTAGAGTTTGTCAACTTTGGGAATATGGTTGACCAGCCAATCTTTCACGAACGCCGTGGTTTCCTGGGTCACATCGGCTTGTCCGGCGTGGAATTTTTTCTGCAAATCGGCGCAGGTGGCCACGAGTTTGTCATGTTCGGCTTTGTGCGCGGCATAGTCCGCATAGCCTTTTTCCTGCATGAGCCGTTCTTCGGTCTGGAAGTGCATTACGACGTAATCGATCAAGGCGTCCAGTTGTTTGCCGACGGCTTTTTTATCGCTGCCCGCGGCGGTTTCATGCAGTCCGTTCAGCATGTTGAAGATGACCTGATGCTGGTCATCGGCCACGGCGACGTTGGTGCCGAATTGTTCTTTGGTCCAAGTAATGAGTGACATGAATGACTCCTCCTTAGATTTTCTTGAAGATAATTCACGTACAAAATGTACGTGTATTTATCGTAGGGTTATTGTGCGGGGACGGTCAACACATTTTTTCATGAGAATTAACGAACGATCGCAGGAAGGCTCAGTCGGCAGGTATGGTTTCCGAGCGCGATCGGTATAATGTTTCGCAACATTCCCTGTAAACCGAAGGCTATCGTCATGCTGCAAGAATATCGGAGACACGTTGCCGAGCGCGAGGCGCAAGGTTTGGCGCCAAAACCCTTGAGCGCCGAGCAGACGGCGGCCTTGGTCGAGCTGATCACGAACCCGCCGGCCGGCGAGGCAGGATTTCTGCTCGATCTGTTGAGCAACCGCGTCCCCGCCGGCGTCGACGAGGCCGCTTACGTCAAGGCCGGTTTTCTCGCGGCGATTGCCAAGGGCGAGGCGAGTTCGCCGATCCTCGATCCTTTGCGGGCGACCGAATGGCTCGGCACCATGCTGGGCGGCTACAACGTCGCCCCTCTGATTGCGCTGTTGGACTATCCGGCGCT
>DATIXD010000121.1:0-10385 GCA_035518875.1 Methylococcaceae bacterium | reverse complement strand
GCAAGATCATCCTGCGTTCGTTCGAATCGCTTGCGCAGGCCGGAATCCGGGTGGAAAGCGGGGTGCAAGTCTCTTCCTTCGATTGCGAGGCAAGGACGGTCTGTTATGGGAAAAACGGACAGGACTTCGCCTTGGATTACGACAAGCTCGTTCTGGCACTGGGATCGGCCGCATTCGTGCCGCCGCCTTTCCTCTCCCAGCAGGGCTTGTTCAAGGTGCTGAACAGCCTAGCCGACCTGATCGAGTTGCGTCGCCTGCGGGAAGCAATCCAACGGAAATCGGAGCAACCCCGCTGGGCCGTGGTCGGCGGCGGTTTGATCGGCTGCGAGGTCGCCTCGGACTTGGCCAAGGTGGGCGATCGGGTCACCCTGTTTCACGCGCTGCCGAGGCTTATGGAACGGCAACTGGTTGAGGAGGACTCCGCCGAACTGCTGCGGGTGCTGCAAGAACAAAGCGGCATCGAGGTTCTTTTGAATTGCGGTGTGCAAGGATTCGGGGAAATATCGGAAGGCTTGGCGGTGGAGCTGAATGATGGTACGCGGGGTGGGTTTCACGGCATCATCGTCGCCTGCGGCTTCAAGCCGAGGACGGAACTGGCGCAGGCCGCGGGTCTTGCCACCCGGCGCGGCATCGTCGTGAATGGTTTTCTGACCACCGATAATCCCGATGTGTTCGCCGTCGGCGACGTTGCCGAATGCCCCGATGGCAAGCTCTATGCCTACGTTACCCCCGTCCGCAGCCAAGGGTTGTGGCTGGCGAAGTACTTGTCGGGTCAAACCAGCGAACCTTGGCAACCCCCCATCTTCAAGCCCAAGGCCAAGGTACACGGTTTTAACGCAGCCCATCCCTATCTTTTCTGAAAACAGGGAGGCGGCTCTCAAGGCACCGGCAGTAACCGTCGAAGGCGGGCTGCAACCCAAGCTAGATGCGCCAGATCAGCAACCTGGTGCGTCGGGAATCTTCCAGTACTAGGGTGTTGGTCGGTTCAACGCCCGGCACGTCGAAGGTGTTGCTAACGAGCAATGCTCCAGGCTTCATTTCGGACTTGGCCTTGCGCCACAGATCGGGCATGGGGTCGGGCGAGAGGAACACGTAGACCAAATCGTAATGTCCCAAGTTCTCCCGCCACATATCCCCGAAACGAACATGGCCGTTGGCTTTCTGCAAAAGCCGCAGCCAACTCACGAAAAACGGCGCCGGCGCCGACTCGACACCGCAAAACTCCCCATCGGGTCTTTGCCCGGCAAGAAAAGCCAAAGTTCCTCCCAAACCGCATCCCAGATCGAGAAAGATGAAACCACTGTGCTGCGGCAGCAGTTCGGCCAAGGCGCGCCAGGTCGTCTGATTGGACAAATAAAGCGGTACCCGCTCCTTCAGATTGCTGCGGAAAATCAGCCAAAGCAGGACGAAGCCGGCGAGGAAAACCTCCGGGGGTAAATCGAGTGTCTGAGTCAGCAGCAGGGCAGGAACGAACAAGCCCTGAATGGGCAACCACCAGAGTGGCAGGCCGAAGGCGAGGCTCATCAGCATCGCCAAGCCGCTATGAATGGCTACCGCCACGCCCGGAAATTGGGCCAGGCCGTGGATAGCCGTCGTGTTGAGCGCCAGGAAGACAGACAGCGCCGCGCCGGCCTGAGCCAGGACGGCCTTTAACCAGACGGGTGGCCGCATCGTGATTTTTGGCCTAGTGCTTGGCGGAATCGGATGATTGGGCGGGCGGCGGGCCCGATGCGCCGGATTGCGTTTCTCCCGTCGGCTGTAACGCATCCTTGCCCAAGGGGCTCTCGGATGAAACATGCAATTCGTCGCCGTCGCCGCTGATGAGCGCCTCCTCGGTTTGCTTGTTCATGACGATGATCGAAATGCGCCGGTTGATGGGATCGAGCGGATTGTCCTTGTTCAAAGGCACGCTGGAAGCCAGGCCGACCACCCGCATGGTCTTCTCCTCCTTCAGTCCTCCCCGGATCAGTTCCTTGCGCGCGCTGTTAGCGCGGTCGGCGGACAACTCCCAGTTGGTGTAACCCTCGCCGCTGCCCGGAAACGGCTTGGCGTCGGTATGGCCGGTGATGCTGATCCGGTTGGGCAGTTCGTTGACCACGGGCGCGATCTGGTCGAGGATCTGCGCCGCGTAGGATTCCATCCTGGCGCTAGCCGTGCTGAACATCGGCCGCTTCTCCTGATCGATGATCTGAATGCGCAAACCTTCCGAGGTGATGTCGATCTTCAGCTGGCTCTCGAACTGATTCAGAAGTGGATTGGTTTCGATCATCTTCTCGATCTTCGCCTTTAGATCCTTGAGGTGGTTGATGTCTTTCCGGAGTTCCTCCTCGCTATCCTGATCGCTCGCTTCGGCGATGGCTTCCTGCTTGCCTTTGTTGGTCAACTTGACCTGTCCTTCGGACTGGGTCACATCTTCGCCGCCGCCCTTGATCACGCTGGTCGCATCACCGGTATTCGCCCCGCCTGCAACGGAGGGCTTCCACGGATCCTTGAAATAATCGGCGATGCCTTGCCGAATGGAAGGCTCCGTCGTGCCCAGCAGCCACATCAGCAGGAAAAACGCCATCATGGCGGTGACGAAATCCGCGTAGGCCAGTTTCCAGGCGCCGCCGTGATGGCCGTGGCCGCCTTTTTTCACCTTTTTGATGACGATGGTGTGATTTTCAGCCATACATGTTTACTTGCAGACAAGGGCTATTTGTTGTTCTTGAGGTGGGTTTCCAGGTCCGCGAAGTTGGGGCGTTCGGCGGAGAACATTGCCTTGCGCGCGAATTCGACCGCCGTCGGCGGCGCGTAGCCATTCATGGAGGCGATCAGCCCGGCCTTGATGCTTTGGTAATACTTGGTCGACTCGCCCAGTTTCTGTTCCAGATTACCCGTCAAAGGTCCGATAAACCCATAGGAAACCAGGATACCGAGAAATGTGCCCACCAGTGCGGCGGCGATCAGCGCGCCCAGTTCCGCAGGCGGTTTGCCCACCGACTCCATCGTGTGCACCACGCCCATCACGGCGGCGACGATACCGAAAGCGGGCATGCCGTCCGCCAGTCGCGCCAGCGCGGCTATCGGCAAATGCCCCTCTTCATGATGGGTTTCGATGTCAATGTCCATGAGGTTGTCGATCTGATGCACATCCAGGCTGCCGCTGGCCATCAGACGCAGATAGTCGGTAATGAACTCCACGGCATGGTGATCGGCGAGCACCTTGGGAGCGGTCTTGAACAGCTCGCTCTGTTCGGGGTTTTCGATGTCGCCTTCGATGGACAACAACCCGTTCTGTCGCATCTTGGCGAACATCTTGTACAACAGCGTCAGCGTTTCCAGATAAAATTCCTTGTTGTACTTGGAGCCTTTCATGGCTGCTCCCAGAGCGCCCAGCGTTGCCTTGATCACTTTGGGGCTATTGGTCACCACGAATGCGCCGATGGCCGCGCCGACGATGATGAGAACCTCGAAGGGTTGGATCAGAATGCCGATATGGCCGCCCGCCCCCAAATATCCGCCCATGATGGCGCCGATGACCAGGATATAACCGACGATGACAAACATGCTTTGGTCTCTTCGATGAGGGTGATGTGAAACGAATTGCCGAGCGAAGATCTCTTCGGTGCGGGTAGCGGATGATCTGGGAAAACCGACTTTCTCCATCGGAACCCAGTCGAATTCTAGTTGATTATTTGACTTCGGCAGTCCCGTGCGCAACGGCTTTCGGTACCGCTCGCGGTTCTTGAAAAACGATCGCTGCGCCCCAAAAAAGGATTTCGCTGGCGCGAGTCCAGCCTGAAAACCAAATCGCATCCGAAAATGAGGAAAACGAACGCCATGACTGTCGCCGAGAATAAGGTCACCTTGGGCTTTGAAGCAGAGGTCAAACAACTGCTTCAGTTGATGATCCATTCCTTGTACAGCAACAAGGAAATCTTCCTTCGAGAACTGATTTCCAACGCTTCCGACGCGGCGGACAAGCTGCGCTTCAGCGCCCTGAGCAACGACGCCCTCTACGAAGGCGACAGCGCGCTGAATATCCGCGTCGAATACGACAAGCCGAACCGCACCATTACGGTCAGCGACAACGGCATCGGCATGAGCCGCGAAGAAGTCCAACAACACATCGGCACCATCGCCCGCTCGGGCACCCGTCACTTCTTCGAATCCCTCACCGGCGACGAAGCCAAGGACAGCCAGCTAATCGGCCAGTTCGGGGTCGGCTTTTATTCCTCCTTCATCGTTGCCGACAAGGTCACCCTGGAAACCCGAAGGGCCGGCGCCAGCGCTGCCGAGGGCGTTCGCTGGGAGTCAGGCGGCGAAGGTGATTACACCCTGGAAAACGTCGCCAAACCGGAACGCGGGACGAAGGTGACTCTGCACCTGCGCGAAGGCGAGGATGAATTCCTCGACGGCTGGCGTCTGCGTTCGATCATCCGCAAATTCTCCGATCACATCTCCCTGCCGATCGAGATGAAAAAGGAGCATCACGACGAGGAAAAGGAAGCAAAGCCGGAGGAATGGGAAACCGTCAACAGCGCGTCGGCGCTTTGGTCGAAGTCCAAGGAAGACATCACGGAGGAAGCCTACAACGAATTCTACAAGCACGTTTCCCACGATTTCCAGGAGCCCTTGGTGCGCATCCACAGCCGGGTGGAGGGCACCAACGAATACACCCTGCTGCTTTACGTGCCCGCCCACGCGCCATTCGACCTATGGGACCGGGAAACCAAGCACGGCATCAAACTTTACGTGCGCAAGGTGTTCATCATGGACGACACGGAAAAACTCATGCCGCGCTATCTGCGTTTCATCCGCGGGGTGATCGATTCGGATTCGCTTCCCCTCAACGTTTCGCGCGAGATTCTCCAGGAAAACAAGCTGCTGGAGAAAATCCGCTCCGGTGCGGTCAAGAAGGTGCTGGGCCTGCTCGAAGACCTAGCCAAGAACGATTCCGAAAAATATGCCAAATTCTGGGCGGAATTCGGTCAGGTGCTGAAGGAAGGCCCGATCGAGGACTTCAAGAACAAGGACCGCATCGCCAAGCTGCTGCGCTTCTCCTCAACTCACAACGACACGGACACCCAGGACGTTACCCTGGACAACTATATCGGCCGAATGAAGGAAGGCCAGGAGAAGATTTACTACATCACGGCGGAGAGCTACGCCGCCGCCAAGAACAGTCCGCACCTGGAAATTTTCCGCAAGAAAGGCATCGAAGTGTTGCTGATGCATGACCGAGTCGACGAATGGCTGGTCGGCTACCTCACCGACTATGAAGGCAAGCACCTGCAATCGGTGGCCAAGGGCGATCTCGATCTCGGCAAGCTGGAGAACGACGAAGAAAAGCAGGAGATTGAAAAGGTCGGCAAGGATTTCGAGCAGGTCGTCGAGAAGATCAAGAAAACCCTGGAAAACAAGGTCAGCGATGTCCGCCTCAGCCATCGCCTCACCGATTCGCCCGCCTGCCTGGTCACGGAAGTCTACGGCATGAGCCGCACCATGGAGCGCATCATGAAGGCTGCCGGCCAGCATGCCCCGGCCAGCAAGCCGATCTTCGAGATCAATCCGAACCACGCACTGATCACCCGCCTCAAGAGCGAGGGCGGCGAGCAACGCTTCGACGATCTCACGCAAATCCTGTTCGACCAAGCCGTGTTGAGCGAAGGCGGCCAGCTCGAAGACCCGGCGGATTTCGTCCACAAGCTGAACGCTCTTCTGCAACAGGTCTTGGGCTAAAAGGCCGGTAGCTTGAGGCCACCTCAAAAAGGTTCCGGTGTCCGGTCCGGGGCATGATCATCACCATGCCCCGGATAGTTTGGAAATCAAGTCCCGTAATCAACTCTTGCGGCCGATCGTCTCTGACTCTAAGCTGGGGCGGTGCCAAACCTGGCCTTGACAACTGCTATCTATCGAGGTGGAACCCATGTCTAAATTCGATCAAGACAAAGTCGTGGCCGTGCTCAACCAGATACTCGAAATGGAATTAGCCGGCGTCGTTCGGTACACCCATTATTCTTTCCTGGTGTTCGGTTTCGGCCGGATTCCCATCGTTTCGTGGCTGCGGGAACAGGCCAACGAATCGCTGCTGCACGCACAGAAAGCCGGAGAGATGATCACCCACCTGGGCGCTTATCCCTCGCTCGCCATCGGTCCGCTCCTGGATTCGCACAAACATGACATAGGGGCCATGTTGCGGGAATCTCTGGAAGCCGAAGGGGCCGCGTTGGAGCGGTACAGAGAATTGTTGGAACTCGTGCAAGACCGATCCGTCCTGCTCGAGGAGTATGCCCGCGAAATGATTCATGCGGAGGAACTGCACGCCGACGAGGT
This sequence comes from Methylococcaceae bacterium, assembly GCA_035518875.1. Lineage (GTDB taxonomy): Bacteria > Pseudomonadota > Gammaproteobacteria > Methylococcales > Methylococcaceae > DATIXD01. Next base: position 4,067 of record DATIXD010000121.1, on the reverse strand, counting down.
CGACAAGATGCTGCGCAAGCCGGGAGATGTCGCCACATTCGCCGCCCGAGCGACCTGAACGGTTAACACAAGCGCAGGGCCGCGCTGAAAATTTGTCATGGAGGCCAACGACAGCCGATCGATCAACTCGCAATTCCAAGGCGCGACCGATGCCGGCATTGTCGCCAACATGAAACTGAGAACCGCCAAACCCGTGACAAACTGGGACAATGTCGGCTTCGGCCTGCAAATGGACCTGCCTTATTCGCTGAAGGCTTTTCTCGACTATGAAGCTCTGTTCATGCAGAACACGAGCAATCACATGGTTTCCGGCCAGGTCACATTCGAGTTTTAGAAAACTGGTGTTTCGCAGTTCAGTCAACCGACTGAGTTTGTCACTGGCCTTGGAGTGTGTTAGGTTGCAATGGTCGGATTAAGCCGATCAACGGCTTGTAAGGGCCTTGTCCCGCACTGGGCGCTTTCCCCCCGTTTGCCGACTTCTTCCTGAACTCGGCGGCCGCTATCTTGGTTGGTTCCCCAAGCAGCCTCCGACGCGGCCGGAATGCGGCAATGTACTTACGATTCAGCGCTTCGCAACAGGGAGGTGGCTGGACGTAAGCTCGAATTCGATACGCTGCAAAACATTGCCGTTCGATGAGATTCCCGAGGGAAAGTCTAATGGCGATCCAGACTCCGGAGGTTGAGATGCTATCTACAAGCTTTACACCCCGCAATCCCTCGCTTACGGCGAGCAATTTTCAGCAAACGTGTGGCTTTTGCGGGTGCGTGTTCCGTGTGGACATCACCTGGCGGATATCCTATTCCTACAAGGGCGCACATGACACCCAGGCCTATGCTTGTCCGGAATGTCGGCGCGACTGCCGAATCAGAACGTCGACCACGCCGCAGGTTACTTTGATTTCAAAACGTACCGATGGCCGCACAGACTCATACTCTTATGGTTGAAGAACACTATTCGTATATTAGAATCGGGTCTCTGCGACTTTTACCAAAGATGGTGATTCATCATGAAAAAGGATGAGAAAACGTATCTTCAGTCTTCCAAATACCGGTGTCCTTTGTGCAAACAATATGTTCCGTCATCCGATTACCTGTTTTCGCACCGACGCTCCGCTCAAGGAATCTGGACTATCGTCGAACGTTGCCGGAAATGTAGGGATATAGGAATTTAAGATTTCTCGGTCAGGCTAAGGATTGGCGATGCTTGCCGGCCGCCCTGGTATCAAAGACCAAGAGTCATACGGAGCGATTCAATGAGGGTCGTTCGCATGGCCGCCCAGCTCCGGCCTGCCTTCGTAACATGCTTCTGGTTGACCTCGAGTTCGATGCCGATGTAGGCGTCGGGCGGAAAGCACTGGCGAAAGTAAGAGGTGAGACCATCGTTTTTCCCTGCATAGGGGTAATTTCGCCGCACCTTGAGCTCCGGTGCACATGCCTTGACGGATGCCTTCCAGCGTTCGCACAATGCCGCCTCCCCCGTTCGAGCAGGGTGATAAAGCAAACCGATATCGGTGTTTCGCGTTTGACCGTTGAGTTCGGGAGTGAAGCTGTGGCATGAGACATGGATTACCCGGCTGCCGTTTGCAACCGCCAGCCTGACAAGATTCTCAACCTTCGAGCGGTAAGGCCGGTAGTAATTCTCGAGTATCTGCTGACGAACCTCGGCAGGCGCATCGCGGGTTGCTTTGGAATACAGATGCGGATGGCCAACGGATCGATTCAGGTCGATGAGCAAACGACTGATCGTTGAAGCCACCAGGGGCGCCGTCAGTTTCGTTGCCAGCTCTCTGGCCATAATCAGTGCGCCGGGATCGAATCCACGGTGGGAATCGAGCAATACCTGATCTTGATCGGTGTGAAATAAGTACCGATACGGCAAGGGAATCCGATTTCCGCCGTGCTCGCAGCTTACCAACAGGTAATCAATCAAAATTTCAGCCAAGCCAAAGCCGGCAGTGGAAACAATGAGCGCATCATTGATGTACTGAGACGGGCATTCGGTTCACCACCGCAGCTCGGGCAGCCGGCTGAATACCTCACGTACGCCTGCGCTCCATTCACTGCTCAGCCTGGTGAAATACGCGTCGCCCTCGCGGAACCGGCGCCGCATCTCGATTCTTAGACTGTCACGTCGGTAGCAAATCAGATCGATAGGCATGCCGACCGATAAGTTGCTGCGCATGGTCGAATCGAACGAAACCAGCAAACATTTCGCGGCATCGGTAAGGCTTGTGGCAGGCGTGATGACGCGATCGATGATCGGCTTTCCGTATTTTGCTTCACCGGTCTGAAAATAGGACGTCGTGTCGATATCCGCTTCGATAAAATTGCCCTCCGAGTAAATCCGGAAAAGCCGCATCGGCTCACCGCTTATTTGCCCGCCGAGTATGAACGAAGCGTTGAATCCGCCGCTCTCTATCAAGTAAGAACCGTCGCGGCGGTCGATGTCGCGCATGGCGTCCGCCACCAAATTCGCGACATCGAACATGGTCGTGGCGTTCCAAAGATTGGGGGACACGCCCTCGGCCTTGCCCCGCTGCCGCAGCAGGCTGATCACGGCCTGGGTCCCCGCTAGATTACCCGAACTCAATAGCACGATCACTCGGTCACTACAGCGTTCGAAAACCGTCATTTTGCAAAATGAGGCGATATTGTCCACGCCGGCATGCGTGCGAGAATCCGATCCAAAAACCATTCCTTGGTCGAGCAAGATGCCCACACAGTACGTCATTTTGTTGTCCTCTCTAGCGGCAGACCGATTGCGAGCGAGGCGCTCTGCGCCTGCCGGCGTACTTGATTGAGGCGATGGTCGAACCTTCCCGGACCCAAAAGGTGCCCCATGTTTATTAGAATCGGCTTTGACATCGCTTATTCGTTCCCCCAGCCCACTGAAATGATCATGCTGCTGTACACGCATCCGAGCCGGTCTTCCTTCCTGATGGCGCCCGAGCGGTTGACCAGTGACCCCGCCATGATCATCGAGGATTTCATTGATGTTTACGGGAACAAATGCGCGCGCGCCTTCTGTCCCGGCGGACGATTACACTTGAAAAACGATGCTATCATGGTCGATGGCGGTTTGCCGGATATTTTGGAGCCGGGTGCCCGGCAGCACACGATTCATGAGCTCCCTACGGAGACGCTCCTTTACCTTCTGGGCAGTCGTTACTGCGAAATCGAAAAGCTGTCGGACATTGCCTGGAATCTTTTTGGGCACGGACCTATGGGCTGGGGCAGGGTACAGGCCATTTGTGACTGGGTGCACGAGCACATCACCTTTGCACACGAATCTGCCCGCTGTGACCGCACAGCCTACGACACCTATCTGGACCAAAGAGGCGTGTGCCGGGACTATACCCATCTCGCCATCGCCTTCTGCCGGTGTATGGGCATTCCCGCCCGCTACGCGACCGGGTATCTCGGAGACATCCAGGTGCCGCTCGCGCCGCCCATGGACTTCAGTGCCTGGTTCGAGGTTTTTCTGGGCGGCCAATGGCACACCTTCGACGCACGCAACAACCGGCCTCGCGTGGGGCGCATTCTGATGGCCCGGGGCCGGGATGCGGCGGATGTCGCGCTGACAACAACGTTTGGCAAGCATGTCTTGGAGAAGTTCGACATTTGGACCTACGAACTCGCCCACCAAGAAGTCTTGCAATTTCTGAAAGGCTGAAACCGAAAAACCTCGCGGAGCGCCGAAGATTGGTTGGCAAGGCCGACACAGTCGGCCCATCAATTCGGATTTCGTGCTGACAACTCATGCCGATGTCGATCAAGTACCTCCGCCCTAACTGGGAAAATCGGTCTTGCCCGGCGTGCTAACATTTTCTCCGGTCGCATCGCCCCGATTTACTTTTGACATTTATCAATTACATGAACACGACAATCGCTCACGAACGCATTCCGCTGAAAGACTTCACCGAAAAGGCGTATCTGGATTATTCCATGTACGTCATTCTCGATCGCGCCTTGCCGAACCTGGCCGATGGCCTGAAACCGGTGCAGCGGCGCATCGTTTACGCCATGTCCGAACTGGGCCTGTCCGCCCAGGCCAAGCACAAGAAATC
>DATIXD010000120.1:0-14617 GCA_035518875.1 Methylococcaceae bacterium | reverse complement strand
TTTTTTCCGTAATTCGCGCGGCTTGACAACAACCCGTCAGACTCATTAAATGGTTTGGAAAGTACTCAAAGCTGACCGGACAACCGGAAGCCAGTGTGCCCGACGAGGCCACTGGCTTTTTTATTGGCCGAATTTTTCGATGAACGGGACGGCTTACCGCTGCGCCCCAGCGGGTCGCGCACCGATTTAGGAGATCCTCATGTCACATTGGTACGAAGACAACTCCCACTCCATTGGGCATACGCCGCTGGTGCGACTCAACCGCGTCACCGATGGTGCGCCCGCTACGGTTCTTGCGAAGATCGAGGGGCGCAATCCGGCCTATTCGGTCAAGTGCCGCATTGGCGCAGCGATGGTTTGGGACGCCGAACGCCGCGGCCTTTTGGGTCCGGGCAAGGAACTGGTGGAGCCGACCAGCGGGAATACCGGCATCGCGCTCGCGTTTGTCGCCGCGGCCCGCGGCACTCCCCTTACCTTGACGATGCCCGAAACCATGAGCCTGGAGCGCCGCAAGCTGCTGATTGCCTATGGGGCAAAGCTGGTGCTCACGGAAGGGGCCAAGGGCATGAGCGGCGCGGTGGCGAAAGCCGAGGAAATCGCCGCCTCCGACCCCGATCGTTATGTGCTCCTGCAGCAATTCAAGAACCCCGCCAATCCCGCCATTCACGAGGAGACAACGGGTCCGGAAATCTGGCAGGACACCGAGGGCGCGATCGATATTTTTGTATCCGGGGTAGGGACGGGCGGTACCATCACCGGGGTGTCGCGCTACATCAAGCAGACCCAGGGCAAGCCGATCGTTTCAGTCGCCGTCGAGCCGGCCGCGAGTCCCGTGCTCGCCCAACAGCGGGCGGGTGAGCCGCTGAAGCCTGCGCCCCACAAGATTCAGGGGATCGGTGCCGGATTCGTGCCGGAAGTCCTGGATCTCTCCCTGGTGGACGAAATTGAACAGGTCACCAACGAGGAATCAATCCACTACGCGCGGCGCCTGGCGCGCGAGGAAGGGATACTCTCGGGCATTTCCTGCGGTGCCGCGGTGGCCGCGGCCGTGCGTATCGCCAAGCGTCCGGAGAACGCAGGCAAGACCATCGTCGTCATCCTGCCCGATTCCGGAGAGCGCTACCTGAGTTCGGTTCTGTTCGAAGGCGTGTTCGACGCCACGGGGCTTGCCGCATGAACGCCAAGACCCAGAAGGCCGGTGTGAGCTCGAACACAGATCCGCATTGGAATACCGATGCGATCGTTTCGGAACTGCGTAGCTTGCGGGTCAGGTCTTTGGAGATCCGGCAGCGTGCGGACAAACCGCCCAAGCTCCCGTCCCGCAAGGCACTGGTCGGTATCATCGACGGATTGAGCGCTGCGCTGTTCCCTAATCGTCTGGGGTTGCCGGAACTCACCGACGAGGGTATCGATTACTTTGTCGGACACACACTGGATGTGACCTTGAGGGAGCTTCTCGAACAAGTTCGTCGGGAGCTTCAGTTTGCTTCCGGGCAGGATGCCATCAGTGATGTTCATCGTGAGCGGGCCATCGCCATCACGCACGAGTTCGCCGCACGGCTTCCCGACGTCCGCAGGCTGCTGGAAAGCGATATTCGCGCGGCATACGAAGGCGACCCGGCGGCGCGGAGCGTCGATGAGGTGCTGGTTTGCTACCCCGGCGTCACGGCCGTCACCCATCATCGGCTCGCCCACGAGCTCCATCGCTTAGGGGCGCCCCTGATCGCACGCATCGTTGCGGAGATCGCGCACTCGACGACGGGAATCGACATCCACCCGGGGGCGCAGATCGGCGGGAGCTTTTTCATCGACCACGGTACCGGTGTCGTCATCGGCGAGACGGCGGTCATCGGCGAGCGCGTGCGGCTTTATCAGGCCGTCACCCTGGGGGCCAAGCGCTTCCCGGTGGATGAAAACGGCAATCTGATCAAGGGCAACGCCCGACATCCCATCGTCGAAGACGACGTGGTCATCTATGCCGGCGCGACCATCCTCGGGCGCATCACCATCGGCCGGGGGTCGACCATCGGCGGCAACGTCTGGCTCACGCGCAGCGTGCCGCCAGGCAGCAACATCACCCAGGCGCAAGTGCGCAGCGAAGTATTCGACGGTGGCGCCGGGATCTGAATGAAAGGGCGGGGCCGCGGAGAGACCAAGACCATCGCAAGAAGTGCATGGCGATTTTTTTAACTCAATCACAAACGCAAGGAGAAAGTCATGGCCGAACTCGAATCTAAACAATTGGCTCTGGGCGACGTGGCGGCCCGCCAACTCGCCAACGCCACCAAGACCGTCCCGCAGCTGTTGCCCATCACGCCGCGTTGGCTGGTGCATCTGCTGCCCTGGGTCGGCGTCGAAGCCGGCATCTACCGGCTCAACCGGGTCAAGGATGAATCACGGGTGCTGACCGCCTGCTCGCAGAAAGACGAGCGGGAATTGCCGGAGACCTTCGTCGACTATGACGAGAATCCGCGCGAGTACTTCCTGCAAGCCATATCCACCACGGTGGACGTGCACACCCGGGTATCGGATCTGTACAGCAGCCCCCACGACCAGATCCAGCAGCAGTTGCGTCTGGCCACCGAGATCGTCAAGGAGCGGCAGGAAGACGAGTTGATCAACAGCCCGGAATACGGCCTGCTGAACAACATCGTCCCGGATCAGCGGATTTCGACCTTGACCGGCGCTCCGACGCCGGACGATTTCGACGAGTTGATCACCAAGGTCTGGAAAGAGCCGGCATTCTTCCTCGCCCACCCCAAGGCGATTGCCGCCTTCGGCCGGGAAGCCACTCGCCGCGGCGTGCCGCCACCGACCGTCACCCTGTTCGGCTCGCCGTTCCTGACCTGGCGCGGAATTCCGCTGGTGCCGAGCGACAAGCTGAAAATCGAGGGCGGCAAGACCAGCATCCTGCTGCTGCGCACCGGCGAAAGCCGACAGGGCGTGGTCGGTCTCTACCAGCCGGGACTGCCCGGCGAAGCGGGGCTGGGGCTGTCGGTGAAATTCATGGGCATCAGTCGCAAGGCCATCGCCTCCTACCTCATCTCCCTGTACACCTCGCTGGCGGTCCTGACCGAGGACGCCATTGCTGTGCTCGAAAACGTCGAAGTAGGCAAATACCATGACTACAAACATCAGTACGTCAAGTAATCCCCCCTCGGCCGGAGTGTCCGCGGTACCGAGCGAGGCGCAGTTGCGAGTCGTTCCCGCCGCGGCGGCAGGGGCCAGCGGACTATCCCCGCAGCCCCTCATCACGCCGCCGACGTCCGCTTCGGCCGAGCCGCTCTACTACTTCCTCGACTCGGCTCGGCCCACCACCCCCCAGACCGTCCCGGCATTGAACTTGGCGCCGCCCGGCTTCGAGCCCCCGCTGGGGGTGACGGCACCGACCACGGCGACCGCGGCCGACCCGAGGGCCCTGCTGGGACGAACCGCCGCGCCGGGCCAGCAGTTCGGCTCGACGGCCCCGGTGACGCCGGCGGTCGAACTGGGCGCGCAGCCCTTCGTTCCAGCGGTGCCGCCGGCTTCGGCGTTTCGGGCACCCTCCGAAGAACCGCTGCGTGGAGCGCCCGCCGTGGCGGCGGGGGCCGCCGGGGTATCCCCGCAGCCCCTCGTCACGGCGCCGGGCGCCAGCGAATCGCTCTACTACTTCCTGGAGTCGGTCGCGCCGACCTCACCGCGCACCGTGCCGGCCGTGAACCTTGCGCCCAGTGACGCCGGTTTCGGCGCCGTTCCCGACCTGGGGTTGGCGTCGCCGCGGGTTGCCACGGCATCGCCCTATTTTCTCGCTGAGACGTGGTCGCCACCCCAGGCACCGCCAGCGCCCGAGGTCGAAGCGTCGGGTTTCCGGCCCGAGGTGGTTCCGGCAACGGCATCGCGGTCGAGTTAGGCCAAGCCAGACGGTCGTAAGACGTCAAACACATTTTTTGAAGTAATAACAATAGCATCAGGAGAATCATCATGGCCGAAATCGAACTGAAACAATTAGCGCTAGGGGACGTTGCCGCCCGCCAACTGGCCAATGCCACCAAGACCGTCCCGCAACTATTGCCCATCACGCCGCGCTGGCTGGTGCATCTGCTGCCCTGGGTCGGCGTCGAAGCAGGTATCTACCGGCTCAACCGGGTCAAGGATGAATCCCGGGTGCTGACCGCCTGCTCGCAGAAAGACGAGCGGGAGTTGCCGGAGACCTTCGTCGATTACGACGAGAATCCGCGCGAATACTTCCTGAGCGCGGTGACCACCACGGTGGACATCCATACCCGGGTATCGGATCTGTACAGCAGTCCCCATGACCAGATCCAGCAGCAGCTGCGTCTGGCCACCGAGACCATCAAGGAACGGCAGGAAAGCGAGTTGATCAACAACGGCGAGTACGGCCTGCTGAACAACATCGTCGAGGACCAGCGGATCTCGACTCTCACCGGCGCCCCGACGCCGGACGATCTGGACGAGCTGATCACGAAGGTGTGGAAAGAACCGGCGTTCTTCCTCGCCCACCCGAAAGCGATTGCCGCCTTTGGCCGGGAAGCCACGCGGCGCGGCGTGCCGCCACCGACGGTCACCCTGTTCGGCTCGCCGTTCCTGACCTGGCGCGGCATTCCGCTGGTGCCGAGCAACAAGCTCGAGATCGAGGACGGCAAGACCAATATCCTGCTGCTGCGCACCGGCGAAAGCCGGCAGGGCGTGGTTGGTCTCTACCAGCCGGGACTGCCCGGCGAAGCGGGGCTGGGGCTGTCGGTGAAATTCATGGGCATCAACCGCAAGGCTATCGCGTCGTACCTGATCTCCCTCTACTGCTCGTTGGCAGTCCTGACCGAAGACGCCATCGCCGTGCTCGAGAACGTCGAGGTAGGCAAATACCATGACTACAAACATGAGTACAAGTAATCCCTATCAGGCCGGACTGTCCGCACCTGGCGCGGGCGCCGGGGACTGGCCGAGCGGCCTGCCGGACCCGGCGGTACTCGCAAGACTCGCCAACGAGTTCTTAGCGGCACTGCCCGGAGCCTCGGTCGATCCCAGGTCCCTGTCGGGCCGCGATACCGGTTCGACAGCTCATGCAACGCCAGGGGTCGAGTTGGGCGCGCAGCCCTTCGTTCCGGCGGTGCCGCCTGCTTCAGCGTTCGGTCCACCCACCGAGGAACCACTGCGTGGGGCGCCCGGCGCTGCCGCGGCGGCCAGCGGAATCTCTCCCCAGCCCTTGGTCACGGTGCCGGCATCCGGTTCGACGCAGTCGCTCTATTATTTCCTAGACTCGCCTGAGCCGACGTCCCCGCGCACCGTGCCGGCCGTCCCGGGGGCAGCCGATCTGCGCCATCCGTCCGCGCCGCGAGCGGCTGTCCCCGCGGGATCGCCGCTCACCGCCGCGGGCGAGGTTTCGGGATTGTCGTTTTACTTCCTCGATGAGTTGTGGTCGTTTACCGCGCCGCCGCGAGCGGCCGAAGGCGAAAGTACCGCTAGGCCACCGAAGGAGGTGTCAGAATTGGCCTCCGCCCATCCGCCCTTCGATGCCGACGTCGTGCGCCGGGACTTTCCGATCTTGGAAGAGCGCGTCCATGGCCGACCCTTGGTCTGGCTGGACAACGCCGCGACGACGCAGAAGCCGCAGGCCGTGATCGATCGGCTTTCGTATTTCTACCAGCACGAGAACTCCAACATCCACCGGGCGGCCCACGAGTTGGCGGCACGCGCCACCGACGCCTACGAGGCCGCACGCGACAAGGTTGCCCGTTTTCTCCACGCCGCCTCCAGCGATGAGATCGTTTTTCTACGCGGCACCACCGAGGCGATCAACCTGGTAGCGCAGGCTTGGGGTCGGCAGAACGTCAGGGCGGGCGACGAGATCGTCATCACTTGGCTGGAGCACCACGCCAACATCGTGCCGTGGCAGCAACTGTGCGCCGAGACCGGTGCCCGTCTGCGCGTCGTGCCGGTGGACGATCGCGGCCAGGTGTTGCTCGACGAGTACGAAAAGCTGCTCGGCCCCCGGACCCGCCTGGTTTCCTTCTCGCAGGTGTCCAATGCCCTGGGGACCATCACCCCCGCCCGCGAGATGGTCGAGATCGCCCATCGCTACGGCGCGCGGGTCATGGTGGATGGGGCCCAGGCCGTCTCGCATATGCGCGTGGACGTGCAGACGCTCGACTGCGACTGGTACGTGTTCTCGGGCCACAAGGTGTTCGGGCCCACCGGTATCGGCGCACTGTACGGCAAGCTGGACCTGCTCAACTCGACGCCACCGTGGCAGGGCGGCGGCAACATGATTCAGGACGTCACCTTCGAGCGGACTACCTATCAGGCGGCCCCCGCGCGCTTCGAGGCGGGCACAGGCAACATCGCCGACGCAGTGGGCCTAGGGGCGGCGCTGGATTACGTCGAGAAGATCGGCCTGGAGAACGTGACCCGCTACGAGCACGAACTTCTGGTCTACGCGACCCGGGGGCTCCACGCCGTCCCGGGTTTGACCATCATCGGGAACGCGGCCGAGAAAGCCGCCGTGCTTTCCTTTGTGCTGGACGGCTTCCGCTCCGAGGAGGTCGGTGAGGCACTCAATCGCGAAGGGATTGCGGTGCGGGCGGGCCACCACTGCGCCCAGCCCATCCTGCGTCGCTTCGGCGTCGAGACCACGGTGCGCGCCTCGCTGGCTTTTTACAACACTTGCCGGGACATCGATTCGCTCATCGCGGCGTTGCTGCGCATCCGGGGCGGGGGCGCCGAGCTTCGGCATTGATAAGGTTGCCGTACAGCGTGTGGTGGTTTTCACATTCGAGGGGGGAATCCTATTGACATGGAGTTTCCTCCTCTTTCCTCTTGCACGGGCAATAACCCGGCAGAAAAGCCAGGTTGCATGGCGGAGCTACCCGAAATACAGCGCACCGTGATCATCCGTCGTGACTGTCGAGATGGGAGCGGTTGGCTATTCCAATGAACTCCAAAATGCTATACAAATTCGAGGCTCGCTTTTCCCTGTCCGGCCCTCCTGCGGCGGGAAAATTCCAAAGTGAACAGCGGCTCAGGTTGGGCGAGTATCCCCGTCCAAAAGATTCCCGCCTTAAATCCAGTAATGGCTTTTGACAATTCCCATGTATCTCGCACACACATCTTGCGTTTTTAAGGCCCAGATACCTTGGCAGGCTCGGGGAAAAGGGGTGCATGAAGTTAGATTTTATGATTATAAATAAATAGTATTCTATTATTTTTCGTAATATATCACCTCTGCTATTGTTCACTTCAAGCCACCTAGCCGATGTTGACGAGACTACCGGAAACCGGGTCTACCTTATCAGCGGAGATTGGTGTGGTTGGAGTGTCAATCGGTCAAGGATAGGACGCTTTATTAGTGGAAATCGGAATGAGGGTGAAAACACATGCAAAACTTCGAAGATATTTTAAGGCTCGCCAATGACGCGAGAACACGCATCAGGGAAATCTCTCCGGATGAAGCCGGAACACTCGTTGCCTCGGGCGCATTACTCCTCGATGTCCGAGAGGAAAAGGAATTCAAGGCCGGCCACATTTCCGGTGCGATCCACATCAGCCGTGAGTCCCTGGAAACCCGCATTTCCGAGATAATTCCAGAAAAGTCCACGTCGATCGTGTGCTATTGCACCATCGGTCATCGCTCTGCCATCGCGGCGGATACTCTGCAAAAGCTGGGGTATTTAAACGTCGCGTCGATTGCAGGCGGACTCAAGGCTTACCTGGCGAGTTCGAGCGCGCGTAAAAGCGCTTGAGGTGAAGAGATCGGGAATCAAAGCAAATTCGCTGACAAAAGGGAAAAACCATGGCTTACAACTTCAGCTCCGGTCCGTCCTTATTGGAAACTTGCCCGGAAAGGTCGGCAGGGAACCACACCGCAAGTGCGTTATCCGACCTCAAGGCCGACATCTATCGCTTGGAAGGGAGATTTTCCTGGCCTTTGCTGATCAAAAATTTCGTGGCGAAAATCTCCTTTCGTCCCGTGGCAACGATGCGTTTGTGTCAAGCCGCCGCTCAATCAACTGGTTTCTTTAGGTTGTTGCTCCCGGTTTGCCAGCTGCTGCACCGTTTTGCCCGGGCAGGCGCGGGAATGGACTTTAACTGGCGGGCTCAAATAGGCGGTGGTCTCAGTATGCTCCATAGCTGGGGCACGGTTATCGGCTATGGTGTCCGGGTCGGACGCAATGTGACGCTGACCCACGGCGTGACCTTGGGAAGGCGGGTCAGAATTGCCGCCGACGGTTCACGTTCCGATCTCGAGTGGCCTGTCATCGAGGACGAAGTTTGGATCGGGCCCCATGCGGTGATCGTCGGCGCAGTCACTGTCGGCCGGGGCAGCCGGATCGCGGCGGGCTCTTTCGTGACCGAAGAGGTCCCGCCCTACTCGGTTGTGCGCGGAAATCCGGCGGTGATCGTCAAGCGGGGATGCGTGCCGGATGTGTGCAATCCGGCGCCATTGGATCTGTGAGCTGCATGGCTTAAGGAGCTTCCGGCTCCACTCGCGGCGCGCTTTGCGGAAGCCAGACCGCCGGGGAACCGGAACCCAGTGTGTCGTCCCAGACCAATGGCGCACTGTTTTTTGACAGTTTAATTAGGAGGCAGGTCGGTCATTGCGACACGGATGGCCAACCGATCTTGAATCTTTTGACTTTGGGAGAGATTGATGACTAGGGTTTACAACTTCAGTCCGGGTCCCTCCGCAGTGCCGGAACCGGTGCTGCAACAGGCGCGGGAAGAACTGCCAAACTGGCATGGGACTGGCCTTTCGGTGATGGAAATGAGTCACCGGGGCAAGGATTTCCTTGGCATCGCCGAGAAGGCAGAGGCCGATCTCCGCGAGCTGTTGGCGATCCCGCAGACTTACAAGGTTCTATTCCTGCAGGGCGGAGCCACGGGCCAGTTCGCGGCGGTGCCGCTGAATCTGCGGCGGGGAAAACCAAAATTGGCTTATGTCAGCACCGGCATGTGGTCGGAGAAGGCCATCGCCGAGGCCAGGCTCTACGGGGAAGTGCAGCTTGTGGCGAGCTCGAAGGAGAGCAACTACACCACGATTCCGCCGCAGTCGCAGTGGAAAATCGATCCCGATGCGGCCTACCTGCATTACACCTCCAACGAGACCATCGGCGGCGTGGAGTTCCATGCCGTGCCCGAGGTCGACGGCTTGCCCCTGGTTTCCGATATGTCGTCCAACCTGCTCTCCCGTCCGTTGGACGTGAGCCGGTTTGGGCTGATTTATGCCGGCGCCCAGAAGAACATGGGGCCGGCCGGCATCACGGTGGTGATCGTGCGCGAGGACCTGATCGGGCAGGCGCAGTCGGGAACTCCCTCGATCCTCGACTACAGGAAGCAGGCGGACAACGGTTCCATGCTCAACACGCCGCCCACTTACAACTGGTATCTGGCGGGTTTGGTTCTGGAATGGCTGAAAGAGCAGGGCGGGATCGCCGCCATCGAAGTCCGCAATATCCGCAAAGCCGCCAAGCTATATGCCGCAATCGATGCCTCGCCGTTTTATTCCAGCCCGGTGGACCCGTCCGTACGGTCCCGCATGAACGTGCCGTTTCGGTTGGCCGACGCCGCGTTGGAAAAGCCTTTCCTGGCCGAGGCGAAGGTATCCGGCCTGGTGAATCTGGAAGGCCATCGCTCGGTGGGCGGACTTCGGGCCAGCATCTACAACGCCATGCCGGAAGCGGGCGTGGATGCGTTGGTCGGCTTCCTGAAAGAATTCGAACGAAAGCACGGGTAGTCCCATGTTCAAAATTTTGACCTACAACAACATCTCCGCGGCCGGCCTGGAAAAGCTACCCCGCGAACGCTACGAAGTCGCCTCGGAACTTTCACATCCCGACGCCATCCTCCTGCGTTCCTTCGACCTGCACGGCGTGCCGATACCGGAAACCGTCAAGGCGGTGGGCCGTGCGGGAGCCGGCGTCAACAACATTCCGGTGGCGGATTACTCAAAGCGCGGCATCCCCGTGTTCAACGCACCGGGCGCCAACGCCAATGCGGTGGCCGAACTGACCATCGCCGGCATGCTCCTCGCCGCCCGTAGCATCTGTTCGGGCTGGGATTTCGCGCGTAGCCTGGCAGGCGACGACGACGCCTTACACAACCAGGTGGAAAAGGGCAAGAAGCGTTTCGCCGGCTTCGAACTGGCCGGCAAGTCCCTGGGCGTGCTGGGCTTGGGCGCCATCGGGGTGAAAGTGGCCAATGCCGCTACCGCCTTGGGGCTGCACGTAGCCGGTTTTGATCCGTCGATGACGGTGGAAAGCGCCTGGCGACTTTCCTCGTCCGCAGTCCGTGCGGGCAGCATCGACGATCTGGTGACCAATGCGGATCTGGTTAGCCTCCACATCCCGCTCAACGATCAGACGCGCGGGATTATCGATGGCTCGCGCATCGACCGCATGAAAAGGGGGGCGACACTGCTCAATTTTTCCCGGGCTGGCGTGGTCGACGAGCCCGCCGTGTGCGCCGCCCTGGAGTCCGGGAAACTGCACGCCTATGTCTGCGATTTCCCCACCCGCGCCATACTCGAGCAGCCTCGGGCCATCGTGCTGCCCCATCTTGGCGCCTCCACCGCCGAGGCCGAGGACAACTGTGCCAGCATGGTGGCCGAGCAGGTGCGGGACTTTCTGGAGAACGGCGACATCCGCCGGTCGGTGAATTTCCCGGAGGTGGTCCTGCCGCGCAATAACGGTGTGCGGCTGGGGATCGCCAACGAAAACGTCCCGAATATGGTGGGGCAGATTTCTGCCGCCCTGGGCGAGGCCAATCTCAATATCCTCGACTTGCTGAACAAGTCGCGCGGTGACTACGCCTATACCCTGATCGACCTCAATTCCGAAGTGCTGCCGGAGACGCTGGAACGAATCCGGTCCATCAAAGGCGTGCTGTCCGCCCGCATCATCTGAGCCTAATTCCTATGAAAATCGGTATTCCCAAAGAAATCAAAGATCATGAGGGCCGAGTCGCATTGACCCCGGCCGGCATTAGTCGATTTGTTGACTCGGGACACACTGTCTTGGTCGAGGAAAGCGCGGGACTAGGGTCCGGTTTTTCAGACCAGGAATACATCGAAGCGGGAGCCCGCCTGTGCAATGCGGAACAAGCCTGGGACAGCGAACTCGTGCTCAAGGTCAAGGAACCCTTGGAGGCTGAATATGGTTATTTGAAGAATCAAATACTGTTCACCTTCCTGCATCTGGCGGGAGTGCCACGGGCGCTGACCGAGACGTTGTTGCAGCGGAAAACCACCGCCATCGCCTACGAAACCCTGGAGGATAGTGAAGGATCCCTGCCCCTGTTGGCGCCCATGAGTGCCATCGCCGGCAACATGGCGGCACTGATGGGCGCTTATTATCTGGCTCGCTCTCAGGGTGGCGAGGGCGTACAGCTCGGCCAGGTCTTGGGGACTCGTTACGGCAAGGTCTTGATCATCGGCGACGGCGTGGTGGCTCATCATGCCGCCAGAAGCGTTTATGGCCTGGGGGCCAACGTCTTTGTGGCGGGCTTGGATAGCCGGAAGGGCGAAAGCATGCGCCGGGAGATCGGCAAGGAGCTGGCGTTTTTTATTTCCACGCCTGAGACGATCGCTCGACATGCACATGAGGCCGATCTGCTGGTGGGCGCGGTGTTGCGGCGCGGCGCCAAGGCTGATTTCGTGGTGAGCGAGGATGTGGTCAAGAGCATGCGTCCGGGGTCGGTCATCGTCGATGTCAGCATTGATCAGGGCGGCTGCATCGAGACCTCGAGACCGACTTCCCACTCCAACCCGGTCTATGAAATTCACGGCGTCATTCATTATTGCGTCACCAATATGCCGGGCGCCTATCCCAGAACCTCCACCCTGGCACTTACCGAAGCAGTCCTGCCTTATGCCTTGCGTCTTGCTGACAAAGGCTTGCAGGCCTTGCGGGAGGACGAAGGTTTCGGCAAGGCACTGAACACCCACCGGGGTTTCATCACTTGTCAGCCAGTCGCCGAGGCCTTGGGGCTTCCCGAACAATACCGACCTTTTTCACAGTTTTGAACACGCAACGCGTAAGGAACATGTCTGTCCCAGTCAAAATCGCGATTGTCGGCGCCGGTTTCAGCGGCACGCTGGTGGCGGCGCATCTACTTAGGCAAACTAAGTCGCCACTCACTGTTTACCTGATCGAACGGACACCTAGGCAATTCGGACGAGGGGTTGCTTACAGCTCAGGGATGGATTGCCATCTCCTGAACGTGCCCGCGGCCAACATGAGCGCTTTCCCGGACGACCCGGAGCACTTTCTGCGCTGGGCGCAGCGCCGCGAAGGCGGCCGGGCGCAGCGCCGCGAAGGCGGCCCGACGAAAGAGCAGGAAGAAAGTCTGATCAACCCCCCTTGGGTCACCGAAGTCGCTCCCACGTCTTTCCTGCCGCGCCGAGCCTATGGGGATTACCTCTCGTGGGTGATCGATGAAGCCGAACGCGCAGCTAGCCCCACAGTGCGGCTGGAACGGAAGGTCGACAAAGCGGTAGGCGTTAGCATCACGCCCGAAGGCGCCAACCTCAGGTTGCTCAGCGGCGAGACCCTCCAGGTCCAGAAGGTGGTACTGGCCTTGGGTAACTTCCTACCCGGCAATCCCACCGTAGCCGATCCGCGTTTTTATGAAAGTCCCCGCTATCACGGCAATCCTTGGTCATCCGAGGTGCTGCAGGACCTTCTCGCGACACATTCCTGTCTGTTGATCGGTGCCGGCCTCACCATGGCCGATTGGGCCATCACGTTGAGCGAAGCCGGTTATCGCGGGACGATTCATGTAGTTTCCCGGCGCGGATTGTGGCCTTTGGCACACCAGCCATACACACCGGTTCCCTTCAGCATCGACCCGAATGCTCCGCCCCAGACCGTCCGTGCCTGGCTGCATCAGATCCGGCAGTACATCCGTTCCAGCGGCTGCGACTGGCGCGCAGTGATCGATGCCCTCAGGCCCACCAACCAGACCCTTTGGAAGAGCCTTCCCATATCGGAGCGAAGGCGGTTTCTGCGTCATCTGCGGCCTTTTTGGGACTTTCACCGGCATCGCATCGCACCAAGCATAGCGGCGCGGCTTCAGGTGTTGGTCGATTCGGGACAACTGGTCCGCCATGTTGGCCGCATCATGGGCTATCGGGAAACCGGGCGGGATGTCGACGTGCTAATTCGCCAGCGTGGCCAAGGTCGTGTCGACTCGGTTCGGGTGGATGCCGTGGTGAATTGCTCCGGTTCGGAAAGCGATTACCGCGAGCTACAAAGTCCCCTGATCAAAGACCTGCTCGACCAGGGCCTTATCCATCCGGATCCCCTAAGTCTTGGGTTGGATGTCGGTCAGGACGGGGCTCTAATCGGCGCCGACGGGGCGGCCTCCGACTGCTTGTTTTCCCTAGGACCGCCACAGAAAGGCATCCTGTGGGAAACCACCGCCGTGCCGGAAATCCGTGGGCAGGCCGCCCGTCTTGCGACCGTACTGTTAGACGGTCTGGATGCGTGATCCGGAGTAACTTCCGGAACCCAGGCGCTCGGGACTATTTGCAGGATAAGGTCTTTGTCGACCGGATACCGGCACAAATACGCCTGGAGCGGATTTGCATTCAGCCAAAGGGTGCCGGGCAGGATAGCCGGGCATGAATCCATGCCGGTATGACGGCTTACGTCAATAGAGCATTTTCCTCCTCCCCCGATAGAAGAACGCTGGGATGAGGTCGATCAAATCTGAAAGTCCGGTTGTCCCGGATGAGCAAGACTCAATAATTTGATCACTTCATCGATTTCCAAGCTCTCCGCGGGAAGGATCACGTTCGCGGCGTCTTCGCGGGGCAACGCGGTATCCGGTGCGGAACACAAGCATATGATGCCGGCCTGATTGAAGTTACGAGCGACAAACCCGGCTTGATTGCCCAGCGCCTCTTCATCGAGTACCACGCAAACGTACCCGCGGTCGAACAGGCGGCGTTCCAACCCGTAGGCGGCTTCCCGGCGTTCCGCACCGCTCAGCCAAAAGGTGATGGCTTTTTGGCCGAAACGCGTGGCACGTTCTTGCGGCGTGACTCTGCGGATTTCCGCCTTTCTGATCGCAGAACTCTCGATCATGCCCGCACCGACGGTCACATTGGTCAGCCGGTCGATCACGATGAACGAACCCGTCCCCTTGCAACGGCTGTAGCGATCGAAAGCGATCGCCGAACTCAAGGCGATTTCACACAGTCCGATTTCATTGAGGTTCAACTGTACCGCCGGGTGTGTCTCCAATGTATTGACATCGATGCGATGGTGGACCTTGGCAACGGAGCCGGCAACGGTCCGGGTAGTCTGCTTGAAGAGATATTGTCGGCCCGGAATCAGCGGTGTTTCCGCCATCCAGACGATGTTGGCGTTAAAGCGGGAATCCAGTGTCGGTTCATGGTCGGGCCGCACCAGCATGTCGCCGCGGCTGACGTCGATTTCGTCTTCCAGGGTGACGGTGATCGCCTGCGGCGGGAAGGCTTCGACCAGTTCGCCGTCGTAGGTGACGATGGATTTGACCCGGCTGGTCTTGCGCGAAGGCAAGACCATGATCGGATCGCCCTTTTTCAGTATGCCCGCCGCCAGGGTGCCGCTGAAACCGCGGAAATTCAGGTTGGGACGATTGA
>DATIXD010000119.1:0-18518 GCA_035518875.1 Methylococcaceae bacterium | reverse complement strand
TCGACAACGGCGCAATAATCCGGGTCAAGATTACCGTGGATCGCCGAAGGCGCGCGGCTCGCATCGACTTCACCGGCACCAGCGCGCAGCTCGCCGACAATTTCAACGCTCCGCGAGCCATAGGCGTGGCCGCCGTGCTGTACGTATTCCGCTGTCTGGTGGCCGACGATATCCCCCTCAACGAGGGCTGCCTCGCCCCTTTGGAGATCATCGTCCCGGAAGGTTCCATGCTGAATCCGAAATACCCCGCTCCGGTCGTCGCGGGCAATGTCGAGTCATCGCAATGCATCGTCAATGCGCTCTTCGGCGCGATGGGCGTGATGGCGGCGGCCCAGGGCACCATGAACAATTTCACCTTCGGCAACGAGCGCTGGCAATATTACGAGACGATCGCGGGCGGTACCGGTGCTGGCCACGACTTCGACGGGGCGAGCGGCGTGCAGAGCCATATGACCAACTCGCGTTTGACCGACCCTGAAGTTTTGGAAGTGCGCTTTCCGGTGTTGCTCGAGCGCTTCGAAATCCGGCGCGGCAGCGGCGGCAGCGGCCGGCACAAGGGCGGCGACGGCATTGTCCGCCAGATCCGCTTCCTCGAGCCCATGCAGGCCGCAATCCTTTCCAATTTCCGGACTCAAGCGCCTTTTGGCCTGGAGGGCGGCGCACCCGGTAAGCTGGGGGAGAACCGGGTGGAACGCGCCGACGGCCGGATCGAATTGCTCAAGAGTTGCGACGAAGTGGATCTAAGCGCCGGCGACCGATTCGTCATCGAAACGCCCGGCGGTGGCGGCTTCGGCCACGAAGAGCCGCATGGGATGCCTTGAGCTCGTTTAGTCCCGTACGGAATCGGTACTGAGGTTCTCAGACAAACCATGGATCCCACAAGTGTCAATGCGCGAATATGATCAACACGTTGTAAACGCTGTGACGAAACCGATGCTGCAAAGTGATCAAGGTTCATCTTCAATTTGATCTCGAACCGGAACAAGTCACCCGGTTGACTAAGCTCCTGGAACCGTCCGTTTGGCTCAGTCTTGGTCAGCCCGCCCTTCCGGCCGATTTCGAAATCCTGGTTCACGGCTTCCCCACACGGGAGGACCTGCTCGCCAGTCCAAGGCTGCATACCCTGATTATCCCTTGGGCGGGCGTACCTCTGGAGACGCTGGATCTGGTGAAGGAATTCCCGCAGATTGCCGTTCACAATCTTCCCTACAACTCCGGCCCTACGGCCGAAATGGCGGTCGCTCTACTTTTGGCAGCGGCCAAGTGGGTCGTTCCCTACGACCGGGAGTTCCGTCAACACCATTGGGGGCCACTGCCGGGAAGCGGGCAGGGTTGTGTGATGCTGGCGGGGAAAACGGCTCTGATTCTAGGGTATGGCCGCGTGGGTCAAGGCGTGGCCAAGGCTTGCCGGGGTCTGGGCATGCACGTCGTCGGGGTACGCCGAACCCCAGCCCCGACCGACCCGGAGGATGTGTATGGAAGCGATGCGCTGCCGAAGCTCCTGCCCCACGCGGCCGCGCTGGTGATCTGTTTGCCCCATACCCATGAAACGAGCGGCTTGCTGGGCGAGCGGGAATTGACGTTGCTGCCGCAGCATGCCGTGCTGGTCAATGTGGCCCGCGGGGAGATCGTGGCGGAAGAGGCGCTTTATCACGCTCTCAAGGCGCGCAGGATTTTTTCAGCGGGAATCGATGTTTGGTACCGGTATCCGCCGAGGCATGCACGGGGCAAGGCTAGGCCGACGCCACCCTCGAACTTCCCTTTCCACGAATTGGACAATGTCGTGATGAGTCCCCACCGCGCCGGCTGGTCTGCTGAGACCGAAGATCTGCGCATCACCCATCTGGCCGCGCTGCTGAATGCGGCGGCCGGCGATGAGCCAATGCCGAACCGGGTTGACCTGAGCCGGGGATATTGAGGGCCATTGAGTGCCGCTTTTCCTAGCCGTCCTGGGTTCTGGCCGACAGCTTGGCGATGGCGCGCAGCTTCGTCACGGCCAAGGCATTGACGGCCCGCACCGGTTTGCCGGTCACGAGCGCCAGGGTTTCATCCACCGAGCCGACCGCGTAGATCGCAAATGCCTTGCTCTGCACGGCGGCTACGACTTCCGACTTGAGCATGAGGCTGGGGATGTTCGCCTTCGGGATGATCACGCCTTGTTCGCCGGTCAGCTTGCGGGCTTGGCACAGTCTGAAAAACCCCTCGATTTTCTCGTTCACCCCGCCCACCGACTGCACGTCGCCGTACTGGTTGATGGAGCCGGTGACCGCCAGGGCCTGTCGGATCGGCACGCCGGTCAGGGCCGAAATGAGCGCGCAGACTTCGGCCAATGAGGCGCTGTCGCCGTCGACGTAACCGTAGGATTGTTCCAGCGCGATGTTGGCGGAGATGGCCAACGGGAAGCTTTGGGCGTATTGGTGACCGAGGTAGCCGGCCAGAATCATGACACCCTTGGAATGGATGGCCTGTCCCAGCTCGACTTCCCGCTCGATGTCCACCACGCCCCGGCTGCCGGGATAAACCGTCGCGGTGATGCGCGCGGGCGAGCCGAAGCGGCTGTCGCCCACTTCCAATACGGTGAGGCCGTTGATCCTGCCCACCGCACTGCCTTGGGTGTCGATCAGAATGGTTCCGTCCATCATTTCCTCCAGCAATTGCTGGCTGATTCGCCCGAGGCGCTCGTCCTTGTTCGCCAACGCCGTCTCGATATGCCCCTCGTCGATGACGGCATCGTCTTGCTGCTTGCGGATCAGCTCCGCCTCGCCGACCATTTCGAGCAAGTCGCCGATGCGGGCGGACAGACGTTGCTGATGCTCGGCGAGCCGCGCGCTGTATTCGATCAACCGGGCGGCGGCTGCGCTGGTCAGGGGTTTGCATCCGGCCGAGTCGGTGTGGGTCTTGACCAGTCGAATCAAACGCAGCATGGACTCCGAATCGCGGGGGATGTGGCCATCGAAATCGGCCAGCACTCGGAACAGCTCGTTGAATTCGTCGTCCAGTTCCTGCAGGAGGTAATAAAGTGCGCGCTCGCCGATCAGGACGATTTTGATCTGCAGCGGGATCACCTCCGGGTTGAGCGTCATGGCGGTGGCCATGGACTGGTCTTGATGCGGGATTTCGATCCGAATCTGCCGGTTTTTGAGTGCGCGTTTCAGGGCAGGCCAGACGTGCGGCTCGGTAACGAGCTTATCCGCATCGAGTAGCAGATAGCCGCCGTTCGCCTGATGCAGCGCGCCGGCGCAGATCATCCGGTAATTGGTAACCAATGCGCCCTGCGCGTTGACGTATTCGACCCGCCCGAACAGGTTCTGGTAGGTGGGGTTGGCCTCGTAGATCACCGGAGCGCCGCCCTCCGGCGTGTGCGCGACCAGCAGCTTCGGCGCGTATTGCTCGACCAGCAAGGTCTTTTTGCCGGCTTCTTCGCGCGATTCGTGCTCCAGCAGCTGTTCACCGATGGTGCGCAGCAGATTGCCGCGAGCCGCCCCCAGATAGCGGATCACGCCGGGCTGGTCGGCGTATTTCTTGGTCAGCGTTTCCAGCAGCGGTTCGATGGCCTGGCTGATCGTCTCCTGGTTGAGCCTGCGCAGTCGATTGCTGGTTTCACGCTTCCATTGCGGCAGCTCCACCAGTACCTCGCCCAGGTAATTCTCCAGGATCCGCGCGTTCTTGTGGAAAGCCTCTTTTTCTTCTTCGGAGAATTGGGCGAACTCGTTCTCGTCGGCGGGTTTGCCGGCGATCATCGGGGAGAAGGAAATGGTGTCGCCATCGCGGAACAGAGCAATGTTTTTCTCCAACGCGCGGCGTTCCACCTTGTCGATGGCCTTGCTGTAGCGCTGGTTGAAATCGCGGTCGATGGCGGTCTTGTGGCGCTGGTAGGTGGGATTCTCGAACGCTGCCGGGAAGGTCGCCAACAGGTTGTCGATAAAGGCTTCCATGTCCGCTCGAAAAGCTTTGCCTTGGCCGGCGGGAAGTTGGATGGCGAATGGCTCGCGCGGTTCGCCGAAATTGTTCAGGTATATCCAGTCCGGCGGTGTCGCCTGGTGCCGTGCACAGGTCTGCAAGTAATGGGTGACCAGGGATAGGCGGCCGGTGCCGGGTTCGCCCATGACGTAAATGTTGTAGCCGGGCCTGGCCATGGAGACGCCGAATTCAACCGCCACCTGCGCTCGTTTTTGCCCGAGTACGCCGGTAAAGGGCTCTAAGTCCTCGGTGGTCGTGAATGGTAAGTCTTCCGGCGCCAAATGGGCTTTCAGCTGCTCCGGAGCCAGTTGGGCCGGGCGGTCGGCGGGTTCCATCGGGAGGCTCCTTGCTGGCTTGCTGTCATAGTGCTGCGGGAAATGTCCTGCTGGCCGCGCGCATCGCGCCGTGGGCGGCGCTCCTGTCGCCGGCTATCGATCAATACGCTACCGCGCGGTGGCGGCGAAGTTCAAGCGCTGGACGCGGCAAGCGCGAGTTTGCTATATTCAAAAACTATATACTTTCTTGTCCCCAACGTCTCTATCAAAGACCGGATTTGCGCGAAGCTGGTGTTGCTCGTGTGGCGCGGTCGGCAGAAATCGGCGCCTAGGGTGTGCAAACCCGAGGATTCCATGAGCCAGTGCGGCCAGGTTAAACAGCAATAAAAGCCATCCGACCACAAACAACTGAACTCTTAACTTAATGGAGAAAGGCTATGACGATTAAAGTCGCCATCAATGGCTATGGCCGTATCGGCCGCAACATTCTGCGCGCCGTCTACGAATGCGGCCGCAAGGATATCCAGATCGTGGCTGTCAACGACCTGGGCGACGCCAAGATCAACGCCCACCTGACCAGACACGACACCGTCCACGGTCCGTTCAGAGGCACGGTGGAAATCGATGGCGGGGATCTTATCGTAAACGGCGACCGTATCCGGGTGTTCACCGAGCGCGATCCATCCAAACTGCCCTGGGAGTCCTTGGGGGTGGACGTGGTGCACGAATGCACCGGCATCTTCCGCAACAAGGCAAAATGTCAGCCCCATCTCGATGCCGGCGCCAAGAAGGTCATGATTTCAGCGCCGGCCGACAAGAACGAATGCGATGCGACCATCGTCTACGGCGTCAACCACAACGTGCTCAAGCCTGAGCACACGGTCATCTCCAACGCTTCCTGCACCACCAATGCACTGGCGCCGCTGGTCAAACCGTTACATGACAAGCTGGGCATCGTCTCCGGGCTGATGACCACGATCCATTCCTACACCAACGACCAGGTGTTGACCGATGTCTATCACTCCGATCTGTACCGCGCCCGCGCCGCCGCGCTGAACATGATTCCGACCAAGACCGGTGCCGCTCAGGCGGTGGGGCTGGTGATGCCGGAACTGAACGGCAAGCTGTCCGGCTTCGCTATCCGCGTGCCGACCGCCAATGTCTCCGTGGTCGACCTGACCTTCATAGCCGCGCGTGATACCACCGTCGACGAAGTCAACGGCATTCTCAAGGACGCCGCCAACGGCGCCTTAAAGGGCATCCTCGGTTATAACACCGAACCTCTCGTTTCCAGCGACTTCAACCATACGACCACGTCCTCCAACTTCGATGCCACCCAAACCAAGGTAATCGGCAATCTGGTGAAGGTGCTGAGCTGGTACGACAATGAGTGGGGCTTCTCGTGTCGTATGCTGGACACAACGGTCGCTCTGATGAATGCGAGCTAACCCGACACGGCATGAGCAACCCGATATTCCGCCGCACTAAAATCATCGCAACCCTGGGGCCCGCTTCCGAGGCCCCGGAGGTTGTGGAAAAAATCCTCAGAGCCGGCGCGGACGCGATCCGGCTCAATTTTTCTCACGGCACGGCGGACGAACATCGCGCGCGCGCCGGATGTGTTCGCGAAATCGCCCGCCGACTCGGGCGTCATGTCGCAATCCTGGCTGACCTGCAGGGTCCCAAGATCCGCATTGCGCGGTTCAGGGACGAAAAGGTGCAGTTGGCGGAAGGTCAGTCTTTCGATCTGGATACGGCGTGGCCGGCGGACGGAGGCGACGAAACCCAGGTGGGATGCAGTTACGAAGCCTTGCCGCGTGACGTGAAGGCCGGGGATACCCTGCTGCTCAACGACGGCTTGATCGAACTCAAGGTCGAGAAGGTAGAAGGCACCCGCGTACATTGCATCGTCACGGTCGGCGGTGTGCTGTCGAACCATAAGGGCATCAACAAACTGGGCGGAGGCTTGTCCGCGCCGGCGCTGACCGACAAGGACAAGGAAGATCTGAAGACGGCCGTGATGATCGGTGCCGATTACTTGGCCATCTCCTTCCCGCGGTCGGCCGAAGACATCCTGGAAGCCCGTGAACTGCTGCGCCAAGCGGGCAGCGACATGGGGATCGTCGCCAAGATCGAACGGGCCGAAGCCATCCGCGACGGCGTGATCGAGGGCATCATCGACGCCTCCGCCGCCATCATGGTTGCGCGCGGCGATCTGGGCGTCGAAATCGGCGACGCCTTGCTGCCGCACCAGCAAAAACGCCTGATTCGCCTGGCCCGTCAACACAACAAGGCGGTAATCACCGCCACCCAGATGATGGAGTCCATGATCGAAAACCCCCAGCCTACCCGGGCGGAAGTGTCGGACGTGGCCAACGCCGTGATCGACGGCACCGACGCCGTGATGTTGTCGGCGGAAACCGCCGCCGGCAAGTTTCCGGTTCGCACCGTGGCTGCCATGGCCCGAGTTTGCCTGGAGGCGGAAAAGTACCCCCGGGTCCGGCAGTCGCAGTCGCATCATCGCATGGACCAGGAATTCCATCGCATCGACGAGGCCATCGCCATGTCGGCGATGTATATCGCCAATCATCTGCCGGTCAGGGCCATCGGCGCACTCACCGAAACCGGCTCGACGCCCTTGTGGATGTCGCGAATCAGTTCCGGTATCCCCATTTACGCCCTGACTTCTCACGAGCGGACCTGTCAGAAAGTCGCCCTCTACCGGGGTGTTTATCCCATCAGCTTCGACGAAGGAAATATTTCCGATCATGCGGTTCTGAACAAAGCCATCGTCGAGGAATTTCTAAAGCGGAATTTGGTTTGCGTGGAAGACATGGTCATCCTGACCAAGGGCGATCTGACGGGGCTCACCGGCGGCACCAACGCGCTCAAGATCGCCCGCGTCATCGACGTGCTCGCGGCGGCCCCGCCCGCCACGTCTTGAGAACCCGGACGACGTAATCTGTAAAGCAATAGAGGCTACCCCGTGAAAGGCGAATCCCTGGTCCGATTCCTCATCCACGAGCAACGCAAGTCGCCGGCGGCGACCGGCGAGTTCACCTTGCTGTTGAACGATATCGTCAGCGCCTGCAAGCTGATCTCGCACGAGGTCAACCGCGGTGCTCTGGCCGGCAATTTAGGCGTGGCGGGTTCTGAAAACGTGCAGGGCGAGGTGCAGAAGAAGCTCGATGTCATCACCAATGACATTTTCATCCAATCGCTGGAGTGGACCGGTCATCTGGCGGCGATGGCTTCCGAGGAGAACGACGAAATCATCCGCATTCCCTCGGGTTACCCGCGCGGCAAATACCTGATCTGCTTCGATCCGCTCGACGGTTCGTCCAATATCGACATCAACCTTTCGGTCGGCACCATTTTCTCCATTCTGCGCGCGCCGGAAGGCGTGAGCGAGCCGACCGAAGCCAATTTCCTTCAGCCCGGCACGAAGCAGGTTTGCGCCGGTTTCTGCGTCTATGGCCCGACCACCCTCATGGTGCTGACCACGGGCAGCGGCGTGAACGGATTTACCCTGGATCGCGATGTGGGCGAATTCATTCTCACCCACCCCGATATGCGCATACCCGAGGATACCGCGGAGTTTGCCATCAACATGTCCAACCAGCGCTTCTGGGAGGTGCCGGTGCAACGGTATGTGGACGAATGCATGAGGGGCAAGGACGGCGTCCGCGAGAAGAACTTCAACATGCGCTGGGTGGCGTCGATGGTCGCCGAGGTTTTCCGCATCCTCATCCGCGGCGGCATCTTCATGTATCCCTTCGACACCAAGGATCCGAGCAAGGGCGGGAAGCTGCGCCTGATGTACGAAGCCAATCCGATGAGCTTCATCGTCGAACAGGCCGGCGGCGCGAGTTCCACGGGGCGGGAGCGTATCATGGACATGCAGCCCGACAGCATCCATCAGCGCGTGCCGGTGATTTTGGGTTCCAGGAACGAAGTCGAGCGCGTGGTTTCCTACCACCGATAATCCGCTTCGGTCGGGTTGACCGAAAGGCCTGCCTGCTCCCGTGGTCAGGGCTTTTGCGTCTAGAGGGTTCTCTCACGGGCCGGTTGTCGGGTTGATCGCCCTACACGGGCCGGTCAAGCTTCAGGTCTACCTTCACGAAGCGCTGCGCCTCGGTTCTAACGAAGTCCTCGAAGATTTTGCCGACGCTGGACAGCCGCTTGCCGGTTCGGTGGACGATATACCACTGCCGCATGATGGGGAAGGATTCGACATTCAAGATGACGAGTCGGCCATCTTTCAATTCCTGTTCGATCGTGTGCACCGACACGATTCCAAGGCCAAGGCCGACCTCCACGCCTTGCTTGATGGCGCCGTTGGTGTTCATTTCCATGCTGGCAGAAATAGGAATCCCTTTTTCGGAGAAGAAGCGCTCCACCGAGTTGCGCGTCCCCGAGCCTTGCTCGCGCATGAGGAAGGTCTCGTTTTTGAGCTCTTCGATGGTGATCGCCGTCTTGCCAACCAA
The DNA here is from genome assembly GCA_035518875.1 of Methylococcaceae bacterium. GTDB lineage: Bacteria > Pseudomonadota > Gammaproteobacteria > Methylococcales > Methylococcaceae > DATIXD01. The sequence goes on along the minus strand of DATIXD010000119.1, from coordinate 9,796 downwards.
GGGGTGATTGCTCGGGGCGATGATCACCAGCGGGTTTTCCATGAACGCGTCGGCGACCAGATCCTGATCTTCCGGCGGCTGCCCCATCAGTACGATGTCGGTTTCGTTGTCCTCCAGTTGCTGCAACAGCCCCTTGCGATTGGTGACCTTGAAGTTGACCTGGACTTTCGGATAGCGCCGGCAAAAATCGGCCAGAAGGCGGATTGCGAAATAGTGGACGGTACTGGCGACGGCGACCACCAGGCGTCCACCTTCGGTTCCCTTTAGTTCCTCAATGAGTTGCTCGGCTTCCTCCAGTTTCTGGGAGATGGACCGGCTGAGCCGATACAATTCCTCCCCCGCCCGGGTCAGATAGATTTTCTTGCCGAGACGCTCGAATAAGGGCAGGCCAATGGTTTCCTCAAATTGCTTGATCTGCATGGACACGGCCGGCTGGGTTAGATACAGCTCCTCGGCCGCGCGGGTGAAGCTCAAGCGCCGCGCGACCCGTTCGAAAACTTTCAATTGTCTCAGGGTAATATTCATGACGCTCCCAACGGAATGCTTTAAGATAAAATTTCGCCGCTTCGGAACAATTAGCGCGGAGGAAGCAGGATGGTCGATTCGGCGGGCGTTACGCGTGGAACCTCGCTCAAATGGCGGTGCGAACCGTCGATCGGCCAAGCGTCTGCTCCAGCCGAGACCAACTGGATGTGTTTACGGTCGGCGACGGAGGGCTGCGATTTCGGGCGGACGTGGAACGTGACGGCGTGCTTCGCGTACCTACTCCCAAAAGGGTGACTGTCTTCGATGCGACGTCAAGGTGGGGCAATGACCCCGGATGGCGGAGATTCTCCGCTGACGATGGCTTTGCCCGATTGTCGGCCGCCCCGGGCGATACGGCTGGGGCCAGTGCCTTTCAGACTTCATTCGGTGGCCGAATGAAGCAGCTTATCCTCAGCGCGCTACGGAAACCGCCGGTTCACCCGCGGCATATTCCGGGGAGCAGAAATTATGGCGCCCGCCTCGCTGCTAACGGTCGAATTTCAATGGCGAACAACTCGTAACCCTATGAATCTCTTTTTGTTGCGTGGGCTTGCGTCAATGTTGCTCAGGCGCGGGAAGAGCGGTCAGTGGGCATCACGTTCAGGCAGAGGAGCGTTGACATCGGTCCCCTTTCTATTTTAGAGTTACGAGGAAATACATGCAAAAATGTATAATAGGCCTGTAAACAACTATAAGCAAATCGGAGGATGTATCATGGCAAGACCATTAATTCAATTGGCTTTAGACACTTTGGATGTCAACCATACCCTCAAGCTGGCTAGCCTCACGGCTCCTTATGTCGACATTTTTGAAATCGGAACTCCGAGCATCAAACATAATGGGGTCGCGCTGGTTAGAGAGTTCAAGAAAAAGTTCCCCAACAAACTGCTCTTGGTCGATCTCAAAACAATGGACGCCGGCGAGTATGAAGCAACGCCTTTCTATGCGGCGGGCGCTGATATTTGTACGGTACTCGGAGTGTCAGGCCTTCCTACCATTGCCGGCGTAGTCAAGGCGGCAAACAAATACAACGCGGAAGTGCAGGTTGACCTCATTAACGTGCCGGATAAAGCAGGGTGCGCCAGAGAATCCGCCAGGATCGGCGCCCACATTATCGGTGTTCACACAGGTCTCGATGCGCAGGCGGCGGGTCAGACTCCATTCGCCGACTTGCAAAGCGTGGCCCGATTAGGCTTGCCCGTCAGAATATCGGTTGCGGGCGGAATCAAGAACACAACAGTACAGCAAGTCGCGCGGGCGGGCGCGAGCATTGTCGTCGTGGGCGCCGCCATCTATGGCGCTGCTTCGCCTGCCGATGCCGCACGCGAAATCTGTGAGCTGGCTAGTGCCGCGTAAGGGTATATAACATGCATCAGAAAGTTATCATAGAAAAGATTTCAGGCGTTTTAGGAGCTACCGATCCTACCTATGATGAAAAATTAACCCAAATGCTTGATAAGGCATCGCGCATATTCGTCACAGGCGCAGGGCGGTCGGGATTAGTTGCCAGATTCTTTGCAATGAGATTGATGCATGGCGGGTATGATGCTTATGTTGTTGGTGAGATTGTTACCCCCAGCATTCAAAAAAGGGATTTGTTCATCGTCATCTCAGGTTCCGGAGAAACGGAGACGATGATTGCATTCACCAAGCGCGCTAAGGAGAAGGGCGCTGACATTGTGTTGCTGACAACGAAAAGCAGTTCAACAATTGGCGATATGTCAGATTTCGTATGCCAAATTGGTACGCCGGAACAGTATGGTAAGGTTGTCGGCATGCCGATGGGAACAACGTTTGAGTTATCTACGTTGATCTTCCTGGAAGCCACTATCGCGCACATTATTCACGAAAAAGGCATTCCTGAAGAAGAAATGAGGACACGACACGCCAATTTGGAGTAGTGTCAAACGAACGAGTGGAATGCCCACTCGTTCTGACTTTATCTTGTTCAAGATTTGAGCAACCATCGTTACAACGCGCGGTCTTCATCCGCTTATCATTGACTCATAGGGGAACGAAGTGAAAAATTGCAATTTGACGAAATTTTTGTTGGCGGCGCTGCTGGTAGCCAGTCCCCTGGCGGGAGCTGAATCACAATATCCGGCGGCGGGCTTTCAACCGACGGTGCTTTTCCAGGACGCCGATTATATCGCCAAGCACGGCAAGTCCATCACCACGGAGGCGGCGGCACCGGCGGGCGCGGAGGGTGCACCAGCAGGTGCCAAATCCGAGAACCCTCTGAGGGAGAATCTTCCCATCCTTGTAGTTGTTCTCGCCCTGGTCGGTTGGGCCTTTTTCAGCGCCAAGAAAGCCGGATCGAAGGCGCAGGCAATTCAGAGTCGTGCTACTGCGTTCGTAGCAACCGGAGAGACTGCTGCGGAAACCGGGGTTGCTAGATACATGAAAAATCTTGACATATCCGCAGGCGGAGCGGCTGCGGAAACCGGGGTCGCTCGGTACGTGAAAAATCTTGAACAGTCTGGAACTGCAACGAGAGCGGAAACCGGCGTTGCTCGGTACGTGAGAAACCTGAGCTGATCCACTGGCTGTAACGTCAGCGGCGCCTAGCGGATGGAAATCCGACGGGTGGTGTGTATGAATCGCCCAGGGTCGCCCGCCGACATGGGGCTAGCATCATAACGCTAGCCCCGTCTGACGTTTAAAAGTCCATATCCTTATTTCCCCGATTGCGCTGTCATTTCTTGCGGAACCGGTGGGGGCTTGGTGCGCCTCCTACCGCTGCGGGGAAGTGGTTTTCTGTCTGACCGCTGAGGACAGAAGCCCAAGCAATTAAAGGTCGGAGCGCGGGACGTTTCCGGCGCTGCGCCGACACACTCAATACTTCAAGAATCGTAGGAGTCATTATGTCGAAGAATCTACTCGCTCAACTGCGGGAGGTAACCGTGGTTGTGGCCGATACCGGCGATATCCAGGCCATTGAAACCTTCAAACCCCGCGATGCGACGACTAATCCATCGTTGATCACCGCCGCTGCCCAAATGCCGCAATATCAGGGCATCGTCGACGACACGCTGAAAGGCGCCAGACAGGATCTGGGCAAGGATGCGTCGGCCTCTGAGGTGGTCTCCTTGGCTTTTGACCGGCTGGCGGTTTCCTTCGGGCTCAAGATACTCCAGATCATTCCGGGCCGCGTTTCCACCGAGGTGGACGCCCGGCTTTCCTACGACACCGACGCAACCATCGCCAAGGGGCGCGAGCTTATCGCTCAATATGAAGCGCAAGGCGTTTCCCGTGAGCGCATCCTCATCAAGATCGCCTCCACCTGGGAAGGCATCCAGGCTGGGGCGGTTCTGGAGAAAGAGGGCATTCATTGCAACCTGACCCTGTTGTTCGGCTTGCATCAGGCGATCGCCTGCGCCGAGAACGGCATTACCCTGATCTCCCCCTTCGTCGGCCGCATCCTCGACTGGTACAAGAAAGACACCGGTCGAGATTCGTATGCGCCTGCCGAAGATCCCGGGGTTCTCTCGGTCACCCAGATTTACAACTACTACAAGAAATTCGGTTATAAAACCGAAGTCATGGGCGCCAGTTTCCGCAACATCGGAGAGATCACGGAATTGGCCGGTTGCGATCTGTTGACCATTGCCCCGTCCTTGTTGGCCGAGCTACAGTCCACCGAGGCTGCGCTGCCGCTCAAGCTCGACCCGCAAAAAGCGGCCAACGCCTCGATCGAAAAAATTACCATGGACAAGGCGACTTTCGACCGTATGCATAGTGAAAACCGCATGGCATCCGACAAACTGTCGGAAGGCATCGATGGCTTCACCAAGGCGTTGGTATCGCTGGAAGAAATCCTCGCGGCCCGACTGGCGGAGCTGGAACAAAAGGAAGCCGCAAGCCGCGCGGCTTAATCGGGCGCCGATCGCTCGAGCCCGAAATTCGGATCCCACCGATTTTCGGGCTCGAGACGAGGTATACGTCTTTCCCGCCTCGCCAAGAGGCGTCTAAAAATCCGCGGCAGGGTGTGCTCTGTCCGCCGTGCCCTGAATCTAATCGATAGTTCGTGTCGGTCGCGCAGCGTCCCCCGCGAAAATTCACAAGCTTTCAGCTCAGGGCGGGCTTCGGCAACCCCTCATCTCTTCCTGCCGGCCGACGTCGTTATTTCTCGCTTCACGGTGATTCCATCGCCTGCAGAGGGCCGAACGGGCTTCTTTCGGAGCCGCGCCCAACGCCTCCCTTTTCTGCAAAGCGGGTAATTCGTTTATGCAAGGCATCAGCCCCCGGCTATTTGCGGCAAGTTGATGCGCGAGTTGTGGGTGAAGTGGCCAGCCCCCATTTGCGCAATTTTTCGATAGGAAGTCTGGTCGCAGTATGCGTGTAATGCGGCGCCCCGTCCGGCATGGTCGTGCGAACTTCGTGACAAAGTCGATCAGGCTGATAAAATTCATCGGCTGATAAATTAACCAACGAGGAGAAGAACATGCCTTCACGCCGAGAACTTGCGAACGCCGTGCGCGCTTTGAGCATGGATGCCGTGCAGAAAGCCAACTCCGGTCACCCGGGTGCGCCGATGGGAATGGCGGACATTGCCGAGGTGCTCTGGAACGATTTTCTGCGCCACAACCCGGCGAATCCCAAATGGCCGGATCGCGATCGTTTCGTGCTTTCCAACGGTCACGGTTCCATGGTGCTGTACTCCTTGCTGCATTTAACGGGTTACGATCTGCCGATCGAAGAGCTAAAAAACTTCCGCCAGCTTCACTCCAAAACCCCCGGCCACCCCGAGTATGGCTACGCGCCGGGCGTGGAAACGACCACCGGCCCGCTCGGACAAGGCATCACCAATGCCGTGGGTATGGCCCTGGCCGAGCGTGCCCTCGCGGGTCAATTCAACCGTCCCGGCCACAGCATCGTCGACCATTACACCTATGTATTCCTGGGCGATGGCTGCCTGATGGAAGGCATTTCCCACGAATCCTGTTCACTCGCCGGTTCCATGAAACTCGGCAAGTTGATCGCCTTCTACGACGACAACAACATCTCCATCGACGGCGAAGTCCGCGGCCACGGCAATACCCCGGGCTGGTTTATGGACGACACCCCGAGGCGCTTCGAAGCCTATGGCTGGCATGTCATCCCGCAGGTCGACGGCCACGATGCCGAAGCGGTGAAGAAAGCCATCGAGGAAGCGCGCTCGGTCACCGACAAGCCTTCCTTGATCTGCTGCCAGACCATCATCGGCTGGGGTTCGCCCAACAAGCAGGGCAAGGAAGACTGTCATGGCGCGGCGCTGGGCAACGACGAAGTCGCCCTGGTGCGCGAAACCATCGACTGGCCGCATGAACCTTTCGTGGTCCCGGAAGAGATATACGAAGGCTGGAGCGCGCGCGAGATCGGTGCGAAGGTCGAAGCCGACTGGGACGATCGTTTCGAAAACTATCGCAGCGAATATCCCGAGTTGGCGGCGGAATTCGATCGCCGCATGGCCGGCGAACTGCCGCGCGACTGGGCGGAGAAATCCGCCGCCTTCATCGCCAAGGTCAACGAGAAGGCCGAAACCATCGCCAGCCGCAAGGCGTCCCAGAACGCCCTGAACGGTTTCGGCCCGTTGCTGCCCGAACTCCTCGGCGGCTCCGCCGACCTGGCCGGCTCCAACCTGACGATCTGGTCGGGATGCAAAAACGTCAACGCCGAAGGTCATGATGGCAATTACGTCTACTACGGCGTGCGCGAATTCGGCATGTCGGCGATGATGAACGGCATCGCCCTGCACGGGGGGCTCAAGCCCTACGGCGCGACTTTCCTGATGTTCTCCGAGTATGCCCGTAACGCGCTGCGCATGGCTTCGCTGATGAAGATTCCGGTGATCTTCGTCTATACCCACGACTCCATCGGTCTGGGCGAAGATGGTCCCACCCATCAGCCGGTCGAGCAGACCGCCACCCTGCGCATGATTCCCAACATGCGGGTCTGGCGTCCCTGCGATGCGGTCGAATCGGCGGTGTCCTGGAAAGCCGCGATCGAGCGCAGGGATGGCCCGTCCATCCTGATTTTCTCGCGCCAGAACCTGCCCCACATTCCGCGTTCCCAGGCGCAAATCGAGGCGATCTCCCGCGGCGGCTACATTCTCAGCGACTGCAACGGTCAACCCGACGCCATCATCATGGGCACCGGTTCGGAGGTGGAATTGGCGGTGAAGGCGGCCGAAGCGCTGACGGCAAAAGGCAAGAAAATCCGCGTGGTATCCATGCCTTCCACCAATGTGTTCGATGCCCAGGATCAGAGCTACCGCGACTCAGTGCTCCCGCCGGCCGTGACCAAGCGCGTGGCCGTGGAGGCCGGTGTAAGCGACGGTTGGTGGAAATACGTGGGCAGTCACGGCAAGATCGTCGGTCTTGACCGTTTCGGCGAATCTGCGCCGGCTGGGCAGCTGTTCAAGGAGTTCGGCTTCACCGTCGAAAACGTTGCCAAGCACGTTGAAGCGATCCTTTAGTCAAGGAAGCTCTGAACGGTTCATGGTAGCCTAATGCACGCGATCGCTTTAGGCTGTCCGCACCGAGCCCTCATCCCAGTGGGAGAGGGCTTAACCAGAGCAACCATCAGTTTCAAGAGAGGGGTACATCCATGGCTATCATTTCCTTAAGACAATTGCTGGACCACGCCGCCGAGCATCACTACGGTCTGCCTGCGTTCAACGTCAACAACATGGAGCAGGTCAAGGCCATCATGGAAGCCGCCGCGGCCACTGACGCCCCCGTCATCCTGCAAGGTTCCGCCGGCGCGCGTTCGTACGCGGGCGAGCCGTTCCTGCGTCATCTGGTCTTCGCGGCCGTCGAAATGTGGCCGCACATTCCGATCTGCATGCACCAGGATCACGGTGCCTCCCCAGCGGTGTGCGTCCGCTCCATCCAGTCTGGTTTCAGCTCGGTGATGATGGACGGCTCGCTGCAGGAAGACATGAAAACGCCGTCCAGCTATGAATACAACGTCGAGACTACCCGCAGGGTGGTCGATATCGCCCATGCCTGCGGCGTGTCCGTGGAAGGCGAGTTGGGTTGCCTGGGCTCCCTGGAGACCGGCAAGGCCGGCGAAGAAGACGGCCACGGGGCGGAAGGCGTGTTGGAGCATTCGATGCTGTTGACCGACCCCGACGAAGCTGCCGATTTCGTCAAGAAGACCCGGGTCGACGCCCTTGCCATCGCCATCGGCACTTCCCATGGCGCCTACAAGTTCACCCGCAAACCAACCGGCAAGGTGTTGCGCATCGACCGGGTCAAGGAAATCCACGCCCGAATCCCCAGCGTTCACCTGGTCATGCACGGCTCATCTTCGGTGCCCGAGGACTGGGCGGCGATGATCAACGAGTATGGCGGCGATATCGGCCAGACCTACGGCGTGCCGGTCGAGGAAATCGCCGAAGGCATCCGTCACGGCGTCCGCAAGGTCAACATCGACACGGATTTGCGCATCGCCTCCTATGGCGCCATGCGCAAGTACATGGTCGAAGACAAGAAGAACTTCGATCCGCGCAAGCTCTACAAGGTCGCGCAACAAGCCATGACCGGCATTTGCAAGGCCCGCTACGAGGCCTTCGGCGCCGCCGGTCAAGCCTCGAAGATCAAGGTCATCGGCCTGGAAGAGATGAACAAGCGCTACAGCAAGGGTGAGCTCGATCCCATCGTCAACTAGGCCGTGCTTAAGGCGCTCATTTTCGATGTGGATGGAACCCTGGCTGAGACTGAACGCCGGGGGCACCGCATCGCCTTCAACCGGGCGTTCGCGGAAACGGGACTGGACTGGGTTTGGGATGAAGCGCTCTATGGCGAACTTTTGGCCGTTACCGGCGGCAAGGAGCGTCTGCGTCACTTCATCACCGCCCATGGCCCCGAGGTTCCGGTAGCAGACGCGGAGTTGGACGCTTGCATCGAAAACTTGCAGGCGCTGAAAACCCGCCATTACATCGCCTTGGTTGAAAGCAGCGGGATTCCCGCCCGGCCTGGCGTCATTCGATTGATGAAGGAAGCCCTGGATGCGGGATTGCGGCTTGCGATAGCCACCACGACGACGGCGGACAACGTCTACGCCTTGTTATCGGGCTCTTTCGGCCCGGGTGCGCCGGAGTGGTTCGAGGTGATCGGCGCCGGCGACATCGTTGCGAACAAGAAACCGGCGCCCGATATTTACCACTACGTGTTGGCGGAATTGGGTCTTGCGGCCGAAGAATGTCTGGCGATCGAAGACTCCGAGAACGGCATCTTGGCGTCGAAAGGCGCTGGAATTCCGACGATAATCGCCGTCAACGACTATACCGCCGGCCAGGATTTTACCGGCGCGCTGGTCGTAACGGATCACCTGGGAGAGCCGGAACACCCTTTGACCTGCCTGAGCGCAGCGCCTTGGGAAGCATTCAGCCTGGTCGATGTCGACGCTCTCAAGCGGCTGCATGAGCGCTGGATGAGCGAAAAGCGGAAAAACCGCAAACCGGGGAACGGATTACACAGTTCATCGAGGAGTCAGCCATGTCCCAAAAACACCCTGTCATCGCCATCACCGGCTCATCCGGCGCAGGCACTACGACCGTAAAAAGATCCTTCGAGCACATTTTTTTCCGGCTGGAATTGAAGCCCTTGGTGGTCGAGGGCGACAGTTTCCATCGCTACGCCCGCACCGAAATGCGCGAGAAAATCGCCCAGGCGCAACAGGAAGGTCGGCACTTCAGCCATTTTGCGCTTGAGGCCAACATCCTGGATGAACTCGAGAAGACCTTCAAGCAGTACGGCGAAACCGGAACGGCGAGGCGACGTTATTACGTCCACAGCGAGGAAGAAGGCAAGGCCTTGGGCGGCTACGCCCCGGGCACATTTACCCCCTGGGAAGATGTCCCGGCGGGCACCGACCTATTGTTCTATGAAGGCCTGCACGGCGGCGTCAAGACCGACACCGTCAACGTGGTTCAGTATACCGATCTGCTCGTCGGTGTCGTGCCCATCGTCAACCTGGAATGGATCCAAAAGATCCACCGGGACACCGCCCAACGCGGCTACAAACCGGAAGACGTCACCGACATCATCCTCCGCCGCATGGATGACTATGTGAAAGTCATCACCCCGCAGTTTTCGCAGACCGACATCAACTTCCAGCGCATTCCTCTGGTCGACACCTCAAATCCATTCATCTCCCGCGACATTCCGACCCCGGAGGAGAGTCTCGTCGTCATTCGCTTCAAGGACCCGCGCAAATTCAACGTGGACTTCCAATACCTGTTGGCGATGCTGCACAACTCGTTCATGTCGCGCTACAACGCCAT
>DATIXD010000118.1:0-8017 GCA_035518875.1 Methylococcaceae bacterium | reverse complement strand
AGGTGCCGGCGCTCGAAGCAATAGGCAATGGCCGTCCGGTTGCCTTGCAAGCAGCATGGCCGCCTGAATCGCGCAGTGCGGAACGGGAGAGGATCTTGAGGGCGCTGGAACAAGCAAAAGGCCAGGTCGGAGGTCCGGACGGCGCGGCGGCGCTGCTCGGACTGAAGCGCACTACGCTGCAATCCCGCATAAGGAAATACAACATCTCACGGCAGTTCTGTTGAATAGACGAGTTGCCGCGCCGACCGTCAGTTCGCCAGTGGGTTGCGACAGTCTTTGGCTTCAGAATATAAGCTTCATTGCCAGTTGCGCCGCGCGCGGGCCGCCGATCTGAAACAGCGGATTGAGGCCGCCGGTCTGCCCGCCCGCGCCCAGCGACGCCCCGAGCATCTGGGTCGCCTGCCCGAACAGCGGCGAGGTCATGTAATTGGTCGGCGGGCCGAAGTTGGGATGGTTAAAGAGGTTGAAGAAGTCGGCGCGGGCCTGGAGGGAGAGGCGCTCGTAGAGTTTGAACTGGCGCCGCAGCGTGAGGTCGATCTCGGTCGCGCCGAATCCGTTGAGGACGTTGCGGCCGAGATTGCCCTGGACGACGCCGACCGGGACAGTAAAGGCCGCCTTGTTGATTCGTTTGCCGTCCGCGACGTTGGGGTCGGAGATCCAGAGGGGGACGCCGGCGACGACGTTGGGGCGCTGCACGCTGTTGGCAGACGAGAGGAACGAGCCGAACGTGTTCTGCCCCGTAACTACATTCACGGGCGGCGCCGTGCGCGCGTAAATAATCGAATCAGTTGACCAGTTTCCAAATACGGCCTTCCACATTCCGATGCGCGGCGCGGGCACGTTGTATGAGATCGCCGCAGAGACGGTCTGCCGGATGTCGTAGGTCGAAGATCCGCGATCGGAGGACGCGCCCGGCGGCACGTTGGCATAAATCGAATCGGACGAAACGTTGTCGATGGAATGCGCCCACGTGTACGACAGCAGCGCTTGAAGTCCGTGAGCGAAACGATGCCGGTGCTGGGCTTGCAGCGCATGGTAACTCGCGCTCGCGCCGTTTCTCATGATGTCGACCTCGCCCGTGAAGTTCGGATTTGGCGCGTTGTAGAAGTCCTGCCGCATCAATTTGCGGGCGCCGGCGCCGACATAAGTAAGCGTGATCACGTCGTTGTTGCCGAAACTCCTCTCGACGGAGGTGTTCCACTCATAGGTCCTGGGCGATACACGATTCGGATCTACGGCTGCCAAATAAACGACCGGCGGAGACGTAGAGAAGGGCGGCGGTTCCTCGTCCGCCGGCGAGAGCGGGAACGCCTTATTCGAAAGCACCTTCTGCTGAACGTACGGCCATGCGCCGGCACCGTCCGACACGCTGGAGTATCCCAGGTCGTAGAAGATTCCGGCGCCCGCACGAAATACCAGATTGGGGCGTATCTGCCAGGCGATGCCGAGCCGGGGGGCGAAATCGTGTTTTTGCGCGTCCCACAGCTTTGTACCTTGCGGCGCAACGGTCATGGTTGCCAGATTATTGATCTGGGTCACGGTAGATGGAAGAGTGCCATTGGGCGAGGACGGCGCCCCGTTATATTCCCAGCGCAGGCCGTAGGTGATCGTCAGTGTGCGCGCCGGCTTCCATGTGTCCTGCAGGAAAATGCTGACGTTTGTGAACGCAAGCTGTACGTCGTCATTTCTGGAAATGACGAAAGCCTGAGGCATGGTGTTGGCCAGAGCGTTCGACAACGATGCAAAGACAGCCTGTAAGTAGTAGCCATAAAGCCCGGTCTTCGATGTGATCCTGCGGTAATCCAGACCGAACTTCAACTGATGGGCTCCCATCATCCGGGAGAGGTTGTCTGTAACGTTGATCTGCCGCTGCCAACTGTTACCTAACACGCCGGTGTTGAACCTGAGTCCGTGCGAGGCACTGTCAGCCAAAAACAGAAATGCCGAACTCTCAGGCGAGGCGAACGACGGGTATAGAACGGAATCCTGCGGTGGAGCAGCGCCCCCGAAGTCGTCCATTGTGAAAAAAGCGCGTCCGGTGACGCGAGCGTAGTTGAAGCGAATCTCGTTCGTGAGGCGCGGCGACATTGCCTGATTGCTGCCGAACGTCAGAAACTGCGATCCATATTTGGAATTCTTGATGTTGCTGTACTCATTGCTGCCGCTGCCGCGCTGGTTCAATCGCGAGGGAGCGTTACTGTACCTCCCGAAGATCGTGATCCATTGCGCCGGCAGATAGTCGACTCGAATGCTGGAGGAATCCAATCTGGAGGGATCGGAGTAGCCGGCCGCAAACCCCGCCGTGCCATTGCCAAGATCCGGGCCGTTGGGCAGCGGGAAAGCATTCAGAAGCGGCTGGACAGCGGGCGCCGCATTGCGGCGCGACGCGAGATTCGGCACGTACGTGTTCGCAACCTGCGGTTGGCGGACTCGCAGTCCTTCATACGATCCGAAGAAGAAGAGCTTGTCTTTCCGCACCGGTCCGCTGAAGACGCCCCCGAAGTCGTTCTGCCGCAGTTCGGGCCTCCCGATACGCTTGGCATTGGCGAACCAATCGTTGGCATTGAGCTTATCGTTGCGAAAGTACTCGAATGCGGCGCCATGAAACGAGTTGGTGCCTGATTTCGTGACCACCGATATCTGACCGCCCGGGGTGCGGCCATACTCCGGTGCAAAGGTGGATGTCTGAATCCGGAATTCTTCCAACGCGTCGAGCGACACCAGGTTGCTCATCCCCCCGAAAGCGTTGGTTGAGGGAAGCTGGCCGGCGCCGCCCTGATATAGGCCGCCGCCGCTGCCCGCATTCCCCAAATTGGCGCTAACTCCATCCACCATGAAATAGTTCGCATCCGGCCGCTGGCCATTGATGCTGAACTGGCCCTGCTCATAAAGATTTGCAGGTGTTAACACCACGCCCGGCGTCAGATCGATGAGCGAACTGAAACTGCGCCCGTTCAGCGGCATGTTCTCGATGAATCGATTGTCGATCACCGTGCTCACGGACCCATCGGATGCGTTCAGCAGGGGAGCGCTGCCTTCCACGGTGATTGTCTCGGTGGCGCTGCCGATGGTCAGCGTGAAATCGAGGCGGGCGCGCTGATCCACTTCGAGGACGATACCACTCTGACGGGTGATTTTGAAACCATTCGCCTCGATGCTGACCTGATAGGCAGCGGGCGGCAGCGCGGTCACCGTGTACTGGCCCAGTTGGTTCGATAAGACGGTGCGTCGTGCGCCGGTCTGACTACTTTCCACCACGACTCGCGCTGCCGGGACGGCCGCGCCCGAGGGGTCGGTGATGAAGCCGGAGATCTCGGCATTCTGCCCGAGGAGCGGCGCTGGGGCGATCAAGGCAGCGGCAAACGCGTACACCATGCCCCCGACGATCGCGATTCTACGTTTGGGCATACCGAATTATACGGCGGCATTCGGCAACTCGCACCCCACCTTTGGGGGATTTGCCGAGATGAGAATTGCTCCAACAGGCCACCGCACCTAACGGGCAGCCGGCCGCGCCCGCATTTTGCCACTCCGATATCCCCTGCATGTGTCTTCCGCATTCGGGCTGTTCACGTGATCCTGGAAAGGTAATTTCTGAACGAGTGACAGTAATGACTCCTGCAAAAAACAGAATTCAAGATTCTGTACTTCAGATTAACCCAGAGGCCGTCGCGTCCTTCCATGACGACGGAGTCGTCATTCTCGATAACCGCAAAGGCCGCCTCTACAGCTCCGGCCCCGCGGGCGCCTACATCTGGCGCGGCATCGAACAGCGGCTCTCGCTGGAAGCCATCGCCGAAGGACTCCATACCGATTTCCAGGTCGAGTTGACAACGGCCCGCAATCATACGGTCCGATTTACCGAGCAGCTCCGGGGAAATGGGCTCATCGAACGGAGGGCCGCGTGAACCGGGGATTGCGATATAGCTGGCTGTTCTTCCGCGCGCTGTGGGAGCTCGCGCGTTACGAAACGATTGTTGCTCTGCGAGGCTTCTCCTCGATTCGGCGGCGCTTAAAGCGGCAGCATCCCGCGAAGCAAACGCCCTCGCCGGAGATTCAGCAGGCGATTTGCGACGCCGTCCTGCTGGCCACCTGTTTCTATTGGAAGCCGGTCCTATGCCTCCAGCGATCGGCCTGCGCCGTCCGGCTCCTCCGCAAGTATGGCATCGCCGCAAAGCTCGTGATCGGTTACCGTCCTGCCCCGTTCCTGTCGCACGCCTGGGTGGAAGTGGATGGCCGCGTGGTGAACAGCTCTGCTGCGTATCAGAGCCGGATGCGCGTGCTTTGCACCGTATAGGGAGATGGACATGGTCACGACACGAACTCAACCGATCTGCATCAGCCAGTTCCCCACGCCGAATCAGACGCTCCAGATTCTCCACTGGGACGGCCGCCTGGATAATCGCGACGATCTGCGTCTGAACGTGGGTGAGCCGTTGCGAGGCAATGGCAGCGAGGCGGCATTGGCGCTGGCCGCCTACGAACGGTGGGGAACCGATGGCCTGGTACACCTGGTCGGGGATTGGAGCGCGGTGATTCGCGACCGGACAACCGGCGCTGTGATCCTCGCCAGCGACTACGCCGGCGTGCGGCCGCTCTACTATCACGTGCGAGGCGGCAATGTGCTCTGGTCGAGCCGCCTGGAGTCCCTGGTGGACGAGACGGGCATCTCCGAGCTTGACGAGCAATACGTCGCCGGGTTCCTGACGATGGGCGGATGCCCCAACCATACTCCCTACAAGGGCATCTATTCCGTGCCGGCCGGGCACGCGGTATGCGTCACGCTACGCGGCACAACCATTCGGCCGTTCTGGACACTGCCGGTGGGGGACGAGATCCGGTATGAGAGCGACCACCGGTACGAGGAGCAGCTTCGCGCGCTCTTCCGCGAAGCGGTTGCCGTCCGACTACAGACCGGTTCCCCGGTGCTTGCCGAGTTGAGCGGAGGACTCGATTCCTCCTCGGTGGTCTCGATGGCCAATCAACTGATCCGCGATCGCGCCGTACCCGCGCCACGCCTGGTGACGGTCAGCTATCTGTGGCGCAACTCTATAGACGAGAGCTTCATTCGGGAAGTCGAATCCTACTGTGGAACCGAGCGAGCGCACCTCTCGACCCACACCAACCCGTTGATCAGTGCGGCACAAACAGGTAAAGCACTGCCGGCAGGATTTGAGCCGTTGCGGAGCGCCGTGGCAGACACCGCGTACGAGTTTGGCGCGAAGGTGTTTTTGACCGGACGAAACGGCGACCTCGTGACGGGGAATTGGTTCGATGACAGCCTTCAAGTGGCCGCGCACGTCCGGCGCTTGCGGCTCGGCCGGGCGTGCCATGAGGCGCTGGCGTGGAGTAAGGTTCTTGGGCTTCCCATCTATTCGACTCTGTGGCGGGCATTCCGGGCGGCTCTGCCGGCGGCCCTATCGCCGGCTGCGATTTACGCGCAACAGGACGGGTCGTACGCTCCCAGGAGCTTAGAGACTTCGCTCGCCCCGAAGTTCCGCGGGAATACGGGCGATGGCGAAGCGGCGGGCATCTTCTCCAGAGCATGGATGCAAGCGCCCCCGGAGCGGCGGAAATACTTTCGATCTCTCTCGATGATGCTCGAACTGCGATCCTTGCAGGCGCCGGAGAGCATGCAACATCTGGACTACACACATCCTTTCGCCCACCGGCCGCTCGTGGAATTTCTGATGGCGGTTCCGGCCGATGTGCTCTGTGGTCCAGGCGAGCCACGGCGCCTGATGCGCCGTGCTCTGTCGGATCTTTGGCCGCCGAAGCTGCGCAAGCGGCGATCGAAGGGCCTCTTCGGCGCGCCCTGGCACGAAGCACTGCTGCCGATGGTGCAGGAACTGTTGCGGACGCGAACCCTGCTCGTCGTGGAACGCGGTTTCGTGGACCGGACGAGCTTCGTGTCCCGTCTGGAGCGCCTCACTGCCGGGGTGGACTGCAACGAGACTCAGTTGCGGCAGATTGTGCTTCTCGAATTCTGGCTGCGTAACCGCCAGCCGGCGCACGCCGGTGAAACTGGGACGCGGGCTGCCTAGAACAGTTTTGAACTTGAATCCATAAGAAAGGAGGTGGATGGAATGAAAGAGATGGAAGCTCCCGAACTGACATTGATCGGCCGCGCCGACGACGTGGTGCTCGGACTCGGCGGCGCTGGCAACGACGGCGATACGTTTGAGTACGGTGGCCTGGATTTCGAATTCGAGCAGGACTAATCCGCCGTTCCCTGCGGTCGCGGAAGAGCGCAATCCGCGACCGCAGGGACTCGAACTTTCGCGGTGCCAAGCGGTCTGCTACGTGATAA
Organism: Methylococcaceae bacterium; assembly: GCA_035518875.1. Taxonomy (GTDB): domain Bacteria; phylum Pseudomonadota; class Gammaproteobacteria; order Methylococcales; family Methylococcaceae; genus DATIXD01. The sequence goes on along the minus strand of DATIXD010000118.1, from coordinate 1,707 downwards.
TCATGTTTAGTGGACCGTGCGAACGCTACTTCCGCCTGGAGGCGCCGGGGCCCAACAGGACGCCTCCTGTTGGGGCTGCTGCTGGCATGCCTACCTGCGTTCGCCCTGAACCCGGCCCTCGATATCGATCAATACGCCCATAAGACTTGGGCCATTCGCGAAGGATTTTCCAAGGGCGTAATCAATGCAATCGCCCAAACGCCCGATGGCTACCTGTGGCTGGGGACGGAGTTCGGGCTGCTGCGTTTCGATGGCATTCAAGCTGTTCCGTGGTCGCCTCCGGGACCTCAGGTGTTGCCAGGCAGCTTCGTCCGGGCATTGTTCGCGGCGCGAGACGGAACGCTGTGGATTGGAACGCAGACCGGCCTCGCCAGTTGGAACGGCGCCAGGCTCACCAGGTGCCCCGAATTCGACGGCAAGGACGTACTGTCGATTCTGGAGGATCGTGGCGGGGAACTGTGGGTTGGCGTCGTAGGCGCTACCGGCCGGCTGTGCTCGATACGCGGCCGCCAAACGCACTGCTACGGAGAGGACGGCTCTTTCGGCAGTGGTGTCTTTTCCCTTTATGAGGATGCGACGGGCAACCTCTGGGCCGGCGATTCTAGAGGCCTTTGGCGCTTCAAACCCGATCCGCCCAAACGTTACGCGAGTTCGCCTACAGAGATCCAGTCGATCGTCCAGGGCGACGACGGAAAACTACTGATGGCAGTCATGGGCGGCGTCCGGCAACTCGTCAGCGGGAAGATCGAGCCTTATCCGCCGGCAGCGGCGTCAGCGGCCGCATATCGCCTGCTCCGCGACCGGGATGGCGGCCTCTGGATTGCAACCTACGGTCACGGGCTGATCCATGTACACCAAGGCCGGACCGACGTGTTTTCACGCACGGACGGACTGTCGAGCGACGCGATCTTGAGCGTCTTTGAGGATCGCGAGGGTAATATCTGGGCGGCAACGACTGAAGGTCTCGACCGCTTTCGAGAGTTGCCTGTGATCACCATCTCCAGTAAGCAGGGCTTGTCGAGCGATCGGGCATATTCCGTTCTGGTCGCGAGGGATGGAAGCGTCTGGCTTTCAGGTCTCAATGGGCTGGACCGGTGGAAGGATGGACGAGTGTCGACCTTCCGGAAGGCCGACGGGCTCCCTGACGACCTCACTACATCCCTGTTCGAGGATGATGGCGGGGGGCTCTGGGTGGCAACCCGCGGCGGCTTGGCGCGCTTCGAAGCCGGCAGGTTTGTTACCGTCGACCGGGCATTGGGCTCTGACGCGGCCATAACCGGAGATGCGGAGCACTTGTGGGTGTCGCAAAAACGAGGTCTTTTGCACTTCATTTCCGGTCGCCTGGCCGAAGAGTTCCCGTGGCCCCAACTGGGAAGCGATGGAAGAGCCGGAGCTCTGGCCGTGGATCGCAAACGCGGGGGACTGTGGCTCGGGTTTTATTCGGGCTTGGCTTATTTGCAGGATGGGCAAGTGCGTGCGAGGTACACGCGCGCGAACGGTCTCGGTGGAGAGCACGTGGCGGATGTCCAGCTCGGCCGGACCGACGCTCTGTGGGCCGCAACGGAGGGTGGGCTTAGCGTGATCCGGCAGGGGCGGATTCAGACTTTGAGCAGCAAGAACGGGCTGCCCTGTGACGTCGTGCACTGGCGGACGCGCGGCGACGACGGCTCCGTATGGCTGTACATGTCGTGCGGCCTGGTCCGAATT
>DATIXD010000117.1:0-8803 GCA_035518875.1 Methylococcaceae bacterium | reverse complement strand
CTTGCAACACACCGGCCGATGCCGGAGGAACAGCCGGTGATTAAAACCGCTTTGTCGTTCATTCATTCGTTCTCTTTATCCGTTGAGGCTGTCACACCTCCTGGCCTATCCCACCGGGGACTTTCAAGCGCCGGGTGGTGGCGCAACAGACCAGATCAGTTCCGCGTACTCGCATATCGTGCGATCGCTGGAAAACCGGCCGGCATTGGCGACATTCAACACCGCCTTGCGTGCCCATTGCTCCGTGCTGCGGTAGAGCCGGTCGACCTCATCTTGGCAAGTGATATAGGAAGCGTAATCCGCCAGCACCGAGTACCGGTCACCCCCGTTCAGGAGCGAATCGACCAGGGGATGGAACCGCCCCGGCTCGTCCGGCGAAAAATAACCGGAGTAGATCATGTCCAGGGCCTGCCGAAGTTCGCTGTTGGCGTGGTAATAGTCCCAAGGATTGTAGCCGCGCCGCCGCAGTTCGGCGATTTCCCCAGCGCTGTGACCGAAGATGAAGATATTCTCTTCCCCCACTTCCTCGCGGATCTCGATATTCGCCCCGTCCAGCGTGCCGATCGTCAGCGCCCCGTTGAGCGCCATCTTCATGTTGCTGGTGCCGGAGGCTTCGGTGCCCGCGGTGGAAATCTGCTCGGACAGATCGGCGGCGGGAATCAGCTCCATCGCCCGCGACACATTGTAGTCGGGCACAAACACCACTTTCAGCCGCTCCGCCACGGCCGGGTCGTGATTCACCACATCGGCGACATCGTTGATGAGCTTGATGATCAGTTTCGCCATGTAGTAACCGGGCGCTGCCTTGCCGCCAAGGATGATGCAACGCCTAAGATGATCCTGGCCGGGATTGGTGCGCAGGCGGTTATAGCGGGTGACGACATGCAGGACATTGAGCAACTGTCGCTTGTACTCGTGGATGCGTTTGATCTGCACGTCGAACAGGCTGCCGGGGTCGAGTTCGACGCCTTGCCGCTTGCGGATCGTTTCTGCCAGCCGCGCCTTGTTGGCCTGCTTGGCGGCGCAGAATTCCCGAACAAAACCGGAATCGTCTGCCAGCCGCGCCAGTTGCTTGAGCCGGCCGAGGTCGGTCACCCACTCAGGACCGATCGCCCTGGTAATCAGAGCCGAGAGCCCCGGGTTGATCTGATTCAGCCAGCGCCGGGGCGTGACGCCGTTGGTGATATTGATGAAACGGTCAGGGAAGAGCCTGGCGAAGTCGCGGAAAATCGTGCTCTTCATCAATTCGGAATGCAGCTTCGCCACACCGTTGACCTTATGGCTGCCGACGATGGCCAGATGGGCCATCCGCACCCGGCGCCCGCCTTCCTCGTCGATCAGCGATACCCGGCGAATCAAGTCCGGATCGCCAGGACAGCTTTGGCTCACGTCGAGAAGAAAGCGCGAATTGATCTCGTAGATGATCTGCAAGTGGCGCGGCAGCAACGTTTCCATCAGCCGTACCGGCCAGGTTTCCAGGGCTTCCGGCTGCAAGGTGTGATTGGTGTAGGAAAACGTCCTAACAGTGATTTCCCAGGCGCGCTCCCACCGCACGTGATTCACGTCCACCAGCAAGCGCATCAACTCGGGGATGGCGATGGAGGGATGGGTGTCGTTGAGCTGAATGGCCACCTCATGGGGTAATTCGTCGAAACTGTGGTGGTCCGCGGAGAATTTTTTCAGAATGTCCTGCAGGGAGGCGCTGACGAAGAAATACTCCTGCTTGAGACGCAATTCCCTCCCCATCTCCGTAGTGTCGTCCGGATAGAGCACCTTGGAGAGGTTCTCCGACTCGTTCTTCTCCTCCACTGCCTTGATGTAGTTGCCTTCGTTGAAATATTTCAGCTCGAAGTCGCGCGACGCCTTGGCCGACCACAGACGCAGATTGTTCACGGTTTTCCCGTCGTAGCCGGGAATCGGCGTGTCGTAGGCCATCGCCATGACCTCCTCGGTATCCAGCCACTGGCAGAGCGGATGGCCGGTTTCGTCCCGGTATTCCACTACATGACCGTAAAGCTGAATGCGGTACAGCATTTCGGGACGGGGAAACTCCCAGGGATTGCCGTAGCGCAGCCAGTTGTCCGGACGTTCGATCTGATAGCCATCCTCGATGTTCTGCGAAAACATGCCGTATTCATAGCGGATACCGTAACCGAAGCCGGGCATATGCAGGGTCGCCAGCGAATCCAGGAAACAGGCGGCCAGCCGCCCGAGTCCGCCATTGCCCAACGCCGCTTCCTCCTCCATCTCGCAGAGTTCGTCCAGATCCAGACCCACGTCTTCCAGCACCTGGCGGAATTCTTCGTAAGCGCCCATGTTGAGCAGGCTGTTCACCAACGCCCGACCGATCAGGAACTCCATCGAAAAGTAATAGACCCGCTTCACGTCGCGCAGATAATAAGAACGCATGGTCTCCATCCAACGCTGGATCAAGCCATCGCGCACCACGTAGGCCAAGGCGAAAAACCAGTCGCGCTCCACCGTTTCGATCGGGTCCTTGCCGATGGAAAAGATCAGACGGTTGACCAGCGCCCGCTTGAGCGCCGCGACATCCTTGAGATCGAGTGATTCGTAAGACTCTGAAAACGCAGACAAGGGAAAATCTCCTAACCATGCCGGGACTGCGGGAAACCAGCCTAGTGTACGGACGCGGGGGCACCAAGGGAAGTTGGTGGATTCCGGGCAATCACGCGGAACCTACGCCTACTGGAAAAACGAAGTGAAGGGCGTTGTGGCGCGCACCGCTAGGGGCGGAAAAACGATAAGAAGCCAGCCCGCGAAAAGGCTCAGGACGTCAACCGCCGTGCCCAATAAAAAGGCCGGCGTCGCTTGGTATGGCGTCCCCAAGGGGGTTCGAACCCCTGTTGCCGCCGTGAGAGGGCGGAGTCCTGGGCCGCTAGACGATGGGGACGCAGATAGAAGACCCAAAGCATACTATAACTTTAGCGACAGCGAAATCCGGATTTTCCTCGCGGAATGGCCCGAGCCCTCACGAGAGCATTGAGGATGCCGATGGTGTAAGGTACTATTTTTATAATTTTAATAACAAGCCTGCGTAAAACGCCCCTGCCTATTTTCAATTTCCTCAAAAAACTGTTCCGATCCCCGCTGCCTTCGCTTCCGTCGCCGGCAAAACCTCCCGAGCCTGTGGCGAGAATTTATTCCAGGTCAGAACACAATATTTCCCGCTCGCTGATCAGCGACAATGCGCTGAAAGTGCTTTATCGCCTCAGAAAAGCCGATTTCCAGGCCTACCTGGTTGGCGGTTGCGTGCGCGACCTGCTGTTGGGACGCGAGCCCAAGGATTTCGATGTCGTGACAGACGCTCATCCGGAACAGATCCGGGCGGTATTCCGCAACTGCCGCCTGATCGGCCGGCGTTTCCGCCTCGCCCACGTGTATTTCGGCGATGAGATCGTGGAAGTCGCCACTTTTCGCGGTCTCGCCAACGGGAATGGGGACGTCGATCGCGTACTTGAGAACAACGGTCGTATTCTCCGCGACAACGTCTACGGGACCATAGAGGAAGACGCCTGGCGCCGGGATTTCACGGTCAACGCGCTTTATTACAACATCGGCGATTTTTCCGTGGTCGATTATGTCGGCGGCATGGAAGATCACAAGGCCAGCGTCCTGCGGCTGATCGGCGATCCCGAGGAGCGTTACCGCGAAGACCCAGTACGGATGCTGCGAGCGATCCGTTTCGCCGTCAAGCTGGGGTTCAGGCTGCATGCCAGCTGCGAGGAACCCATCCAGCGCCTCGCCCCGCTGTTGAGCGGCATCCCGTCGGCCCGTCTGTACGAGGAAGTCTTGAAGTTGTTGCTGTCGGGCTATGCCGTGCAAACTTTCGAGCAGCTGCGCCATTATCGCCTGTTTGGCGCGTTGTTTCCGGAAACCGAAGAATGTCTCGCGCTGGAGCCGCAGGGTTTCCCGCTGACTTTTCTCGCCAAGGCTTTGGAGCGGACGGACGCGCGCCTGCAAGAGAATAAGGCGGTGACACCCTATTTTCTGTTCTCCGCCTTGCTGTGGGAGCCGGTGCGGGCGCGCGCCGAGGCGATGATTAAGGATGGGAAGGACGACATCTTCGCTTTTCAGGAGGTGGCCGGCGAAGTCATCGCCCGCCAGGTTCGGCACACCGCTTTTCCGCGCAGCGTCGGCCAGCCGATGCGCGAGGTGTGGATGTTGCAACCCCGTTTCGAACGCATCAAGGGTGCCCGTCCCTTCCGCTTGCTGTCGCACCCCCGCTTCCGGGCAGCCTACGATTTCCTGATGTTACGCGCGGAAACCGGCGAGGCCGGTCCGGAACTGGCACATTGGTGGACGAGTTTCCAGTCCGCCGATGAAGCGACCCAGAAGGCGATGACGCGGGACGGTACCCGCCGCCGTTCCAGCCGATCCCGCTCGCGCGGCCGCAGAGGCCCAAGACAAGCGCGTCCGAACAATGCGAACGATTGATTTTTAGATGAACGTCACCGCCTACCTCGGCCTCGGCAGCAATCTTGGAAACCCCCTCGCCCAGTTGCGATCGGCCAGACAGGCCATTCAGGCTTTGCCCGCCGTGCGCGAAATCGCCTTTTCGAGCTTGTATCGCAGCACGCCCATGGGACCTTCCGATCAACCCGATTACATCAACGCGGTGATGGCAATTCAGACGTGCCTCTCCGCCCTCGACTTGCTGAGGGCACTCCAGGCCATAGAACTGGCCCATGGGCGGATGCGCACCGGCGAGCGTTGGGGGCCGCGCACGCTCGATCTAGACTTGCTGCTGTACGGCCAGGAAGAGATCGTCGGCAATGTGCTGACAGTGCCACATCCGGGCCTCGCCGAACGCGAGTTCGTGTTGTACCCATTGGCGGAGATCGCACCGCCGGAACTCGTGATTCCCGGCAAGGGGCTATTGTCGGAATTGGTGCGGGCATGCCCTCGCCGAGGTCTCGCGATCATTGAACATGCTTAATGTGGCTAAGGCTTTGACGGTTCCCGAACTCGCCGCCATGAAGGTGCGGGGCGAGAAAATCGTTGCCCTCACCGCTTACGATGCAAGTTTCGCCCGGATTCTGGACGAGGCGGGCGTCGACATTGTTTTGATCGGTGATTCCCTGGGAATGGTCGTACAAGGCCAAGCCACAACCCTGCCGGTCACCGTCGATGACATGATCTACCATACGCGCTGCGTGGCGCGCGGGGCACAACGGGCGCTTCTGGTGGCGGACATGCCGTTTATGAGCTACGCCAGCCCGCAATGGGCGGCCGAAAACGCAGCGCGCCTGGTCCGCGAGGGCGGCGCGCAAATGGTGAAACTGGAGGGCGGGCGCAAGCGTGCCGAGGTAGTACGGTTCCTAGTGGAGGAGAATATTCCCGTGTGCGGCCATTTGGGCCTGCTGCCGCAGTCCATCCACCGTCTCGGCGGCTATTACGTCCAGGGCAAAGACGAGCAATCGGCCAACGCCTTGCTCGAGGACGCCCTCATCCTTCAGGATGCCGGTGCGAGTCTGCTGGTTCTGGAATGCGTGCCGGCGGTTCTGGCCAAGGAGATCAGCTGCACCTTACAAATTCCCACCATCGGCATCGGCGCGGGCGCCGACTGCGACGGCCAAGTGCTGGTTTTGTACGATATGCTGGGGATCAATCCCGGCAAAAGCCTGCGTTTCACCAAGAATTTTCTGGCGGAAGCCGAAGGTATCCCGAACGCCGTCAAGACCTACGTGGAGGCCGTCCGCACCGGGGGGTTTCCGACGGCGAAGCACAGCTTCTGAGCGAGACGAGACGGCTCCATATCGTCGCTGCCCGATGCGGCCTGATTCGGCAGCATGAACGCCGCCCTACGATTTTCAACCTCTTCTAACTTCAAACTACATGCAACTTATCGAATTTATCCCCGCCCTGCGCGAGGCGATCCGCAAATGGCGCATGGCCGGCGAATCCATCGCCTTCGTTCCGACCATGGGCAATCTGCATGTGGGCCATTTGCGCTTGGTCGAAGAAGGTAAACAATCGGCCGACCGCGTGGTTGTGAGCATTTTCGTCAATCCGTCCCAATTCTGCGCCGGGGAGGATTTCGACGCCTATCCGCGCACGCCCGAGGCCGACGCCGCCAAGCTGCGCGGCATCGGGACCGATTTGCTGTTTCTGCCGAATACGGCGGAAATTTATCCGAGCGATGTGGCCCGCATGACCTACGTCGAGGTTCCCGGCCTTTCCGACGATCTTTGCGGTCGATTCAGACCCGGCCATTTCCGGGGCGTGGCTACCATCGTCTGCAAGTTATTCGGGCTTGTGCAACCCGACGTCGCGATCTTCGGCGAAAAGGATTTCCAGCAACTGACCTTGATCCGGCGCATGGTTGCCGATCTAAACATGCCGATCCGCATTCAGGGCGTAGCCACGGTGCGGGAAGCGAACGGCCTCGCCCTGAGTTCGCGCAACGCCTACCTGACGTCGGAAGAAAAAACGCGAGCGGCCTTGCTTTACCAGTGCCTGGAGGCAGCCAGGGCGGCGCTGGACTCGGGCAGGCGGGACTATGGCACGGTCGAGGTGGAACAACTTGACGTTCTGCTGCGGGCCGGTTTCCGCCCTGATTATTTTGCCGTCCGAACACTACACGATCTTGCCGCACCGGTTGACGGCGAGCGCGAGTTCGTCATCATGACGGCGGCCTGGTTGGGCAAGACCCGCCTCATCGACAATCTGCAGACCCGCATTTGAGCAGGTTCGTCGAACAATCCGTTTACCTTGGCCACGGCTGCGCTCATATTGCTAGCGTTTGGGCGTTGCGGCATAATTCGACCTCCTTTTCAGCCCTGAACAGGTTACTTTATGCAGACCACCATGTTGAAAGCCAAGTTACACAGGGCGCGTGTGACGCATTCGGAACTCGAATACGAGGGCTCCTGTGCAATTGATGGCAGACTGTTGGATCACGCGGGGATCAGGGAATACGAACAAATCCATATCTACAACGTCAATAACGGCGAACGCTTCACCACCTACGCCATACGCGCCCAGGACGGATCCGGCGTGGTATCCATCAATGGTGCGGCGGCGCGGCTTGCGGCCCCCAACGACATCATCATCATCTGCGCTTTTGCCGTGCTCAACCAGAACGAGTTGTTGAACTACCAGCCGACGCTGGTTTACGTCAACGAAAAAAACCAGATCGTCCGCACCGGCCATTCCATTCCCGTACAAGCCGCCTGAGCCGGTTCTTTTCGATTAACGACAGGGGGGCGCGCCAACCAGGATTGTCGCCCCTTTGCTTCTCACCTCGGCCAAGTCGCCGCTTCACATTCGGCCGGAGCGCCGCCGCGCTCATCCCTGGATTCTTCGATTCAATTACCGTATCTTCAAGCCGTCACCCATTTCTCCCATTCGATCGCGACTTAACGAAGCCTCAAGAGGGTTTCGAGCATCACCCACGACCCTGTCGGACCTGAATCTGATCGCAGACCCCATTCAAAGGAGACTCGCCATGCCAGACACCGCCAAGCTAGAATTGGACGATCGCTCGATTGAAATGCCGATCATCGAAGGGACCGAAGGCGAAAAAGCCCTCGACATTTCCCGGTTGCGCGCGCAAACCGGCTACATCACCCTGGACGCCGGCTACGTCAATACCGGCTCGTGTCTGTCCTCGATCACCTACATCGATGGCGATCAGGGCATACTCCGCTACCGCGGGATCGACATCGCCGAACTTTGCGAAAAGTCCACGTTCATGGAAGTCTCCTATCTGCTGATTTACGGACATCTGCCGACTGCGGAACAATTTGCGAAATTCAAGGCGAAGGTACATCGCCACTCCCTGATCCACGAAGACATGAGAAGCTTCTTCACCTCCTATCCAGGCCATGCCCATCCGATGGCGATCTTGTCGGCGATGGTTTGCTCACTGTCCGTCTATCACCCAGAACTACTCAAACCCGATCAAAGTGCGGACGAGCGCGACGAAACCATCACCCGCCTGTTGTCCAAGGTCCGGGTATTGGCGGCATTCGCTTACAAGCGGAGCGTGGGCGAGAGATTCGTTTACTCGCGCCCGGAACTGGATTATCTGTCCAATTTCATGCACATGATGTTCACCACTCCGATGCAGCGCTACGAGCCCGACGAGGTCATTCGCAAAGCGCTGGACGTGTTGTTCATTGCCCACGCCGACCATGAGCAGAATTGCTCGACCTCGACCGTTCGAATGGTCGGGTCTTCCAAGGCCAACCTATTCGCGTCGATATCGGCGGGAATCTGCGCGCTATGGGGGCCCTTGCACGGGGGGGCCAATCAGGCCGTGATCGAGATGCTGGAAGCCATCCATGCGGACGGCGGCAATTACAAGAAATATATCGAAAAGGCCAAGGACAAAAACGATACCTTCCTATTGATGGGCTTCGGCCACCGGATTTATAAGAACTACGATCCCCGAGCGCACATCATCAAGAAATACTGCGACAAAGTGCTGAACCACCTGGGCATCCACGACCCCATCCTGGAGATCGCCAAGCGCCTCGAAGAAGCCGCGCTCACCGACCCCTACTTCATCGAGCGCAAACTCTATCCCAACGTGGACTTCTATTCGGGGATCATTTACCGGGCGATGAAAATCCCCACCAAGATGTTCACTGTGATGTTCGCCCTCGGCCGTCTGCCCGGCTGGATTGCGCATTGGAAGGAGATGATTGAGGATCCAGGCATGAAAATCGCCAGACCGCGCCAGATTTACACTGGCAAAACGCAGCATTGTTACTTGTCGCTCCCGGAGCGGCAGTGATCAGAATCTGCGCGTGGTCGTAAAATCGTCCTAACGACTCGC
>DATIXD010000116.1:0-4981 GCA_035518875.1 Methylococcaceae bacterium | reverse complement strand
CTGTGCCGGAAATGTGCCGCCCTTGCATACGAGGCACTTGTCGAGCCACTCCGCGGTGATTCGCTTGAGCTGACCGAACAGGTGGAGCTTGGGCGCCTCGCCGGGATCGCGCCACTTGGTGTAGAGCAGGCGGTGGGTCAGGTGAAACAGCAATGTCGACAAGCGCATGTCGCCGGCGTGGACGAGATTGAGATCGACCGATTCGCCGATGATGCCTGCGTTTTGAGTGACTGACGGCCCAACGAGATCGGGCGTTAACTCCAGCACAGAGTCGTCGTTGAATTCGGCGGTGAGCCGTTCCTCAGGCAACTCGACCCGGTAGCCTTGAACCCGTGGGAACTGGATTTCCAAGTGGTCGCGGTCCGGGCGCACCGCTTTGACATGGATGGTTTGGCGCGGCGGTTGCGGGGGCGCCACCACCGGCTTGGCGGTGAAGTCAAAGGGAATACCGAGCACATCCGCATATTCCACGTTGAACAGGCTGTCTTCGTTGAGCTCATAGGACTGGCGCCGGAGCGCACGACCAATGACCTGCTCACAGAGCAATTGGGTGCCGAAGGCGCGCACGCCGAGCACATGAGTCACCGTGTTGGCATCCCAGCCTTCGGTGAGCATGGACACAGAAACCACGCAGCGGATGGCTTCGCCAAGCCGGCCTTCCTTGCCGACAGTGTTCATGACCTCGCGCAGCAGTTCCTGATCGGTGAGGTTTTCGGCTTGGCGACGGTCGCCGGTGCGTTCGATGATCTCGCGTCGGAAGCGATCAATCTCGTCGGCCGCCATTTTGCGGAAGTTCTCGTCCAGCGCATCGCCGGATTCGAGTTGTTCGCTGTCGATCAACAGTGTGCGGGGGCGGGAGAGTTGGTTGCCGTGTTCATCGAAGTTGCGGAACAGAGCCAGCCGACCGTTTTCCAACGTGGTGGAACCGTCTTCATTTTCACGGTGGAAACCGGAGATGTAGTCGTACACCAGCTTAGAGGTGCTGGTGTTGTTGCAGACGACAATGAAGCAGGGCGGTACCTTGATCCCACTGTCCTGCCACAGGCTGTAGGTTTTTTCGTAGTGTCCGTAGAGCGCTTCCAATGCGGTCTGGAGTTCCACGGGAATGCTGAGCGGGTCGAGCGCCTTGCCTTTGCCTCGGCCTTTCTTGGGCATCTTGGTGCGGATATGTTCCCAAAGGTTGCGGAACTTGGGCATGTCTTCGCCGGGAACGTTGTCTGCCACCGGCACGCGCGGCAGTTTGACGATGCCGCACTCGATGGCATCCATCAGCGAGAAATCGCTCATGGTCCAGGGGAACAGGGTGCCTTCGGCGTAGCCCGAGCCTCGCAGGAAGAACGGCGTTGCCGAAAGATCGATGACGCGCGTGATGCCAAGCTTGCGCTTGACGGTTTCGAGCCCCGAAATCCAAAGCCGGGCCGCTTCGTTGTTTTTTTGGCTTCTTTCTTCTCTTCGCCGGTCAGTTCTTCATCTTCCTGGCTGGGCTTTTCGCGGTAGCAATGATGCGCTTCGTCATTGAGGACAAGGATGTTCTTGATGCCCATGAGCTCTGGCATGACACGCTGGAGCATCTGTCCTTCGGTTTCCAGTGTGTCGAGCTTTGTCCCGCGCCCCTGAAGCAGCGAGCGACCACCCTTGGACAGTTCCATACGATCCCGAAGCTTGAAGGCGTGGTAGTTGGTGATGACAATCTTGGCGCGTTCCATGTCGCCGAGCATGTCACTGGGGACGATTTCGCGGCTCTGGTAATAACTGTCTGGGTCGTTGGGCTGGAGCACGCGGAGTCGATCCCGAATGGTCAGGCCTGGGGCGACTATCAGAAACCCTCGGGTAAATTGCTTGCTGTTGGGGCGGCGGACAGCGTTGATGGTCTGCCAGGCGATCAGCATGGCCATGACGGTGGTCTTGCCGGCGCCTGTGGCAAGTTTGAGCGCAAGGCGCATCAGCTCGGGGTTGGCGTTTTGATTGGCGCCGGCGAGATGATCCAGAAACTTGCTGCCGGACTTCCCCATCTTCGGCGCGACCTCCGTAAGCCAGATGGTGGTTTCGACGGCTTCGACCTGGCAGAAAAAGGGTCGAACCGTATTGAAGTTACGATGCCGCCAGTACTGAAGCAGGCGAGCCGTTTCGGGCGTCACGCCCCAGTCGTTGGGGTTCGGCAGTTTACGCCAGCTGTCTACATAGCGACGTAGCTCGTTGATGATGGGGGTTGGGTCGTACTGTTGATCTACCGTCGAAAGCCCGAGGTCATCGTCGAAAAATAGCTGTTGTTGTTCGACTGCGCCTTTCCGTTTTTTTGGTCTCGGAATGGGGGTAATGAATTCAGCGCGGCGTCGATGTTGGATGATTTGCAGTGTCGGCTGTCCTTTTTCATCCAGCTCCCAGTGACGCGAAGGGTATTCGTAGGGTGAATTGAGGATGGGTTTTTCGAAGAATTCATGTTCCATGGTTGGATTCGATCATTTATCGGTGCCATAACAATAGCTCACGGTTTTTCCGCTTTAACTGCTAGTTTTCACGTACCAGGTGCGCGATACGCTCGGGCGCAAGCCTAATTGGAATTGATCGCTATCAGAATTTGCGGCGTCGGAAATAAGAAAGCCCGTAACACTACGGGCTTAAGGATGAAATCAGGGCAGTTAATATTCTGGTAGGTACTGGCTAGAACGGGATATCGTCATCGAAGTCGTCGATCCCACCGCCGAAGCCCGTGTCGGCCTTTTGCGATTGCGGGGGTTCTTGGGACGCCGGGTAACGATCCTGCTCGTTACGCGGGAACGGCCCGGCATTCGCGGCGCCACCGCCTGATGCGCCCAGGCGATCGAGCATCTGCATTTCGTCGGCGACGATGTCGGTGGCGTAATGGTCCTGTCCATCCTTCTGATATTTTCGGGTGCGAAGGCTGCCCTCCACGTAGACCTTACTGCCTTTTTTCAGATATTCGCCGGCGATTTCCGCCAGGCGGCGATAGAAGACGACCCGGTGCCATTCGGTGCGTTCCTGCTGCTGGCCGGTTTGCTGGTCTTTCCAGGTTTCGCTGGTGGCAAGGCGGATCGTCGTTACCGCGCCGCCGTTGGGCATGTACCGGACTTCCGGGTCCGCGCCCAGATTGCCGATCAGAATCACTTTGTTGACGCCACGACTGGCCATTGTTTGTCTCCGCAGGTTGAGTTGTTCACAGTAAGCTGTGCCTTTTAAGCAGTGCTTTCTTGCAGCAGTTTTTCCAATTCGCTCCGGTCCAACATTTCCTTATCGATTTTGAGATAAGCCACCCCGTCTTCCGCCAGCACCACAGCCTCGGATACGCCCGTCACCTGCAGCAGTTGTCGGGACAGGGACCAGGCCTCGTCTGACTCCAGTTCACCCACGTTGATCAGCAAACTGCTGAGATGGCGGGGCGGCGCCATGCCAACGGCAATCAGTGCCCACAGGGAGGCGATTAGCGCGCAGAACAGGAACACGTCATGCAGGCCGAACGCGCCGTAAATCCAGCCGCCGCTGACGCCGCCGGCGAAAGCGCCGAGAAACTGGGAAGTGGAGTAAACGCCCATCGCCGTACCTTTCAGATCCGGCGGAGCGATCTTGGATACCATCGACGGCAGGGTGGCTTCCAACAGGTTGAATCCGGTGAAAAAGACGTAGAGCAGGGCGCCGATGACCAAAACGCTGTCCTTGACCAGCAGGAGACCCGCGTCGGCGGCCGCGACGACCCCGATGAAACCGACGAACACCGCCTTCATCTTGCGTTTTTTTTCCGCCAGGATTACGAACGGCACCATTGTCGCCAAAGACAGGACAAACACCGGCAGATAGACCTGCCAATGACGCGCCGTCTCCAGCTGGAGCGAATCGCGCAGGATTAGCGGAATGACGACGAAGGTGGCGGTCAGTATCAGGTGCAGCGCGAAAATCCCGAAATTCAGCCGCAGCAGCTCCGGGTTTGCGAGCACCTTTGAGAACTGCCTGGGCTGCGCCTCAGTGTCGCGATGAAAGCGGCTGATCAGGGGCGTCGGCACCAGAAAGAGCAGCACTACGATGCCGGAGATCGCCAGCGCGGCGATGATCCAGAAAATGCCCCTCACCCCTACCCAGCCGTCCAGAACCGGTCCCGCCACCATCGAGACGGCGAAGGAAATACCGATGCTGATGCCGATCAGCGCCATGGCTTTGGTGCGGTGTTCCTCGCGGGTGAGATCGGCGGCGAGCGCCATGACCACGGCGGCGATCGCCCCTGCGCCCTGGATCGACCGTCCGAGGATGACGCCGTAAATAGAGTCCGAGAGCGCGGCCACCATACTGCCAATGGCGAAGATCAGAAGACCCGCGGTGATGACTTTCTTGCGCCCGGCGCGGTCCGACCACATCCCGAACGGGATGCCGAGCAGCGCTTGGGTGAGGCCATAGGCGCTGATGGCCACACCGATCAACAGCGGCGTGGAATCGGACAAACCCCGTGCGTAAATCGAAAAGACCGGCAGAATCATGAACAGGCCCAACATCCTGAGCATGTAAATGCCCGCCAGCGAAAGGCTGGCTCGCAGTTCCGCGGCAGTCATGGGGCTATCGATTTCCAGCGCCTGCTTCAACGAGGCTTCTCCATCGGGTGTCGGAAAGCTGTTTATGGTATCAGTTTCTCGATTATTGAGAAGGCGCATCTTGGCCGGCTCCCGCTCGTCCGCGCAGCATGCTCGATAAGAAATACTTGTCTTCCATTCCGCGGGCGCCTTAGAATCGATCCAAGTAGGGAAAACCAAAGGGATGGGCGGGGCGGATGAAATCCAGATTCATCTATCCAATGCTGGTCGCAACTTCGGCGCATCTATGGATTGCCGATGCGGCCGCGGCCGCCTGCGAACCCTGGGTTGCCAAATTGGCGTCGGTTCAGGGCCGCGTAGAGGGGCAAAGCGCCGCTGGCGCCGAATGGAGGGCGGCAGAACCGGGACAATCGTTTTGCCCAGGCGACAAGATCCGCACGCTGGAA
>DATIXD010000115.1:0-3589 GCA_035518875.1 Methylococcaceae bacterium | reverse complement strand
TGTCGGCCAAATCCGTGCAGATTCAGCGCATGGGCGGCGCCCTGATCAACGAGCTGCTGATCGGCATCGGCGACAAGGACAAATTCAGCATGAGCGAGCCGAAGGACGACGCGCAGTTCTCGAATTATCTGCTGGATCCCTTGCTGGCACGGGTGATCAATGCGGCGTACGGGGGCGATGTGGTCATTCCGAAGGCCCCGCGACTCGATCTGGCGCCCTTGGTGTTCTATGCGCCGCCGATTTGCCCCGGATGCACGGCGCAGCAAAAGGGGCCCCTCGCCGATCTGTTGCGGCTCAACACTGGCATCGGTCCGACGCCTAAAGGCCAGCGCAAGCGGCTGGGCGTTCTGGCGGGCGACCTTGCGGGATACCCCAACGGACGGCGTGTGTCAGACGACGTAACCGACATTTCCGCTCGGGTGGTAGCCGGCGTATTGGGCAAGGATGGCAACAACCAAAGCCTCAACCGCTTCCCCAACAACCGGATCGGCGACGGGACCAACACCAACGACAGGACCTATCGGGAAACCTTTCCGTACGTTGCCTTCGCCAACAGCGGACGCAACAGCCGGCACGTCGATCCGGGCAAGCCGGGTTGCGCCGATGCCTTCCCGCCTTTCCTGGATCAGGACTGTCCGACCGACTGAGTGGCGAGATGTAGGCCGATACCGTTAAGCCCTCATACCGGCATGACAACGCGATGAAACCCTGGGGTCGCACCATGAAACGTGGGCTGCCGGCGTTTGTTCTCGGCTGGTGTTTGACTTTTCCCGCGCTGGCCGAACCTTACCGCCCCGCCGCCGACGATGAGGTTTTGGAAAGCCTGCCGGCCAGGGGAGAAAACTGGCGGGAGCTTCGGGAGCTCAGGCAAAAGGTGAAGGAGAATCGGGCCGACCCCGGACCGGCCCTGACCCTGGTCAGGCGTTATATCGAACTGGGTCGCGCCGAATCGGATCCGCGCTATTACGGTCATGCCGAAGCCGTGCTGGCGTCCTGGCTGCGTGCGGCAGAGCCCTCGCCGGAGGCGTTGACGCTGCGGGCCACCCTGCTGCAAAACCGGCATGAGTTCGCCAAGGCCCTGGAAGACTTGTCGAGGGCCTTGGCGCGCCAGCCGCGTCTGGCCCAAGCCTGGCTCACCCGGGCGGTGATCCTGGAAGTCCAGGGCAATTACCCGGCCGCCTTGAACAGCTGTTTGCCGCTCGCCCGGCTGGCTTCGCCTCTGACCTCGGCGGTTTGCCTCAATTCCGCCTTGAGTCTGTCCGGCCAGGGCGATTTCGCCTACCAGCGGCTCGGCCTGGCGCTGGCGCAGACCGAAGCCGATGGCCCGGAAATACTGTGGGCACAGGTCACGGCGGCTGAGATCGCCGAGCGCCTCGGCCGGTTCGACGAAGCCGAACGGCATTATCGAAAGGCGCTGGGGCTGAATTTGAAGAACGCCTATCTGTGGGCCACCTACGCGGATTTTCTGCTGGACCGCGAACGCCCGAAGGAAGTCTTGAATCTGCTGAAGAACGAAACCCGCCCCGACAACCTGCTGCTGCGCCTGACACTGGCCGAGCAGCGCTTAGGATCGCCGGCGCTGTCGGCTCATGTGGATGCGCTGAAGGCACGCTTCGCCGCCAGCCGGCTGCGGGGCGATACGACCCATCAGGGCGATGAGGCGCGATTCACCCTGCATTTGTTGAACGAACCGATTCGAGCGCTGGAACTTGCTAAAGCCAACTGGGCCGTGCAGCGCGAGCCGCGCGACGCCCGGATTCTGCTGGAATCGGCACTGGCGGCAGGACGTAACGATTCGGCGCAGCCGGTCCTGGATTTCATCGCGCAATCCCGATTGCAGGATGTCCGGCTGCGGGGTTTGGGCGATCGAATCATGGCGAACAGCCGATGAAAGCGCTGCTGTTGAGCCTTGTCCTGGGCTTGTGGGCTGCCTGCGCCCAGGCTCACAAACCCAGCGACAGCTATTTGAGCTTGAAGGTCGAGGGCGATTCGGTGCAAGGCCGATGGGACATCGCCCTGCGCGATCTGGATTACGCTATCGGCCTCGATGCGAACGACGACGGCGCAATCACCTGGGGCGAATTGCGTACACGGCAGGACGCGATCAACGCCTATGCCTTGACTCGCCTGCACATCGCCGCCGACGGGAAGGACTGCCCCGCGCGGGCCGATGATATGCTGGTGGACGAGCATACCGACGGCAAATATGCCGTGCTCGGCTTTCTTGCTCCGTGCTCGGGCGAACCCCAAACTTTGGCCATAGTCTACGAGCTGTTTTTCGATCTGGATCCCCAGCACCGCGGGCTCTTGCGCGTGGAGCGCGACGGGCGCACCGACACCGCGATCTTCGGCCCAGATACCAAGCGCTTCGAGCTGACCCGAAGCGCGCCCCGCGATCCCTGGCGGGAGTTCCTCGGCTTCGGACATGAGGGCGTCTGGCATATCTGGATCGGCTACGATCACATCCTGTTCTTGCTCAGCCTGCTGCTGCCGGCGGCGCTGGTCATGGAGGCGGGCGAATGGCGGGCGGCCTGCGGTTTTCGCCGCGCGTTCTGGGATGTGTTCAAGATCGTCACCGCTTTTACCCTGGCCCATTCCCTCACCCTCAGCCTGGCGGTGCTCAGGTTTGTCGAACTCCCCTCGCGCTGGGTGGAATCCGCCATCGCCGCCTCGGTGGCGGCCGCGGCCCTGAACAATCTCTACCCGATGTTTCAGCGACGCCGGGCAGCCCTGGCCTTCGCCTTCGGCCTGATCCATGGGCTCGGCTTCGCCGCCGTATTGCTCGATCTGGGACTGCCGGATAATCTGCGGCTGCTGGGTCTGGTGGGTTTCAACCTGGGCGTGGAGGCGGGACAACTGGCCATCGTCGGCGTGAGTCTGCCTTTGATTTACGGCCTGAGCCGGTACGAACTGTACTCGCCCCTGGTTTTGAAATTGGGCTCGGTCTGCATCGCGGGGGTGGCCTTCCTGTGGCTGGCCGAGCGGGGTTTCGATCTGCGGCTGATGGCGTTCTAGCGCCAAAAAACCCTTGTTGACCGAGACCGGCCGGGTCCGGGTTATTTTCTTCTCCAGAAAACCATCGTCTTGGCCTCGCCCTTCATGTCGAAATAGAGCTTCTGGCCCGACATGCGGTAGCGACCCGCCGACTCCAGCGACTTGAGATAAAGCTCGTGATGAGAACCCGGCGGACAGCTCGCATCGGCCAATTTCACCACCGCCATGGCGATCCGCTGATCGCTGATTTCGTACATGCCTTCACCGCGATTGCAGTCGGTTTGCACGTTGAACCAACCGTCCGGCTTGAATTCCAGCAGGTACGTGGCCGGCTGGGTGACTTTCATGGTTTCGGTGGGCGTCAGATTGCCCAACCATTCCCAGACCGCGCCGGTAAACGGCAGTTGTTCGTAAACCAGCGGTAGAACCTCTTCCGCATTCGTAGCGTCCGCATGCGGGCGTTGTCGCTGCGCGACCACGGCGGGGCTGGCCTGGACCTGCGGCTTCGCACCCTTGGCTTTCGTGGAACATCCGCCGGCGACCCAGATGATGGCCGAAGCCGCAAGAGCGGCACGCAAACCGGCGTGCCATGGAC
>DATIXD010000114.1:0-3997 GCA_035518875.1 Methylococcaceae bacterium | reverse complement strand
GAAGTCCTTGAGCACGCTGGCTTTGAGCAGGTCGGAGTGCAGCGCCGCCACGCCGTTGATCGCGTGGCTGCCAACGGTGGCAAGGTGGGCCATCCGCACGCGCTTTTCGCCCTCCTCGCCAATGAGCGACATCCGCGCCACACGTGCCTCGTCGCCAGGGAACCGCGCACGCACCTCATCGAGGAAACGGCGGTTGATTTCGTAAATGATTTCCAGGTGTCGCGGCAGCAGCTCACGGAACATGGGCAAAGGCCAGGTCTCCAGCGCCTCGGGTAGCAGCGTGTGGTTGGTATAACCGAAGGTTTCCACGGTGATGGCCCACGCGGCGTCCCAATCGAGTCGCCGTTCGTCCACCAGAAGACGCATCAGTTCGGCGACGCCGATGGAGGGGTGCGTATCGTTGAGCTGTACGGCAAAGCGTTGGGCGAAACGCTCGACCGGCTCCCCCGCCAGATCGAGCAGGCGCAGCATATCCTGCAAGGAACAGGAGACGAAGAAATACTGCTGGGCCAGACGCAGCCGTTTGCCGATCTCCGGCTCGTCGTTGGGATAAAGCACCTTGGTCACCGTCTCGGAAACGAGCTTTTCCTCGACCGCCTGATAGTAATCGCCGGTATTGAAGGCCTGGAAATCGAACGACTCGACGGCCACGGCGCTCCACAGCCGCAGGGTGCTGCAGGTATTGACGCAGTAGCCCTGGATTGGAGTGTCGTAGGCGACGCCTTTCACCACCCGGTGCGGTACCCAGCGGACCCGATCTCTGCCCGCCTCATCCCGGTAATGTTCGGTGTGGCCGCCCCAGTTGACGTAATAGGCGACGTCGGGCTTGGCGATCTCCCACGGATTGCCGTAGCGCAGCCACTTGTCGGTGATCTCGTTCTGCCAGCCATCGCGGATTTCCTGATCGAAAATGCCGAACTCGTAGCGGATGCCATAGCCGATGGCGGGGCATTGCAAGGTCGCCAGGGAGTCGAGATAACAGGCGGCTAATCGTCCCAGACCGCCGTTGCCCAACCCCGGCTCCTCCTCGCAGGCCAGGATCACATCAAGATCCTGACCGAGTTCGGCCAATGCGCTACGCGCCGCCTGTTCGATGTCGAGATTGAGCAGGTTGTTGCCGAGATGCGGGCCCATGAGGAATTCCGCCGACAGATAGCAGGCCACTTTGCTGGCAAGCTCGAAACAGGTCTGGGCGGTGTCGATCCAGCGTTGCTGCATGCGGTCGCGCACCGCCAGCGCAAGCGCGCGGTAGTAATCGTGTGGGCTCGCGACCGCCGCGGGGCACCCGATGGAATAGCGCAAGTGATCGGTCACGGCTGTCTTGAGTGCCTCGACGCTGAGACTCGTGCGCTCATCGTCGATTGCTGGGGTCGAGAGTTGAGTTGTCTTCGTGGTGGTGCTCTTGCTCATGGTGGTCTCCGTGCGCCGGTCAAACCGGCGAGATGTTGTGAATGAAAGAGTCATACGTTGAAGGCTTAGCCAGCAACGGCGGCCCCGAGTCATGCGTGCGCGCCCGCGAGGGTATGTGGGCGTCTATGACGCGCAAATCAGTACCGCCAGACATGCGTGCGCGCCCGCGAGGGTATGTGCGAAGCGTTGACAGGGGTACGCGCGGGCCGGGTATTGAGCCGCGTAATACATGCCCACCGGAGATAGCTCAGCACGTCGCCGAAGGCCCGGGTGACTTCCGTGACACCGTGCAAGCCCCCGAGTAGGCGCTTCAAGGGGGGCGAGAAGGATTCGCTGAACAGCAGGACCATGATCAAACCGAGCACGATAGCGCCGCCCCCGCCCGTCTTCAGCATGCCCAAGTGCAACGCACTGCCGCCTCCCATAGCCAGCCCGCCGGCCACGACAAATGCCCAGCCTACCGGAGCCAGACCCTCGAGCCACCGATCCCGGCGCCGGGCATCCAGCAGATTGGCGAGAATCACGTGGACACACCGATGACGATGGAAATGCCCATCATCGTGTTGGCGTCGTTCATATTGAGCGCGTGCAGCGTTCCAAGAAAAGAGTCTTCGTGGGGCTCCCAACCAAAATAGCTGCCGATCAGCATGCCCCAGATCAGCCCGAATCCCACTAGGGCGGTGCCCAGATCACGGTAACGCCGACCTGACTCGGACTGGCCCAGCTTTTTCCAGTACAACAGCAACAAGAGGCCCAGTGTGGCGGCATAGCCGGCGTCGGCCAGAATCATGCCGAAGAACAGTGCGAAGGACAGGAACACGACACTGGACGAGTCCCAGGTGCAGTAGCCCGGCGTCATGTAGAAATTCACCAGATCCTCGCCGGCGAACAGCCAAAAGGGATTCCGGAGATGGGTCGGCGGCTTATCGTCCGGCCCCGGCGCCTCGGCGCTGAAATAAAGACCGTGCCGCCGGGCGTAATCGGTCAGCATGGCGACGGATTCGGTGGGCGCCCAGCCGAAGAGGCCGAACACCGGCTCCAGGTCACGGGTCTGCCCACCGACTCTGGCCCGCTCGGCACGGTCTTCCAGGCGATTGAGGCTGCGGCGAAACAGCTCGTACCAGCGGGTCAGATAAGCCCGCTCGGCTTGACCATCCTCAATGGCGAGCTCCACCTCGTCGAGCCGGTTTTCCAGTTCCTTGCGGGGCTTCGCGCCCAGGTGCACACGGGGCACCGACATGTGCGGCGGCTCCTCCTTGGCCACCACCACCACGTAGGCAAAACGGTTGTCACGGGCGACGACCTCGTAGATCTCCTTGGCCGCCTCGACCTTGGGCATCTCTCCGTGCGGCACCGGGTAGAACCACAGCCACTGCCCGTCCAGTTGTTCGCGCGGAGGGAACACGAAGTCGCCCCAGGGCTGAAACGTCTGGATGCGCCGGATCAGGAAGTCCCGCTCCTGTTCCAGATCCTACAGGCGGCGGCGGACCTCCAGTGCCTGGCGTTCCACATCAACCGCATCGAAGCGGGCGGGATCGCGTACCTGCCGGCGACGCTGCGAGTAGCTTTTCAGGAAGGCCAGAGCGTCGCACCGACCGAGGGCACCGTCTGCACCGTCGAGCAGGCGCTCCTTGTCCTCCAGGAGGCCGGCAAAGGTGACTTTCTGAAGTTTGACGATGCTCATCGGGCACTCTCACCGGTTCCGGATTCCCGCAACTCCACCTGCTTGCCCTTGGCAAGCTTCCCAATCACAACCGAGGATCGTTCCGCATCGCCTAAGCAAATACGGATGCGCTGGATGTTCCTCTGCGCTTCGGGAATGAGAATCTTGTCGAACAAATTGACCCGTTGAGCGATGCGGCGCACCTGCAGGCGCAGGATATCCACCCGCTGTCCGGCAATCTCGGCCCGGAGGCGCTGCTCCGCCGCATCCACTAGCTGCAGGCAACCCTTGCACTGAAGATCGAGCGTCTACGTTCTCTTCGGCATCGCCTTCTTCCAGGAGCCCATCTCCGATCAGCCAGGCGCGTGGATGGCTCCGCCCGCCCCCGCGCCAAGGCGCTTATGGCGGGCTCGCAGCCTGGCTCAGCGCATCAATCCCCAGCCGCTCCCTGGAAGATCGGGATACTCTTTGTTGGAAATCGACTAAAACCGGTGCACGGTTCCCACCAGACTAGTCCAGATGAACTATGCGGGATCCATGACTCAGCCACCCGTCGCTTGTATCGCGTGAAATCAGCAATTTCGCCCCCGGCCGCAAGTTAATGTGGTCCTAAAATTACGCGGATTGCAGTCCAGGCCGGTTTCGATTTCGATCCCCTACGCTTAGGTGTACAAAGTGTATTTCAATCGAAGGAAACTATTAACGTGCCTATGTTGTTGGATTGTCCGACGTATCTCGTCTTGCCGCTTCAGAAACATCGGCCAAGGTCGATTGAATCAATTTTGCCCGCTCCGCATCAACGTTGGTCTTCAATACCGTTCCCCCGAGTCCACGTATCCGATGCAGTATCATGTCCATGTGGCCTTCGTGGTCCAACACGAACAGAGCGGAGGTCCCGGGCGCCATCAATTTCTCTACCTCGCG
>DATIXD010000113.1:0-6896 GCA_035518875.1 Methylococcaceae bacterium | reverse complement strand
GTGCATGGGCACATGGCCGGGGCCCTCGATCATGGTTTGTACGTCGTGTTTCCAGGCGATTTTGGTCAATTCGCCTAGGGTTTCCAGCTCGGCGAACTGGGCTTCGTCATTGGCATCGGCAATGGAGCCGGGGCGCAGGCCGTCGCCCAGCGAGAAGCTCACGTCGTAAGCCTTCATGATCTCGCATATGTCCGCGAAGTGGGTATAGAGGAAGCTTTCCTTGTGATGGGCCAAACACCATTTGGCCATTATAGAGCCGCCGCGCGAGACGATGCCGGTGACACGCCTGGCGGTGAGCGGAATATAGGCAAGGCGCACACCGGCGTGGATGGTGAAGTAATCGACACCCTGCTCGGCCTGTTCGATCAGCGTGTCGCGGAAGATTTCCCAGGTCAGGTCCTCAGCCTTGCCGTCGACCTTTTCCAGCGCTTGATATATGGGCACGGTACCGATGGGCACGGGCGAATTGCGGATGATCCATTCGCGGGTTTCGTGGATGTTCTTGCCGGTGGACAAGTCCATCACCGTATCGCCGCCCCAGCGAATCGCCCATAGCATCTTCTCGACTTCCTCGTCGATGGAGGAGGTGACTGCCGAGTTGCCCAGATTGCAGTTGATCTTCACCAGGAAATTGCGGCCGATGATCATCGGTTCGGATTCCGGATGGTTGATGTTGGCCGGGATGATAGCCCGCCCGCGCGCTACCTCGCTACGCACGAACTCGGGGGTGATGAGGGCGGGAATGGCTGCGCCGAAGGATTCCCCCGGGTGCTGGTTTCGGCAGAATTCTCGCATCGCATCCAGTTTCTGGTTTTCCCGGATGGCGATGTACTCCATTTCCGGCGTGATGATGCCTTGCTTGGCATAGTGCATCTGGGTGACATTCGCGCCCGTCGTGGCCCGACGTGGGGCCCTGATGTGTTCGAAACGCAGGTGCGCAAGCTTCGGATCGTGCTGTCTTTCGCGCCCGTAGGCGGAGCTTGGACCGTCCAGGCGTTCGCTGTCACCGCGTGCTTCGATCCAGACCTCGCGCAAAGTCGGAAGCCCTTGACGCAAGTCAATGCTGACCGCTGGATCGGTGTAAGGGCCGGAAGTGTCGTAAACATAGACTGGCGAATTCTTTTCCGCGCCGAAGCTGGCAGGCGTGTCCGACTGGCTGACCTTGCGCATCGGCACGCGAATGTCCGGGCAGCTGCCCCGGACGTAAATTTTCTCGGACGCCGCGAACGGCTGGATGGAAGCCTTCTTGGCGGTGACCGCCTCGTGCAGGAACTCTTGTGGAATCGCGCTCATCTCTTTCTCCGAGGAAGAAGCAGTTGGAAAAAGGGGGCGCAGGCAGGACGGCCTTCCCTACGCCGGCATTAACCGGATCAGGTTCGAAGGGTGTCTCTCAGCCCGGCGGAACGCCCGGGCACCCCCAGCCTTTCGGATGAGGGTAAGCTAAAACATCATTGAGGGATTTGCAAGCAAGGCCGCGCGCCGCGCATAGGCAAAGCAAGCGTTGTTTGTTACATTTTCCATCCCTCAAACCAAAGATCATTCAGAGGAGAATCTGACATGGTGGGTGGCGTTATCGCAGTGCTGATCTGCGTTTGGTTTTATCACACAGCCATAAAACTCAATCTCAATCCTTTGCAATGGATCGTGGGGGCGCTCATCGTCTATTACGGCGCCAAGTTCGGCTGGACTTTCGGCATCTTGAGGCCCTTGATGGGTACGAGCTTCAAGATTCACACGATGCTGACAGAGGTCATGATCGAAGTCTCCGGTTCGCTGATCGGCGCGGCTTGTGCGGCATTCTTCCGGAGCAAGGTGATGCTCAAGCAGCAAGCGAATTGAGGATTGACGAATTGATCACGGACGCCTTCCCTGTGCTGACAACACAATACTTGGCAAAAAACGCGTTGCCAGATTTTGAAGCTGTGATTTTCGACATGGACGGGGTCGTCCTGGACACCGAACCCAGCTATGTCCACGCATGGAAACAGGCGGCGGCAGAATTCGGAGTGCCGATCGACGAAGAATTTTGCCACGGCCTGTTCGGACGTCATGCCGACGACGTGGCGCGAGCGCTCAGAGAGAAAATCGGAAGCGGATTTGACCGCACGTGCTTTAACGAACTGGCTACGAAGTATTGGCGAGCGTACTTGGCATTGCATGGCATTGCCAAAATGACGGGATTGGACAAGTTGCTGGAGGTTCTGAAGCGCGATCGCATTCCTTATGCCCTGGCGACGAATAGCGACGGGCCTTATGCTCGGGAATGCCTGCATCTTGGCGGTGTGACCGAGTGTTTCCCCTTGGTAGTCACCCGCGATCAGGTGGCCACGGGCAAGCCGGCGCCGGATCTGTTTCTCGAAGCGGCCAGACGGCTAGGCGCATCTCCTGCGCGCTGCCTGATTCTTGAAGATTCGGAAGCCGGCCTGCTTGCGGCCCGCAAAGCGGAATGCCTCCCCGTCTTGGTGGGGAGCGGGTCTGCTGTGCCTGCGCGATTAACGTCGCTCGCGCTGGCGGTGTTTCCCTCGTTAGCGTCTGTCGCCCACGCGATTGAGGGAACAGCGTCGACAATTCGTCATTGACAGCGGCGGAATTTCGCCGCTCGCCGGCAGTCACAGCAGGAACTTTTTTCGGCCGTGGCTTATTTTTTGCTGATGGCCAATCTGTACGGAGAGAATCATGATCGGGGCTATCGCCATTTTATTGATCGCGGTGTGGTTTCATCAAACGGCCCAAAAGCTCAACCTCCCCTCCCTGCAATGGGTTATAGGCGGCGTCATTGTGTATTACGCCGGCTTTTCGATTTGGATGTATCTGGTGCTGCGTCCCTTGCTGGGCGGGCTCTTCCAAAATCATGGGCTTTGGCTGGGGCTTGGAATGGATATCTCGTCCGTCCTGATGGGTGCGCTTCTGGCGGCTATTTTTCGGGCAAAGGTGATGATGAAAAAGGGCCAAAAGCCCTTTGAAACCCCACTCTAAAATCTTCAGAGCACGCGGCGCAACCCTCTATCCATCAAACACTCTACTCAAGCAGTGTCGAAAAACTTTACGGTGTCGACCAGTTCTTGTCCCAAATAGTGTCAAAAAACTTTACAGTTTTTCGGATTCCGGCCGAACACTTTATATCCTTACAAGAAACAACCGCGTAATCAGATACAAGCAAATACTGGCATGAGGCGTGCTTAATAATTAGCAAAGAGCATTTCGGACTGGCTCTACAGACGGTCCAATCGAGAGAGGAGATGCGCCATGAACACCTTGATCATCACCTTGATCCGTTCTTTCAACGGTTACATCTACGAAACCGCTGGCGTGATTACCGGCTTCTTCAGCGATGCGGGACAAGCTCGCGCTTGCGCGAAAAAAATCCAGGCGGTCGCCGGCAGGACTGTCGAAGTCTGCGGTAGCCAGCTGGCCGTCTCGCTGTAAGGCCTTATTGCCCGTGGCGACAAACAACCGAGGTTTAGGCCTGACATTCCTGTCAGAGAGACCTATTTGCCAACGAGCGGATCACCCGGGATTCCCAGAGCCGATGACAAGCGACTCGGTTTGTTCGGTTCGGGGCGACGGGCTCGTTAGCCGGACACGGTGAACCACCCGACTTCCGGAATGCCCTCCTAAATGACGATCAAAATCTCCCCTTTCCCCAACCCAGCCATATCGCCGGCATAACGGCGCACACGCCCGACCCGGTCGGCCAATGCGCCGAACTGCGTCTTATAACCCTGAAAGCCTTTCAACAAGAGCGGCAGGAAGCCTAAAGCATGCGTTCCGCAATCATTGAAGGTGGCGGAGATGTTTTCCGGCGCACGCATCAACAGCAATGTCCCGCGCTTCATGGCGTAACCGGGATAATCGCCAACTTGTCCGAGGACGCCGATGGTACCCGCCGTCATGCGCGCACCGAGGTAAGCGCCGGCGTTGCCTTCGATCAGAATCGCGCCGCGGCGCATGTGGTCGCCCACGCGATCGCCCGCGTTGCCCCTGACAATGACCACACCCCCTTGCATGCCTTTCTTGTCGCCGGGGAGTGCCGCGCCGAGATAGTCGCCGGCGTCGCCGCCAATGTGGAGCTCGCCGCTTTTCATTTCGCATCCGGCGTAGGCGCCCACGCTACCGCTGGTGCTCAAGACGCCGCCTTTCATCTGCATCCCCGTGTATGCGCCGGCATCACCTTCGATAGCGATACGGCCGGAACTCATGGCTTTGCCTATGAAGTCCAGCTTTGCGGTGGCTTTGGCGAATACGATGTCCGCGCCGTCACCGCCCGAAATGACGAAGACCTGATCGGCACGCAGCTTGCGGTTGCCGGATTGCAACTCGATTGCACCGATCTCCGCGCCGGATTTTCCGGCCAGCCTGTCAGGCGTCAACGGTGCACAATCGACGCGCTGTCGCAGAACGGTTTTAAGGGTGAAGGTGAGTGCGGTCATTCGAAATCCCCTGTCGTAGGGTGCGCCGTGCGCACCAAATCAGCTGTTTTTAGGTGCGCATGGCGCACCCTACTCCATAATCTTGCGCAGATGGAACAGAAAGGGCCCCAGCTTGCCGCCGTAGTTGCCGGCGCTGATTCGGCGGATGCCTTGAGCCGCGCCCAGGCCGCAGGCCGCCTGTATGCCTGCCCGCATGGCTTTGTTGATGTCCTCTTCGGTCAGTCCGTCGATGACGATTTCCATCACCGACTCGATTTCGGGCGACAGGTCGGTCTTGGTCTGACCTTTCAGGGTAGGGCAGAAGGCATCGTTGGTGGAGGCGTTCAGCGCCTTATACTTGGAACCGACCTTGGAGCCGGAACGCACCGCGCCGCCGGGGAATGGCATGATGACGTTGGAAATCTTCTTCATCGCTTCGATGGCCGCTTCGCACGCGGCCAGGGCTTGCGGTTGGGACTCGGCCAAAATTAGGAAATTTCCGCCGCCGATGGCTTTGACCATACCGGTGGTTTCCTCGGTGAGAAACTCGCCGTCCATCACCGGCACGCGCCAATAGCGTTTGCCGTTGATTCGCTTGGAAATCTGGAAGCCGTCGCCGAAATAGCGCAGGTTCTTGCCCAAGGCGATCTTTTCGCCTTCATGGATGCCCGCAAACAGGGCGGAGGTAGGCGAGGTCAGCACACATTGCCCGGCGCGGGTTTCCAGTTGCTTGGCCAGGCCCTTGCCGCCCATGGCGAAAATCATGGCGGCAACGCCGGGACGACCGTCGGGAGTTTCAGAAGGGGCCAACTCGCGTTCGATGCCGGCTTCGCAGCCGCAGGCGATGACCGAAGTGGCGAAGCCGGTCATGGCGTTCGCCGCGTGATAAGCCCACTTCAGGTTCTGAGCGGTGACGATGACCCGCGTGGCCCTCATCGGGAAGGCCTCGGCGAAGGTATCATCGATTTGAACGCCGTTAATGATCATGCGTTGCCTCCCTGTCGGCAAGAATGGACGAGCAGTTTGGCTCTGCCGTCGCCCTCGATCTCCTCATCGCGGATGATGAAGTTGTCGAGCTTCATGGTGAGGAAACGATTGAAGTAATCGCGCAGGTCCTTTTCCACGTGAGCGCGGTCGAATTCCGGCTTGACGGTATGGACATTGCCCCAGACGATCTTAACCACCTCGCCGTGCTTGACCACCAGCTCGCCGTCTTTGAACACGTAGTCGGGCTTTGCGAACATCTTTTCCATGTCGTCTCCCTCGGTGTAGACGGTGATGTCGGCGCCCGCACCCACACCCAGATGGCCGCGATCGCTCAAACCCAGCAGTTTCGCCGCGCCGGCGCGAGTCAGAATGGCGATTTCATACAGCGAGTATTCCCGATCGATCGAGCCCAGGGTGCTCAATGCCGCCGCCTCGGGGTTGATAGCGGCGAGCATGTCGTTGCGGAAGCTCTTGTTCATCAACAACTTGATGAGATGCGGATAGCTGGTGAAGGGCGCGCCGTTGGGATGGTCAGTGGTCAGGAATATGCGCCATGGATCTTCGGCCAACAGGAAGATTTCCAGGCCGATGGCCCATTGCAGAGCGTTGACGAAATTCTGGTCCTTGTATTTGAACGGCACCACACCGCAGCCGGCGTCGCATTCGATGTCCATGCACACCCATTTGCCGCCGTAGGCGTGACTGGAATTGGCGAACTGGCGCTGGGAATCGCCGGAAGCGGTGACGGTCTGGCCGAACAGGATCTGGCCGACGTCTATGGTGATGTTCTTGTTCCGATTGAAGGACTCGGCGATCTGCGCGGCGCCGGATGAGAACTTGCGGTCGCCCTCGGTACCGTAACTGTGGAACTGAATGTGGGTGAGGTGCATCGGCAGGCCCTCTATACCCGCGATCGTGTTCAGCGTGGTGTCGACGTTGCCGGGCACGCCCAGATTGCAGCCGTGCACATGCAACGGATGCGGTACGCCGAGCTCATGCACGGCGCGGGCCAGGGTCTGCAACACCTTGCGCGGAGTGACGCCATAATGGACATGCTGCTCGTCCAGATCCAAGCTGCGCTGGTTGAATTTGAAGGCGCTGATGCCGCCGGGATTGACCACCTTGATGCCGATGGCTTGGGCGGAATGGATAGTCCAGGCCACGTACTGGTTGATTTCCTCCTGGTTCTTGCCGGCGGCCAGCATGCGCAGGAAATAGTCGTCGCTGCCCAGCATGACGTAACCGCCCACATCCAACAGCGGCACGTCGGCCATTTCCATGTGCGCCTGGCGGGCGTTGATCGGCAGCACGGCGGGTTCGAAGCCCGCCGTGTAGCCCATTTCGGCGTAGCGATAGCCGGTTGTCAAGGTAGACGGCACGGCATGGCCGCAGCCGGCGCGCATCAGGCCCTGGCGTTCCACCGGATCGCCGCGATGGTCTTCCGGCAGCAGGTTGCGGGCGATGGTGACCTTGCCGCCGCCGATATGGGTATGCATGTCG
>DATIXD010000112.1:0-4452 GCA_035518875.1 Methylococcaceae bacterium | reverse complement strand
GTCCTCATCAGAAAGCCACTGAAGCCAGGCCGCGCCGGTACTTCCTTGCCCATCAATTTCAGAAAATCAAAGAACGGCTGCATGAACGGAGGGCCGATGCGTTGCTGCATCCTGGCCATGGCCTTACGTTCCACCCACAAGTAGAACCACGCTGCCGGCACTGCAAACAGAAGGCCGGGGAAGACAAGGAATCGGGAGAGAATCGTGCTCAGGTTCATTACGCCTTCACCTCCGCTGTACCGCTAGCTTGCTGCGCATGGGTCACGTTCACTCCTGCAAGGTTCTTCGCCTCTGCGTGCTCGGCCAGGATCTGAGCGGCCTTCGCCACGCCTTGCAGAATCGCGTCGGGGCGCGGCGGACAGCCAGGAACGTAAACGTCCACGGGAATGTGCTTGTCGAGAGGTCCGGCAAGAACACGCGAATCGATGAAGACAT
Source organism: Methylococcaceae bacterium (assembly GCA_035518875.1). Lineage (GTDB taxonomy): Bacteria > Pseudomonadota > Gammaproteobacteria > Methylococcales > Methylococcaceae > DATIXD01. The sequence continues at coordinate 4,017 of DATIXD010000112.1, read as the reverse complement.
TGGTGGAAGCCGGGCAGGAGCCGATTGCCACCACAGCTTTTGGATTAGGCACCTGTCCATACACAGTCTTCAGCGCTCCCACCGCGGTATGCGTGACTGGTCCGGAGACGCAGATGATGTCGGCGTGCCGAGGGCTGGGCTCGAGCTTCACACCCAATTGTTCGGCGTCGTAACGTGGGGTTAGTGCGGCAATCAACTCGATATCGCAGCCGTTGCAACTGCCGGAGTTCATGTGGAACAGCCATGGGCTCTTTCTGCGGCCCAGGCACAGAAGTTTCTTCCAAAGACTCATTACATACCCCCAAGAGAGCTCTGTAGCAGGCTTGGCCAGAAGCCGCAAGCGACAATCAGGATTACCAGCACGGCGATTGTCAATTTCAAGGCCAAAGGTTCATGCGCGGTTGGCGCATCCTTCTGCGGGGGGCCCCACCAGAAGCGCGTTAGCGCGAGCACGTAGGCAATCAATGCCAACGCGGAGCCAATGGCAAACGTGGCCAGGGTCCACGGACTGGTCGTCGCGGCAACCTCGTACAATCTCCAGCGCCCGAGGTAGCCAATTGTCGGCGGAACACCGAGAACAGTCAGCATCCCGAACACGAAGCCAAAGCCACTAACGGGATACCGCGAGGTGAGACCTGTGCTGTCCTCGTTGAGCCCGCCATCGCCTTCCGGCGAACTCAGGCAGATGAAAAGCAACGCCTTGGCGAGCGAGTGGGCGACAGCACCGAGCAAGGCTCCGTTGAATCCCAGCGCCCGCACCGATGTCAGACCGAGCAACAGGAACCCGATGTCCTCAACGGTCGAGAGCACAAGGATGCGCTTCAGACCGCGCTGCGAAAGCATCAGTAGTCCGCTGACCAATGCGGACGCAGCGGCAATGCCGATCCAGAAGTTGGCCGGTGTTGCCAGCCACGGCATCAGTCGCACCTGCGCCGTCAGCTCTGTGAACGCCGCGATATCTACTACGGCGATGATGAGACCCAACACCGGTGCGGGCAGTTCGTCGGCAAGCTTCAACACCCAGATGAAGAGCGGAACAGCGGCGAGCTTCACGAAGGCGCTGGTGATCAACAGCGCGCGGGCTGTGTTGGCGTCGCCTTTTGCGACTGCAATGTCGCTGCCCACGAGCGTTAGGGCGGAAATCACCACGACCGCCAAGTAGGTGAACTTAGCGGACGTGCCGGATGCTGCCTGCCACACGAGCAGGACCGCGAATAGCGCGCCTAATTCAAGCAGCCCAGTACGTGCCGGCGCATTGGGCGTCAGCAAGCCCGTGACACTCGCAACGACCGAGAGCGCCATCAGTGCGGAGAAGCGCCGCCACGTTTTGATTGCGGACGTTGCCAGCAGCAACGCAACACCTGAGACAGCGCAGGCCCCGATTAGCAGGTGCGAGATGTGTTCCGTACCGCTTGCTGCCGTCGGAGTAACTACCGGCGACAGGTATCGAACACCGCCGAAAACAGCGGCAGCGAAGACCACCGTCCAGAGCGCTGTCTGCTTCATGAACAGCGAAAGAACGCGTCCGATCGCAGACGAGATGTCCCGCAGCCTTTCCCACGCGGCGAGGTAATACTGATCCACGTTCGCCCAGTGGAAGAACCCGGCCCAGTTGTGAGAGAACAGCTCAGAAAAGTCGTGAGCGCCAAGACGTCCATCACCGGCCAGAGGCTCGCCACCGGTAAACACGCCGCTGCCGCCTGCTCCGACCAGTGCAGCGCCGCTGGTCACAGTCACCTGACGTCCAAAGCCGGCCATGGCATAAACAATGAGGCCAAAGATCAGAGAAACGGCAGCCAGAATCAGACCCCAAGTGGTGAACCAACTGCCGGCGCTGGCGGTCATGCCAAACCAGGAGACCTGAACGCCCGTGCCGAAGCCCAACGTTGCAAGTATCGGATTCAGGAAGTAGCGCACCGCAAGTTGCGGCGCTACGCCGAGGACGAGACTGCCGGCCGCAGTCAGCCCGAGACCGAGCTGCATGCTCGCTGGCGCTTCGTGCGCCTTTTCGGTCGTCTCGTTTGTCGGCCCGAGAAACACCTCATCGGTCGCCTTCACGAACGCGAACACCGTGCCGAGACTGGCGATCCACGCGGCTAGCGCTGGTACGACCCATCCTGCCTCTAATGCTGCTGTGTAGAGCAGCCACTTGCTGGCAAAACCGCTCATCAGCGGAATTCCCATCATGCTTCCGGCGTTGATCATCCACGCCATTGTCGTACGCGGCATTCGGCCGGCGATGCCGCCAAGTTGATTCATGTCGCGCGTGCCGGTCGCGTGCTGCACGCTGCCAGCCGACAGGAACAATCCGCCCTTGAAAAAGCCGTGATTGAGGCAGTGCAGCAGTCCGGCGGTGATGGCGAGCGGTGTGCCGATGCCGATGCCCGTGATCATATAGCCAATCTGGCTGACCGTGGAGAATGCCAGCATTCGCTTCAAGTCAGTCTGCACCATGGCGTACATGACACCTACAACCATCGTGATCGTGCCGATCCAGACGACGATTGCGGTCCAGTGTCCTGGCATAACGCCGAAGCTGTAGAGCCGCGCAGCGAGGTAAACGCCCGCTTTCACGTAGCAGGCGGCGTGCAGCAGCGCACTGACCGGCGTCGGTGCAGCCATCGCTTCTGGAATCCAAGTGTGCAACGGGAACTGAACGGATTTGGCGACCAGCGAAACGACGGTGAGTAGGAAGAGTCCGCTGGTAAACGAATGCGCGACGGCAGGGTCTGTCCACAGTGCGGTTCCCGCGCGGTGATAGATGACGACGATCGACGCCAGCAGGCCGTAACCCGCGAGGTGCGTCATCAGCAGAACCTTACGCGCTCCGCGGACAGCTTCGGGGTTCTTGTACCAGAAGCCGACCAGGCCGAACGAGCACAGGCCGACGACCTCCCAAAACAAATAGAAAAGAAAGAGGTTAGCGCTGTAAACCAGTCCCACAAAGCCCCCGATAAAGACCATCATGATGGCGTAAAAGCGGGTGGCGGCGGCGTCCTTGGCCATGTAGCCAATCGAGTAGAGCAAGACGATTCCGCCTATCAGGGTCCCCATGAACGCAAATAGAACGCTCAGGGCGTCCACGTGGAGCGCCAGCGCCAGCGGCCCATCCCATGGCAAGAGCGTCAGGTCGATCGCTCGTCCGCCCATCACCTCGGGGATGGTGTAGATGACCGAAACCAGGGCCGGCACGCAACATAGGAGCGCTAGGGCGCCTTTGCCTCGGGAAGGAAGCACGTGAGCCAGCAGAAGCTGCAACACGGCTCCGGCTAGAAGTGTGCAAGGCGCAATGAGCAACAGCGTTGCGGATGCCATGCCTTAAAGATTAGCAAGCGAGTATCCATATAAACAGACCGTTTTACCTGAAATTTCCTTATGGTATGAAGTGGTGTTGGCATGTGCCGATGGCACGTGACAGATGGGGGGGCAGGTGCTGAGGGCGTCTCCGGTTGTCGCCGGTTCCCATTTGTTCGCCCATCGCTTTCGGCAAATCTGAAAACACCGAGCCCCAGGCAACCACACGGCTTTACGTTTCTGCGATCCGCAAGGCAGCGTCCCCCACGACCAATTCATAGATCAAATAGGAGCGAAGCAAACAGGATCTGCAAACTCTTATCACGTCGACGGCCTGGAATTCCGCGTGCATTTTGCCCGGCCAGGGTCACAGTAGATCGCACATCTGAATCGAACTGGAGATATCGAAATGAAACTGTGGAAAAAAGCAATGGGGTGCATCGCGTTCGCTGTTCTGCTGGCGCTGACCGCACCCATGACGACGAAGGCACAGAATATCGGATGGGAAGGCGAAACCGGCGTGTTCGTCACGCCGCTGGCATATACGGTTGGTTCGCCCGCCAAAGGCTTCAGCCGTCCCTTTGTCGGATTTCACTTCCTTGATGCCGGCAACGTGATTGGCAACTTCTATGAGACTTCGGTTACTTTCGGAGCTCTCGGCCGAACCGAATTCGGGTTCACCCGCAACTTCTTAAGCCAGGCAAGCGATCCGAACCTCAGCCA
>DATIXD010000111.1:0-4532 GCA_035518875.1 Methylococcaceae bacterium | reverse complement strand
CACTGAATACCCGCGAACCTTTCAGGAGTTCGAGTCTTGGTTTGCCAGTAAGCAGCCGTGCTATGACTACATATGCAAGCTTCACTGGCCGCAAGGCTTCCAATGCCGACGCTGCGGGGCAAACGCGAAGCCATGGTTGAGTTCATACGGACGACTGGGTGGGGTACACTGGCATCGAGAGTTTGGGCTATACGCACGTGATTACGAACATGTCAGCTGCCGGCGATCTCGCTCATGTCGTGATGCCGCGAGCTCATTTGGTCGCGTCGCTTCTCGACCGATGGTGGCTGGGTACACGTCAAGGCGCGACACGTCCTGCTCACTTGGATTATTACCTGGACGAATTCACGTTTCGCTTCAATCGGCGCATCTCACGAGCGCAAGGTTTGTTTTTCTACTGCTTAATGCAAAACGCGGTAACCAGTGATCCCGTTCCTTATCGAGCCCTCGTAGGCGGCAAGCCTCAAGATGCCCACAAGATATAGACTGGGGAGGAGGAGTAAAGTGCATACCCATTTTACGAAAATCCACAAACCCGGATACCGCTGCCAAAAGGCCGGGGTGATGCTCATGGAGCTGAGAGATTCCCGAGCGACCCAGTTCGATTTGTTTGGCCAACCGTTTGCAACGGGGTTCGGGTCAGTCGACACTTCTGATGCAAACCCTCGACCAGATCAATCGCAAGATGGGACGGGGAACCCTCCGCCTCGCTGCGGAAGGCCATCGGCACGCCCGGAAAGTCCGCACCGATTATCCCTCGCCACGCTACACCACTTGGTGGAGCGAGTTACCCATGGCCCACGCCAAATGAGCCGACGTACCCTGAGCCTAGTACCGATCTTGCTGGCGAGCTTGCTGGCCGCCTGTGCCGTGCGTCACCCCAATCCCTATAGTAAACGTTCGGCCACTCAACCTGCCCCCACGTACACAAAACCCATTCAACGCGCCATGGCCTTGCCTTTACCGCCCCGAGAACCCGATCAACGCACCGTCGAGGATGTGCTGCAGGACTTCGGCCCATATGCGGTCAATCAGCTCAAGCCTTATTTCGCACAAGCCAAGGTGGCTTATCCGCCGCTTGAAATAACCCTGGTTGCCCTGAAGGCGGAAAGGAAGCTCGAATTATGGGCGCGCGACGAACGTGCATACCGGCTCATCCGCAACTACGACATCCTCGCCGCCAGCGGTACGGCAGGTCCTAAACTGCGCCAAGGTGACCGCCAGGTGCCTGAAGGCGTCTACCGGATTGTGGGCCTGAACCCCAACAGCAACTTTCACTTGTCGATGAAACTGAATTACCCGAACGAGTTCGACCAGTTTCATGCGGCGTTGGAAGGCCGCGACAATCCCGGCTCGGATATCTTCATCCACGGCAAGGCTGTCTCCATTGGCTGTCTGGCCATGGGCGATGACGCCATTGACGAGTTATTCGTCTTGGTCGCACAGGTGGGTATGGAGAACGTGAAAGTCGTGATCGCGCCGCACGATCCCCGCCTGCAACCGCTCGAACCGGGCGCCGACGGAATGCCAGAATGGACCGATGAACTGTACAGCATGATCTCCGGCGAGATTCAGGCGCTGAACCGACCGGTGACCGTTTCGAGCACAAGCCCCCTCTTCCAGCCCCGGCCTCGCTAGCGTCGATAATCACACGACGTTCGCGCCAAACTACACACGGCTGGAGATGACCATGAACCAGTCCGACGAACCCCGCAAGGTCATTGTGGTCGACCCGCAAATGCCGTTCTTCTCCGTCGTCATGCTGATGGTGAAATGGGCCTCGGCCTCTATCGTTACAAACCGATCATCGGGCGGCGTCTGCACACCCGAAATCTGTCCAATCAACAGACGGAAGCCAAACTGAGCTGTGCTGCCCTATACCGCATGACTCAGTTGCGCACGCCGGACTCCCAGAGAGCCGAGTAAACCCAGCGCGAGAGAATAAATTCGTGCTTCGGCTGATTCATGCAACAACGCCCTTTTCAGGGCCAAATATAGCGCTGTTTATCGCGCCTCTCCATGGGGCTTGTCGTTCTTACCGCTGCTGGATGGGTCCGAGGTGGGCGGATGTTTTTTCTTGTCGGTATCGGGTCGGCGCTGGTTTCACGGATTTGCCATCTCGGGTCGACGCTTGGGTCTCGCCGGCCTTTGGCGCCGAGGATGCACGCATTGCCGCCGTTGTTTTCTGCGCGTCCCTGGCTTTCGGCGTGAGCTTGGGCTGTCCGGTTTTCGGCGGCCCGGCCGGGAGAACCAAGCGTGTGGCGGGCATCGTTCGGGTGGGTTTAGTGAGGCCCTTCGCGGCCACCGCCGGTGTCGTCGCCTGACGTGCCGGGGATGTTTCGGTCCACCGCCGGGAGGGGGCGACGATGATCAGGGTCTTGTAAGCTTCGACTTTGCGCCGCTGCTCCCCCTTCATCATCGGAGCGCCTGTCTGGCGATCGAGCTGGTCGACCAGTCCAAATCCGCTATGGCCGATCCGATGATACAACTCCTCGGCGCGGTGATCCTCGATGCGCACGCAGCCGTGGGAGGCGGCCGCCCGCCCCATGTTGCGCAACGCGTCCCGGTCCAACGAGGAGTGCAGCGAGATGCCCGAATGGAAGAACACGGCCCAGAGCATCGGGGCATCGTAGGGGCCGGACCAATGCCGCGATGAAAAGCCCTGCGGGAGGTAATAGCCCGAGGGCGTTTCGAAGTCCCGGGCGCCGGTCGAAATAAGCCAGTAGTAAATGAGGCCCAGGCCCCGCTTGTAGACCCGCAGGGTCTGAGCGCGACCCCAGAATGGATCAGTCTTCTTGTTGACGATGACGATCAGGCGATAGCTTTCGAAGCGGGGTTCGAGCAGTGGGTTTGGCAGCGATGCGGCTTCGGCCAACGGCGGATCCTGGTAAGGCGTGAAGGCTTTCTTGACCCCGAACCGGTAGTCGGTGCGAGCGCCGTCGTCCTGCTCGTAGCGCGGGCTGGGGAGGCTTCGCCCATAGCCTCCCCAGGCCTCCGCATGTGTCTGAGGTATCCAGCCGCCGGAAAGCAGGTAGGTCAGCAGGACCCAGCGGACGCATTGACCCCCTATCGACTGGATCGGAGCACGTTGACCGCGGATCCACCCCATCATGATGTCAGTCAAGCGCCGCAAACAAAAAGCCATTTTGCCGGTGCCGCCGAAGGCAGTGTAGTGCCTTGTCCGGACCCGAAAAACGATTGGACCCGATTTTCGGAGTCGACCGACCCGCACTCGATCACCGGACGCATGGCAGGGAACCGGCCGTCGCTTTTTCGAAGGCGACCGAAATCAGGATTTGGCCTGGGATTCGATTGCAACCACCAGTTCCGGGGTCAGCTTGAGTTCCTTGGCTAGGTTGTCAAGATAGGCGCGCTCCGGCTTGCTCTCGTCGTCGATCATCAGGAGCGAGGTCAGGTAGATCTCCGCGGCCACCATCGCCTTCAGAAGGGCCAGGCTGCGCGCCGCAGCCGCCGGGCCGGACAACTGGTCGACGGAGGAACCGGCCCCGCCGGCTTGCCCCCGCCACTTCTGTAAAGCCTGGTAGGCGACGGCCCCGACAGCCGCGAGGGTTCCCAGTTTCAGCGCCGGCCCCGTGATCTTGCGGCCCAGGCTGGTGCCGAGCAGGAGCGCCAAGATCCCGCCGGCAGCGGCGCCCTTCCCAAGGCTATTCAGCATAGCTTCCCGTTCCGGTCCCTCCGGCGGCAACTCCAATTTCTGTTCGGCCATGGCCCGGCCTTTTTGGGCGAGTTCCTGGCCGGATTGCAGCAAAAGGTCGACTAACGAACGAAAATCCATGGTTCTATCCTCGGTTTGGCAGTTTGCTAAGAATGCGCGATGGAAGGCCGGAGCGACAAGGCAGATTGCCCCAACGCCGGGAAAAGCATGACACAGAGTCGGTGAAGCTGTCATTTCGTGGAGTGAGTACTTCGCCCCAAACAGCCGGGGATTTCCGGCTATGCCGCACAGTTGAGCGCATTAGCCAAAATGACCGAATACCAATAGGAGAGAGCTTCATTTCGTACCTCCTGTATCCACCAATGCCGAACTCTGTGACTGGGGTTGTAGATAAAACTCCAGCGGTTGAATTTAACAGTCGAGTAGAGTGGGCGTGCATTCCATGCCCACGATTTACCCGGATTGTCGCGGTGGGGATGAGTACATGCCCCCTCCCTGGCTGCGCAAGTTCGTCGGTTACAGCTTCGCCTCAACTTACAAGCTAAGTGTTTCGCATGAAGTTCGTTTGTCATTCGTCCTGCCGGTAGGGATTGTCGGCGTCCAGGACACATGGAGGTGAACCTAGGTAACCATCCATGATTTCTGGATTCCGGCAGCCCTGCCGGGATGACGAGCGCATCGTGAATATGACAAAACATATTTCCCGTTGAGTACTTAACCCGGATTATTCATAAAAGACGGTGATCCTCGTTTAAGTCATTGATATAATGACTATTAGTCCAATAGCGCTTCGGAAGAAGCCAAACGAGGTCGCCCATGCATCATTCGACTCAACTCTCCCTCCGCTTTCCTCCTG
>DATIXD010000110.1:0-25593 GCA_035518875.1 Methylococcaceae bacterium | reverse complement strand
GTGCTCAGCGACATTGCCGCCCGACATCCACAACTGTTGAGCCGCTTCGGCGGCCACGCACTCGCCGCCGGTCTCGGCCTGAAAGCCCAGGATTTCAAGCGCTTCGCGGAAATCTTCGAAACCGAGGTCGCCAAGCATCTGGAAGGCGTCGACCTCGATCACGCCCTTCACTCCGACGGCGAATTGACCGCCCACGAGCTGCGACTGGAAAGTGCGGAGCTTCTGCAACAGGCCGGCCCCTGGGGGCAGGGCTTTCCGGAACCGTTGTTCGACGGCGACTTCGAAGTCGTCCAAAGCCGCGTGGTCGGGGCCCGGCATCTCAAACTGGTGCTGAAAACGCCCGGTCAGGCCCGCATGATCGACGCCATCGCCTTTTCCGTCGACCGGCCGGAAAACTGGCTGGGCTATCGGCGACTGAAGGCCGCCTACCGGCTCGACGTAAACGAATTCCGCGACAATCGTAGCGTGCAGCTGCGGATCGAATACATGGAGACATGCGGGCCTTGACAAGGCCCCGCCGTTCCGCGCACAGACGCCTCATTCCGGCCCGCAGCCGCAGTGTTCCCCGGCCGAGAGGCGATTCGGCAGGTACTGCCCCTTCCCCAGAGCAAACCCTGAATCAAGTGTCAGCCAGGTGAACTTTTGAGCTTTGTGCACCGCCGCTTCCATACCCAGTCCCAGCGCCAGAAAGCCCGCCAGCGCCGACGCCAGCGTACAACCCGAGCCGTGATAGCTGTGCGGCAGCCGTTCCCAGCCAAAGGCGCGCATGCCATCCGGACCGTACCAGCGATTGATTACCGCCTCGCTCGAATCATGGGTGCCTGTGATCAGCACATGGTCACAACCGAGCCTCAACAGCTCATCCGCGCACTCGTCCAGATTTTCCCGGCCGCCCGCCAATCGCCTGGCCTCCATCGTGTTGGGCGTCAGCACGGTGGTCAATGGCAGCAGTTGGGATTTGAGCGTTTCGATTAAATCCTCGCGGGCTACCTCCGTACCGCCACCAGCGGCCAGAATCGGATCGAGCACCACGGGTACGCCCCGCAGCTCGCGCAGGATTTCCCAGACCGCCCTAGCAATGGCGGAACTGCCCAACAAACCGATCTTGACCGCGGCGACCGGCAGGTCGTCGATCAGCAGACGGGCCTGGGCGAGGAAATCCTCTTCTCGCTGGGGCAGAACAGACCGAACGTTGCGGGTATCCTGAACCGTCATAGCCGTGATCACCGTGCAGGGGTAATTCCCCAGCCGCGACAGGGTTTCGATATCGGCTTGAATGCCCGCGCCGCCACTGGGATCATGACCGGAAAGGCAAAGCACGACAGGCGGTGGGTTTTTCATGACAAACTGAACGCTCCTCGATTGCACGGAAGATACACAAACAGTAACACCAGCTTTACAACCTCAAGGCGCGGGGATCAACTAGACTTAGCGATACCTTTTTCCAGGCCGAAAAGTCCAGTGCTGAATGAATGATCACAACCAGGAGCACCCGTTCATCGGAGCCGCCCAAGCATTCTGCGGCCTGGTCGAACAGCATGAAAGCCATGACCGCACTGAATGGCTTGAACAGATCGGCGACGCCCTGCTGCGCCTGGAATCCGCGATTGTCCAGTTGCAGACGCCTTCCCCGCCCTCGCGCCATGTGGGCCTGGCCGATCTGGAAAAACGCTTCGAACTGTACTTTCGGCTGAAAACCTTCTTGCGCGATGAGGACGATTACTGGTCGGAAGCCGACTTGCATGCCGGCGATGGCTACATGACCGGCAGCCTGGCCGACGATTTCGCCGATATCTATTTCGAACTCAAGTGCGGTCTGGTTCTCCTCGAGAGAGGCAAGCGAGGGGCGAAGGCCGCCATCCGGTTCTGGGCCGAGGGTTACCGCGATCACTGGCGGCAGCATCTCGTGGACGCCCGCAAGCAGCTGTTCGAATTCAAGGCGCGCTGCGCATCCTCGAATTCCCCGACGCCCTGACCCCAGGCTCAAAAACCCGCCGCAACGAACGAGCTAAGCCGATCTCAACGCCTCGACGATCTGCAGGCGCGCCGCGCGCGCAGCAGGCAGCACCCCGCCTAGAAACCCCATGACCACGGCAAAACCCAGCGATTGCAGGATGATCGCCGGCGTCAGGGTAAAGGTAAAGGCAAGCTCCGCGAAGGTTTGCCAATTCAGGGTGGAAATGCTCAGAAACTGCATGGCCGAAGCCAGCAGCAGACCGACACCGCCGCCGATCAGCCCAAGAAACAGCGATTCCGCGATGAAAGCCCCCAGAATGCTGACCCTCCTGAAACCCAGCGCGCGCAGGGTGCCGATTTCGCGGGTCCGGCTGGCAACCGCGCCATACATGGTGATCACCGCGCCAATAATGGCGCCTATGGAGAACACTGCACTCAGGCTCAAACCGAGAATCCTCAGGAAGCGAGCCATCTGCTCCGACTGCTCGGCATAGAAGACGGTCTCCGGTTTCGCCTCCACCGTCAGGCGAGGGTCCTTTTCCAGGTGCCTCTTGACCCCGTCAAATGTTGCAGAATCGGCCAATTTGAAAATCACCGAGGAATAGGCCGTGCGCCGGAAAGCCTGCATCAGCTGATCCGCATCACCCCAGATTTCCGAGCCGAAAGCGGTGTTGCCGGCATCGAAAATACCGACCACTGTCCAATCGCGCAAGCCGAACCGCAGGGTTTCGCCGATTCCCGCCCCCTTGAACCCTTCCGTGACCTTGTTGCCGGCAATGATCTCGGAAGCACCGGGGCGGAACATCCGTCCCCGTACCAGCCTGACCTGGGGCCGCAACGAAAGACCGTTTGCTGACAGGCCGCGGATGGTGACATTGGAGGGTTTATTGCTGCGGCGCTTGGGCAAGCTCATGAGCACCAGAGTCTCCTTGGAGACCTGGCGCTTTGAGGTCGCCCCGAAGGCGATCTCGGGCAGCGTTTCGATGATCGCGGCCTGAGCGCGGTCCACCGTGCTCTGCACCTCGGTTTCCGAACCCCGCCGAATGACCATCACATTATCCGAACTGCCGGTGTCGACGAGCGTTTTCTGCAAGCCTTCGGACAGCATCAGTACGGTGGCGAAGACATAGACCACCAGGGCCAGGCCGCTGACGGTCAACGCCGTGGTCAGCTTGCGTGCCCAGAGGTTTTTCCAGCTATAGGCATAAGGAATGTTCAGCATGTCCCTCCCGACTCTTCACCCCATGCTTCGCAGTCCCTCGCCAACTGCTTGCCTGAGCACGCGCCAGAGGGGAAAAACCGCTGCCACCAGACCTACGATCAAAGCCGCCGCCAGCGCCGTTACGGCCGTTCCCCGTGCCAACACGAAAACGGGAAACAGGGTTCCCAGCTTCGTCCCGACATAATCAACCAGTGGATAAGTGGCGAACACGGCGAGGATTCCGCCGCCGAGGGCGATCGTCAAGGACTCGCCGAGAATCAGGGTGGCGACGTATGGCGGACCGAAACCCAGCGCCCTGAGGGTGGCGAATTCCCGGGTGCGTTCGCGTACGCTCATGACCATCGTATTCGCCATGACCGCCATGATAATGACGATGACAACGAAGGAAACGACTTGGATCGCCATCAAGATCGCTTCGGTCATGGCCACAAATCCCAGCTGAAACGCCTTCTCGGTTTCGGTCAGCGTTTCGGCGAGGGAGTTTTTGAAAACCCGATCGATGGCGCCTGAAATTTCCGCCGCGCGCTCGGGCTTGTCGATTCCGACGAAGAAGACGCCGGCGTGATCGGCTTTATCGTCGCCCGCTTCTTTGAGCGTTTCGTTCAGATAGTCCCAATGGAAGAAGAACATGGTCTCGTCGACATCCTTCCTGGCTCCCGAATAAATGCCGTGTATGACAAAGCTCCAGGTACCAGGGTAAATGGTGCCCCGCAAGGGCACCACATCGCCAATTTTCCACCCATATTCGTTCGCTACTTTGCGCCCGACCAGCGCCCCCTTGCGGTCGTGCAAAAAAGCCGACTTCTCGCCAGGTTCAATCAGAATCTCGGGAAAAAGAGCGAAATACCTTTCGGCATCGATCGCGAACTGGGGGAAAAAATTCTTTTCGCTGATGTAAACGCCGGCAAACCAGTTTGCAGAGCTGACCCCTGTGACTCCCTGCACTTGGCGAATCTTGTTCCGGTAACTGATGGGGAGATCAAAGGTCAGGGAGATCGCGTTGCGGGTGACCAGCCGCGAAGAAGAGGCCGCCTCGACACCCGAATACCAGGCATCGACCATGGTGCGCAGCAAGCCGAACGCGACGATCGCCACCAGGATGCCGAATACGGTCAACAGGCTGCGGAGCTTCTGCCTGAACACGTTGCGAACAATCAGCTTGAGAAACATCGCTTCCCGATTAAGCGCCCGTCCGCGCGGGCGCCTCCTCCGCATTGCTCAACACCCCCTTGTCCAGATGCCTGATGTGATGGGCCTTGACGGCCGCGCGCTGGTCGTGGGTCACCATGATGATGGTTTTTCCCACTTCCCGGTTCAGGCGCTCCAGGATATCCAGGGTTTCTTCGGCCGACTTGCGGTCCAGATCTCCGGTCGGCTCGTCGGCGACGATGATGGTCGGGTCGGTCACCAAAGCCCGCGCAATCGCCACCCGCTGCTGCTGGCCGCCGGAGAGCTGGGAAGGGTAATGTGTTTTGCGGTCCTCCAGCCCGACCATCTGCAGGACTAACTCCACGTGCTCCAGCCGCTCGTTCCGCGTCAAATCCGTCAGTAGCAGGGGCAGTTCGACATTCTCGAACGCCGTCAGGACCGGCATCAGGTTGTAAAACTGAAAAATGAACCCGACATGAGCGGCGCGCCAGTCGGCCAGGGCGGACTCTGTCAGGCTCGTGATATCGACGCCGCCCACGAGAAGGGATCCGCTGTCGGGACGGTCGATGCCGGCGATTAGATTCAGCAGGGTGCTCTTGCCCGAACCGGAAGGGCCCATCAAGGCGATGAACTCGCCTTCAAAGATCGTCAGATTGATTTCGGTCAGCACTGGGATGATCTGCTCGCCGCGCCGGTAATGCTTGCACAGATCGCGGACCTCGACGAGAGGGGTCATTTCGCTTCGTCCAGGCGAATCTCCGAACCGTCGGTGAGCCGCTGTGATGGCCGCAGCACTACTTCATCGCCCGGCTCAAGCCCTTTTTTCACGACGGCGAGATCGCCGATCTGGCCTTCGGTTTCGACAAGGACTTCCTTGACTCCCGTTTCTCGAACCAAAAAGGCCGTAGGGTGGCCGTTGCGCTCAACGATCGCCGCTGGCGGGACTACCGTTATGGATTTCAGTTCTTCCTCGCCCAATTCCCGGGAGAGGAAGGCGACTTTGGCGCTCATGTCCGGAAGAACGCGGCTGTCCTTGTCAAGAAAATCGACCTTAACCATGATCGTCGCCTTGGTCCGATCCACGGTCGGCACGATGCGACGTACGGCGCCGGCCAAACGCACATCCGGCAAGGCATCGAGCTGGATTTCGCAGGGCTGGCCGGCATGGACCTGAAGCAGGCTGGATTCGGAAACATCGGCCTCCACTTGCAGCGTGGTCATGTCGGCCATGGATACCACCGCCCCCTTGGATTGCGTGGTCGGGGAAAAAGGCGCGAGCACATCGCCCACATCGGCATGCTTGCTCAAGATGATGCCATCGAAGGGCGCTCGAATCAGGGTATATTCGACCGCCATCCGGGCGGCCCGATGAGCCGCTTCGGCAGCCACGATCGAAGCCTTGGCGTTGTTGACCTGGGCCACCGCTGTGTCATGGCGCGCAACATCGGCATCATAGGCTTCCTTGGAGACGAATTTCTTTTGCAGGAGCGTGCGCGCCCGATTCAGGATCAACGCGGCTTCCTTCTGCTCCGCTTCGGCCTTCGCGAGATTGGTTCTAGCCACCTCGATGTTGGCCAGCGCCTGATTCATGCTGGCGACCAGATCCTGATTCTCGATGCGAGCCAGCACCTGGTCCTTTTTGACCATCATGCCTTCTTCGACCTCCAGCTTCTCCAGCCGGCCGGTCGCCTTGGAAGCCACATCGGCCTTGGTCTGCGGCACGACGTAACCGGTCGCGTTGAGCAAGGTGAGCGCCTGGGAAGGGTAGATGCGGCTGACTTTGGTCACGGCAACCTTTGGGATCGAAGCTTTTGCCCACAAATACATCCCTACGGTCAGGCCTATAACGCCGATGAGCAAAAGGCTTCGCGCTGCATTCCCGCCGCGTTTTTTGGGCAGCTGCTCCGGCACCGCCTCAGCAGCCCGATTTATTCTTAATTTGGCAAGATTTTCCTGAGTCAAGTCATCCTCGCAATGGCTGCTCAGATTCTTTAGGCACATCCTGCGCCGTTGGCGCCGCCTTCTTCCTGCGGGGCCGCCACAGGCCGTTGGCGGCGAAGCAACCCCAGCCCCAGCGCAGCCAGTCGAGAAGCGAATAGGCTAGCCACAGCGCCCAGCCCAGCATCAGGAGCCGATAACTCCACAAGGGCGCGCTCACCACCCATGGTCGGGGCAGCACGGCAGCACTATGATCCTGATACCAGTTAAGGTTGTAGGCATTGGAATTATTGCCGGCGACCTGCATGTCGGGCAAACCCAAGAGTCCATGCTGGACGGCATAAAACAGGAATAACAGGGCGAGCAAGCTCAAGGCCGCCAAACCGAGCTGGAGGACATTGAAACGCGAATCGTCGAGGTTCTGTCCGACCCTGGCCCGCCAGCCGAGTGCGAACAGCCAGCCAACCACGCACAATGCGCCCGCTACGGGAATTTGGCTCAGCCCCACCAGCAAAAGTCCCCATTGCCAAGCCTTGAGCGGCGTCCAATGAATGCGAGCCAGCCCCGCGGCCACCAGCACGATCACCACCAGCACACCCCAGAACAGCACCGCCGGGCCGAGCCTAGGGCCACCGGTCAGCAAGACCCAGCGATCCTGCCCCAGATTGACGTTGATAAAACTGTTCACGCTCGCCGTTCCGAGATCAAGCTCGGGGGAAATGAAACGCGCACCCAAGGCGGTGTTTTCGCGCCAGATCAAGCTCACGTTCTGCTGTCCGGGACGGATCGGCAGGGTGACGATGCGCTGTTGCTGACGGATGGGTTGCGTCCTGCCGTCGATGGCCGCCGATTGCAAGACAGCGCCATCCGGTAGCTTGACGGCGTGCTGGCCGCCCTGCGAGCTGCGAATACCGAGGCTCAGCGTGGCATCGCTCGCGCGCCGGCCGGGACTTACTTGCAGGCGGCTGCTCTCAATGGTGAGCGTGTTGCCGGCGACGCCGTCAGGTCGAGCCAGGGTCATGGTCACCGCCTCGCCAGGCCACGGTCGCCATTCTGGCAGCCAGTTGCCGTTGGCGTCCTGATGGTGGACCGGGGCGATGCCTTCGGTTTCAAGATGCCAGATGGGACTGACATCGACTCGCCAGACTTCCGTCCAGATCGTGGTCTGCGGCGCCTTCAGCGCAATGACCTGACGCTTCTCCAGGACGGAATCCCAGCTCAGTTCCGTCTGTCCGGAAACCAGGCTCGCCAGCGCCTTGCCGTTCTTGACCGTCAAACCCTGAGTGGTCGCCGACTCGCCTTCCAGCAGGGGGATTTCGACGACCACCGGCGCATCCGCCGGCGACAGCCGCCAAACCCGGGTCGCCACCCGCCAGTCCAGGCCAAACTGGAGGGTGCGCCGCACTTCGAGAAACGCGGGCAGCGGGCGCGGTTCCAGGGTTGCGGTGGCATCATGCCCCGCTTCCGGCACCCGGGAAAGTTGGAGCTGAGCGTCCGGCACACCATTGTCCCCAACACCCTCCACCACCCAGCCGCCGCCCTCGAACTCCACCCGGCGCGGTTGCAAAGGCAGCGGGATTTGCACCTGTTCGCGCTGGGGCAACGCGCCCCACAGGACGACCTCGTGCCGTCCCCCCTTCAGATTCAGCCACAGCTCGCCGCCGGCGCTGCGCCACAATCCTTCGGCCGCCGCGCCATCGACGCTCACCCGGGAAGGCAGCCATTGCCCTTCCTGCGCTGGCAGGGGCACAGCCACATCCTGCTGGGCATGGATTTCCAGTTGCTGCTGCAAGTCCGTCGCGCCGAGCCGAAGCCGCAAGAGCGGAATCCGGGCGCATTCGGGCAGGCAATCCGGCGGCGCGAGCAGGCGGGTCTTCAATTCGTCGAGCAGTTTCTGTTCGGGGAAGTCGGCCTTCGCCGCGGGGATGAACAGTGCGACCAGAAAACTCAGTAGGACGATCGAATTTACCGACGCGGGGGTCGACTCAGGGGCTTCGGGTTTCGGTTGTCGGGGGACCCCGCCGGACTTCAAGGCCTCGTCCAGCAGCGCCCAAGCCAGTGCCAGCAGCAGGCCGACCCGCAGCATGTTCAGCAGGAGGTTGACGGTGGGCGACGCCAGGAACAGGCCGATTTCCTGGTGGCGCAACACCGGTCCATTCCAGCTGAGGGCCACTGTTTTCCAGCGCCACTGCGGCAGACCCGGCCCGGTCTGGGTGATCGCACCGGGATCGATTTCGCTGAAGCGGGCCGCCCGGGAATCCGCATCGCCGTAATAAGCGGCCGCAGGCGCCTTGCGCATGAGTCCCGGCGCCGGCATGGACTGCGGCACAGCCGATAGGCCTTCTGCCGGCATTGCCTTTTCTTCCATCATCGCCATGCCGCCCTCGGCCTGAACGGGTGCTTCGGCCGGCCGGGGCAGTCCCGGGGAAACCCAGGGCAGTTCCAACTGCGGATAGATGCCGAAGCGCACCTGATCGACCATGAACGGGAGTGCAATGAGTACCAGCGCGATCAGGGCGAGATTGCGATAGGCGGTCACCACTCCGACGATGCGTCCAGCCGCTTTGCTCGCGACGCTTCGTCCAGCCGCTTCAGTCGCGGCGCTTCGTCCAGCCGCTTCAGTCGCGGCGCTTCGCCCAACCGGCAGCACCCGCAACAAGGCAACGGCAGCCAGCAGATTCAGCCAGACATAACGGGGCGCGCCCGGCTCATGCCAAAGCAAGACCAGGGCGAACAAGGCGATCGCCGCCCGCCGCCAGTTCCACAGCCGGGAGATGGCCAGGGTTGCGATCAGTACCAAGAACAAGTCGAGGAGGGTCCAGCGGCTGATCCAGGTATCCGGCGCATTATCGACGCCGGTCACCGCAAGCAGCCGCCAACCCGGCGGCAGATGCAGTTCCGTGTTGGCCGAGCGAAAATCCTTGTCCCAGCCGGTCGCCGGCAAATTCAAGGCCTTGCCTTCGAGACGACTGTCGGCAGTCATCCTGACCGCCCCGCGACGCACCTCGACGCCCACCGGACCGGATTTTCCCAGCCGGGTGATGAGTTGCGGCTCGCCGTCCACTGCGACCCGGCCGAGTTTGACGCCGGGCAGCACGTTGAGCCGCCAGTCGCGCGTCATTCGCCCCGTGATTTCATCACTGAGGGTGTACCCGCCGCCGTCGAAATCCAGCCACAGGCTGCGCCGCACGTTCAGCGCATCCGGCTCAGGCTCCGGATCGCCCCGGCGGAGGAGTTTGAAAGCCATGGCCTCGCCGGACTGAAGCCGGAAGGCCGGCAGGGTTTTCCAGTCCTCCGGCAGATTGGTCTGGCGCGGGTCCACCGCCGGCACCCCTTCGATCTCGACGATACGCAGATGGGGCCTGGTCTCGAATGCCCAGATCTCCTGCGCCGGCCAGGGTGGTGGCAGGGCCTCGGGCAACGGCAGACGGGCGGGTTCGCTGGGATAACGAGCACTCAGCTCGATCTGCCAGCGACCCGGCCGGACCTGGACTCGGAGCCTGCCATCCGGTTCCAGGCGCGCAGGCAGCGGGCTTTCCAGCCGCAGGGGGATGAAATCGGGCAGCAAGGCCCCGGTCAGCAGCATTTCCCGTTGCTCGCCGGATACATCCAGCTCCAGATGCGTCACCACGCGCAGCGGAACCTCGTCGACAATTCGGCGGAACACCTGCAGTTCCAGCCGGTTGGCGATTTCCACCCGCGCCTTGCGCGCCTGCTGCGCGCCCTCGATCCAGAGCTGGCCTTGCTCGTTGAAGACCGGAACGGCCGTGGGCCGGCCATTTACCGTAAGGGTGATGATCCCGCTGTTCCTGGGCACGGCCAGATTTTCCGGCAGCCGGTCCCAAATTAGCCGGCCTTTGACGACATGCGTCCCGGGCAGCAGCAGGATGCCCGGCGCGCCGTCCCGCGTCATCACCAGCGCCGCCTTGCCGTCGACTTCGACGTCCTGCGGCCACAGTCGGTCATCACCGGGCAGACCGATCCAGCCCTCCGCCTGCACCTGCCAGAGCATCTGAAAGCTGCCTCTCTTGTCCTCGAGACTCAGTTCCAGGCGCGTGGGCCAGGCGCAGCGCCGATCCGCGGAGTTGTTGTAGAGGAACGGGCAAAACCGGTCTTCGCTGTCCTGAAGCACCCAGCCGACCCAAGGCTTAAGGGGCTCGGGAACCTGGTCCGGCGCGAGCGGCCGGGCCTGGACACCGGCCGTCCCGGAAACGATCAGCCAGAAGACAAGAACCAAGAGTCTTTGCATCGCCACATCTCCCTGCACGAATCGACCGCAAGCAAATCGAGTCGGCGCCCGCGCGCCGGCTTCTGAAGAACTAAGGGTGCGGAGCCATTTCATTTCTTTATCCCGTTTTGCCGCGCTGAGCACCGCAGCTTTGGCTGGGAACAGCCGGAAGGGAAGCTTCAGGGATGAAGCGCGGCGGTTTTGGGGCGGCCAGCCCCTTGATCGCTCCTCATCGAAGCCGACAAATTTGCCTGGGGCTAAAAATTGAACAGCCAAAGGCTGGCCCAAGGGAGAAAACACGGGACGGTTTTCGTAACAGCGCAAGGGCTCTCGTGGCAGCCGGGCGGTCTTTCTTTGGGCTACTGCTGCTGTGTACCTATCCGCACGCAAACCCTTCAGGCGTGCTTCGCGGGACCAAGCGTGCGGCCGGCAAACTTGCCTTTGGCCGCGCAAACAAAAGCAAGTCGCCCTCGGGTGCGGGAACCCGATTCAAACAACAACCGTCGCGATAGCGACTCCTCGTCACAATCGGGCATAAGCAGAAAGACTGCGTAAAATCAGTTAAGACACTGTGACGGTGCTTCTCAAGGCCTCCTCCACCTTGTGATGGATTCCACCGAAGCTGCCGTTGCTCATGAACACCAGATGATCGCCTGGACGGCACTCCTCGACCAGCTCGGCCACGACCGCCTCGAGAGAGTGACTGACGCTGATCGTGGCGGCGTCACCCGCGGCCTGCTCCACGTCCCACCCCAGATCTGGCGCCTGATAGATGATCGCGCGGTCGGCGGCCTTGAGCGAATCCGCCAGCGCGTGGGCATGGACGCCCATGCGCATGGTGTTGGAGCGCGGTTCGAGGACGGCGATGATACGCTCACCGTTGACCTTGGCGCGCAAACCCTCCAGGGTGGTGGCGATGGCCGTGGGATGGTGGGCGAAATCGTCGTAAAGGGTCACGCCATCGACGCGGGCGCGCACTTCCAGTCTCCGCTTGACGTTCTTGAATTCACACAACGCGGCCACCGTCTTTTCCGGCTCGATGCCCACGTGACACGCGGCGGCGACGGCCGCCAGCGCATTCTGCACGTTGTGCAATCCGCTAAGCTCCCAGGCAACCGTGCCCCGCTCTTCGCCGGCTTTGATTACACCGAATTCGCCGCCATCCGGCCGCTCGAGCCGGGCGCGCCACTGCGCCCCCTCCCCTCCGGTCGCCAGATTGGTTTTTTCCACCTGAGTCCAACAACCCATGCGCAAGGTTTCGGCAAGATTGTTGTCCTGTTCGGGAACGATGATCAGGCCATTGCCCGGAATCATCCGCACCAGATGATGGAACTGGCGCTGAATCGCGGCGAGGTCGGGAAAGATGTCGGCATGGTCGTACTCCAGATTGTTCAAAATCGCGGTGCGGGGCCGGTAGTGCAGGAACTTGGAACGCTTGTCGAAGAACGCGGTGTCATATTCATCGGCCTCGATCACGAAATAGGGGGATCGACCCAGCCGGGCGGAAACGCCGAAGTTGAGCGGAATCCCGCCGATCAGAAAACCCGGCTGGACGCCGGCGCATTCGAGAATCCACGCCAACATGCTGGCGGTCGTGGTCTTGCCGTGGGTGCCGGCGACCGCCAGGGTCCAGCGGTCCTTCAAAACCGCCTCGTAAAGCCAGCGCGGTCCCGAGGTGTAAGCCAACCCCTGATTGAGTGCGGCTTCCACCTCGGGATTGCCGCGTGAGAGGGCGTTGCCGATGACCACCAGATCGGGCCTCGGTTCGAGATTGGCGGGATCGTACCCCTGGTGGAGCCGGATGCCCTGCTCCTCCAATTGGGTGCTCATGGGCGGATAGATGTTTTGATCGGAACCGGTGACCTGATGTCCCAATTGCTTGGCCATCAAGGCCAACCCGCCCATGAACGTTCCGCAAATGCCTAGGATGTGTATATGCACGATGAGTACCTTTTTCGGGCTTTTCAGCCGTTACGGCTTCCCGGTCTGATATCTGGGAGGCGCCTTGCGGGCGCGATCATCGAGACCAGGAGGCCGCTGTTGATTTCGCGGCGCAAAAGCCGCGCCTAAGTGGTTTATTCCGCCTTTGTTTCGCCTTCGCCAGCCGTTTTTTCCTCGGCCTCGTTTTCACCTTCGGCCGCGCTTTGCCCCGATTTGGGAGACGCCGCGCCTTTTGCGCCGGACTGCTCCAGCAAGACGATGAGGCGCGCCTGGCCGCCCTTTTTGGCCTTATCCAGCACGGACACGCCGGCGGCGTCCTTGGCGTTGACGGCCGCCCCGGCCGCGATCAGCGACTTCGCGGCCGGCTCGAAGCCGTTGGCCACGGCTTCCATCAGCGCGGTGACGCCCCGGTTGTCCGCCGCATCGGGGTCGGCACCGAAGGCCAGGAGCTTGCGGATGATCCGCACATTGCCCGCGAAGGCCGCCCCAATCAATGGCGTCCGGCCGGCGGCGTTCTTGGCATTGACATCCGCACCCTGCGCCAACAGCGAATCCACCCGCTCCAGCTGCCCCGCAGCGGCAGCCGCGAATAACTCGCCGCCGCCGTCCGCATGCAGCGGCGACACCAAAAACGCCAGTAGTATAAGTCCGATCAAGCGTATCTGCTGCATATTGTCTCTCTCCGATTGCGCATCGAACCCTGCCCCCGAAACATTCACGCGCCGTTTGCCGCTCATCGCACATAGCCTTGGCCACACCCTTGCGATTAAACTATGGACAAAGCGCGCACGTCCCAGCAAAGACCCGGTACGATGATCAAAAAGCACCATATTCAAATCGACGCCGTCACCCATTACCTCGAATCCCAGTCCTCGCCGGATACGGACCGTTACGTGTTCGCCTACACCATCACCATCCGCAACGGCGGCGTGGCGCCGGCCAAACTCATCTCCCGCCACTGGATCATCACCGATGCCAACGGCAAGGTGCAGGAAGTCCAGGGCGAGGGCGTGGTCGGCGAACAGCCGCATTTGTCGCCGGGCGAATATTTCCGCTACACCAGCGCCGCGCTGATCGAAACCCCGGTCGGCGTGATGCGCGGCGAATACCGCATGCTCTCCGACGAGGGCGAATACTTCGAGGCGGAAATCCCACCATTCACCCTGTCGATCCCGCGCACTCTCCACTGAAGCCGGCATGGCGATATTTGCGATCGGTGACGTGCAGGGCTGCTTCGCCGAACTCCGGCATCTCCTTGCCAGGATCGGCTTCGATCCGGCCAAGGATCAACTCAGGTTCACCGGAGACCTGGTCAACCGGGGGCCGCACTCGCTGGAAACGCTCCGATTCATCAAAGGACTGGGTGAGGCGGCGGTCACCGTGCTCGGCAACCATGACCTGCATCTTCTTGCCGTAGCCTTCGGCGCCTCGAAAACCAAACACAAGGACACCTTCGGCGACATCCTGGACGCGCCCGACCGGGACGAGCTCCTCGACTGGCTTCGCTACCGTCCGCTGTTGCACCACGCGGACAGATTCTACCTGATTCACGCAGGACTTCCGCCGCAATGGAATATGGGTTTCGCCACGAAATGCGCGCGGGAGGTCGAGGCGGTCCTTCAGAGCGGCGACTGCGCCGAATTTTTCCGGCAGATGTACGGCAATGAGCCGGCGCAATGGTCGGATGAGCTGGCCGGTTGGGAACGCCTGCGTTTCATCACCAACGCGTTCACACGGATGCGTTATTGCGACCGTCACGGCCGCCTGGATTTCAAGGAAAAATGCCGTCCAGGCCAGCAGCCGCACGATCTGGTGCCCTGGTTCGAAGCGCCGAACCGTCGCAGCCAAGGCGCGGAAATCATCTTCGGTCACTGGTCGACCCTGGGATTTTACGCGAAAAACGGCTGCTACGGACTGGACACCGGCTGCTTATGGGGCGGAGAATTGACCGCCCTGCGTCTGGATGGCGCCGAGATACATCGGATCAGCATGCCTTGCCTAACCGGAGCCTACCAGAAACCCTCGCTTAAGCTATCGTAGTCCCGGGCCAATCGGCCGCATACCAGGAAAAATTAAGATGGACATGAACGAATTGGCCAGCCACTACATCCAAAAACTGGAATATCTGCTGGCAAAAGACTTTTCCGCCAAGGGCCATGACTTGGAGGCAAAAGTGACCAGCATCGCGGCCGCCCTTCCGGATGAATTGCGGGATTTTTTGCAAGGGACCGCACTGCTCGGCCGTCGTCTGCATCAATCCGGCGAGCCGAATCGGGAGGTCATGGATTTTGTCTTCCGCTGCGGTCAAGCGTTCGAGCGGCTGGAATCCTTCAGACAAATCCGCGCAGCCGAGAATCTGGTGTTCGTTCCCCTCAATGGATCGCCCCCCGAGGAACCCGAAAAGACCGACCTGGACGCCATCGCGCGCTTCGTTGCGGCACGTGACAGGCTTCTGAAAGCAGTTGCAAGTTTTACCTTAAAGTTTCTGCTGGTCTTGGCCGGGTTGCTGATTCTCGGGATGCTGATCGGCCTGATATAGCCGGCATGGCCCGTCCGAGGGGCCACACCACAGACCTCCCCGGTCACTTGCGAGGCTCTTGCCCAATTCAACGTAGAACATCTGTCCCTCATCAGTCATCGTGACGGGCTTGGCGCTCTGGTTTACCGTGATCCTCGGCATAGATCGCCAGCACCAGCTCCTTGAACCATCGGGGCCGGGCAAACACCACATATAAACCGATCACGCTGGTGATTGGCATAGGACCAATGCCGAGTAGCGTCAGCATGATCAATACAATTGCACACTTGATGCGTATCCCCATAAAACTGATCCTTTAAGGTGAAGGCGCCTCGATAAAGCGCCATGGATTGGTAAAGGTAAAGGCAAAAAATGTCAACATTATCAACATCAGTCAAGACGACATTTCGATCAGCGCAGGAGCTGTTCCAAGCTGTTGGAGTCCCCGATCTCTTTGGATTATTCTATCGGCTTCTGACGCCCGGACCGCCCGCCCCGGCGGCAAGGTTCAGGCAGGTGTAGGACGATGTACCAATAAGCCGTCCTTATGTTTTTGATTATTACAATTTAATTTTATTTATGGATCGAACGGCTTATAGTGCCTCTCAGCAGGGAGACGACAAGACCTAGCGGCCAGGGATTGGCGTAAATTGACCGAAAAATCATCCACCTGTGTGGAAGGAGGAACGATGGCTGTTAAGACTTATAGCGCGGGCGTGAAAGAGTACCGCGAAACCTATTGGATGCCAGAATATACCCCGGCCGATACCGATCTCCTGGCGGTATTCAAGATCACCCCGCAGCCCGGCGTACCCCGCGAGGAAGCGGCGGCGGCCGTAGCCGCCGAGTCTTCCACTGGTACCTGGACCACGGTGTGGACCGACCTTCTGACTGACCTGGATTACTACAAGGGACGCGCTTACAAGATTGAGGACGTGCCCGGCAGCGACGATCAGTTCTACGCGTTCATCGCCTACCCGATCGATCTGTTCGAGGAAGGTTCGGTCGTCAACGTGTTCACCTCGCTGGTGGGCAATGTCTTCGGCTTCAAGGCTGTACGCGGCCTGCGCCTGGAAGACGTGCGTTTCCCCATCGCCTACGTGATGACCTGCGGCGGCCCTCCGCACGGCATCCAGGTCGAGCGCGACATCATGAACAAGTATGGCCGTCCACTATTGGGCTGCACCATCAAGCCGAAGCTGGGGCTTTCCGCAAAGAACTACGGCCGCGCGGTTTACGAGTGCCTGCGCGGCGGTCTGGACTTCACCAAGGACGATGAGAACGTCAATAGCCAGCCGTTCATGCGCTGGAAGCAGCGTTTCGACTTCGTCATGGAGGCCATCCACAAGGCCGAGGCCGAGACCGGCGAGCGCAAGGGTCACTACCTGAACGTGACCGCACCCACCCCGGAAGAGATGTACAAGCGCGCCGAGTACGCCAAGGAAATCGGTGCACCGATCATCATGCACGATTACATCACCGGCGGATTCTGCGCCAACACCGGCCTGGCCAACTGGTGCCGCGACAACGGTCTCCTGCTGCACATCCACCGCGCCATGCATGCCGTGCTCGACCGTAACCCGAACCATGGTATCCATTTCCGTGTGCTGACCAAAATCCTGCGTCTGTCCGGTGGCGATCACCTGCACACCGGCACCGTGGTCGGCAAGCTGGAAGGCGACCGCGCCTCTACCCTGGGCTGGATCGACCTGCTGCGCGAACGCTACATCAAGGAAGATCGCAGCCGCGGCATCTTCTTCGATCAGGATTGGGGCTCCATGCCGGGCATCTTCGCGGTGGCTTCGGGGGGAATCCATGTCTGGCACATGCCGGCGCTGGTGACCATCTTCGGCGACGACTCGGTGTTGCAGTTCGGCGGCGGCACCCTGGGCCATCCTTGGGGCAACGCGGCGGGCGCCGCAGCCAACCGGGTGGCGCTGGAAGCCTGCGTCGAAGCCCGCAACGAGGGCCGTCAACTGGAGAAGGACGGCAAGGAAATTCTGACCAATGCGGCCAAGAGCAGTCCGGAACTGAAGGTCGCGATGGAAACCTGGAAAGAAATCAAGTTCGAGTTCGATACGGTGGACAAATTGGACGTGGCGCACAAATAAGCCAGGCCCCTTAGGGTGGGCATTGCCCACCCTACCCGACCCGCTGAATAGTTAAGAGGAAATGACGAAATGAGTGAAATGCAAGACTACCAATCCAGTTTGTCCGACGTCTCCAGCCGCAAGTACGAGACCTTTTCCTACCTGCCGGAGATGGACGCGGCCAAAATCCGCAAACAGGTCGAATACATCGTCAGCAAAGGTTGGAACCCGGCCATCGAGCACACCGAACCGGAAAACGCCTTCGACCATTACTGGTATATGTGGAAGCTGCCAATGTTCGGCGAAACTGACGTGAACGTGATCCTGGCCGAGGCCGAAGCCTGCCATAAGGCTCACCCGAACAACCACGTGCGACTGGTCGGCTACGACAACTACAAGCAGTCGCAGGGTGCCGCCATGGTCATTTATAGAGGCCCGGCTTGCTAAGAAACCGAAAGATTCGGCTTTGACAGGAAGCCCCTCTCTAACATCGGAGCAGGGGCTTTTTTATGGCTGACCAACCGGCATTTGCCGTGGTAATGCGAGATGAGTCGGAAACTTCTGTTCTTATGTACGGGCAATTATTTCCGCAGCCGTTATGCGGAGATTTTATTCAACCAGGAAGCCTGTCAGGCCGATCTCGGCTGGCTTGCGGATTCCCGAGGGGTTGCGATCGAACTGGGGGCAGACAACATCGGCCCGATTTCGAGGCACACCGTAAGGCGTCTGGCGCAGCGAGGCTGGCCTTTGGCCAAGCCGATCCGCTTTCCCCTTCAGTTAAGAGAGCAGGACTTGGTGGAGGCGAGTCGTGTGATCGCCCTGAAAGAGGCGGAACACAGACCGCTCCTGCGGAGAAAATTTGCCGATTGGGAAGACCGCATCGAATACTGGCACATCGACGACGTCGACTGCGCGCCACCCGAGCAGGCGCTGGACCGGATAGAAGAAGCCATGAATCACCTGTTGAGCGAGTTGCGCAGCCAGTGGATCCTCAGAACAACCGGTCAGCTGTGACCATCCCAAATTTGTCGATGTCGACGTTACCGATGTCTAGGAGCCAACCATGAGTAACCGCGAGCAATTTCTGATCCATGACGAACCATACTATCGGCCGGTCGGGGATGAAATAAGGCTGTTCGAGGCCGCCTACGCCGCGCGCATGCCGGTAATGCTGAAAGGCCCGACCGGCTGCGGCAAGACCCGCTTCGTCGAATACATGGCTTGGAAACTGGAGAGGCCTCTGATTACCGTAGCCTGCAACGAGGACATGACCGCCTCCGACCTGGTCGGCCGCTTCCTGCTCGATGCCGCCGGCACCCGTTGGCAGGACGGCCCCTTGACCACCGCCGCGCGCATTGGCGCCATTTGCTATCTCGATGAAGTGGTCGAAGCGCGCCAGGACACCACCGTGGTCATCCACCCCTTGACCGACCACCGCCGCAATCTGCCCCTGGACAAGAAGGGCGAATTGGTGGCCGCTCACCCCGACTTCCAGCTGGTGATCTCTTACAATCCCGGTTATCAGAATCTGATGAAGGATCTGAAGCAGTCCACCAAGCAACGTTTCGGCGCGTTGGACTTCAACTATCCCGACACCGTCGTCGAAACCGACGTGGTCTGCCACGAAACCGGCATCGACGCCGCGACCGCCGAAAAGTTGGTGCAGATCGCCCACCGCGCCCGCAATCTCAAGGGGCACGGCCTGGATGAAGGCATCTCCACGCGCTTGCTGGTTTACGCCGGCCAGCTCATCGCCAAGGGCATCGAACCCAAGGCCGCCTGTTCCATGACCTTAGTACGTCCCTTGACCGACGATCCGGACATGCGCGACACTCTGGACGCGGCGGTGGCCACTTTCTTCTGACACGGCGGCCGGGATTCGCCTTCGCTCATCCCAGCCCACATCTCACGGGAGATAGGTCATGAGCATCAACCTCGACGATTACCGCGATTTCCTCGAGCGGGTTGAACCGCACATCAAGGACACGCTGAACGCCAGCTTTCACGAAGCCGCCCGGGTCATGTCGCCGGGCGGGCTGCGCAACTATATCGAGGGCGCCAAGGCCCTCAGCGAACTGGGGCGCGGCCCGGAACTGGTCATTTCCTATCTCCAGGAAATGCCACTGGTGGTCAAGCAGGTGGGGGAGGACATCCTCGTCGACCTCATCACCGCCGTCATGAAACTGGCCTCCATGGTCAGCGGCTCGGTGGTCGCCCGCCTGTTCGACACCCTGCCCACCGCCTCGGCGCGTCTTGGCGACGCCGAACTGTTGCGCCAGTACCTTACCCTGATCCATCAGCTCTCCGCCAAGGCTCCCAGGGGCCTTAGGCCCATGCTGGAGCATCTCGACCAGTTGCTCGAGCAACTGACTCTGGGCGGCCTGCGGCGCTGGGCGCTGTGGGGCGCTCAGGCGCACATGCGCGATTTCGATGCCCTGAACAAATACTTCAGCCTGCAATCGGCGGACAGCCTGGCCGTCTTGCAGAAGGAGCGACGCGGCACCCTGTTCGTCGACACCCAGCGCAAGCTGAACTTCTATCTGCGCGCGCTGTGGGCGCGGGATTTCTTCATGTGCCCGACCTCGGGCGACTACGAAACCCGCGAGGGCTACAAGCCCTTCATCGAATCCCGGGTCATACACCTGCCGGATGCCTACGACGATTACGGCGGCATCTCCGGAAAGGAGCTGTACCGCGCCGCCGCCGCCCATACCGCCGCGCACCTGGTCTATACCCGAAGGCCGATCTCCGCCGAGCAGCTCAATCAGACCCAGATGCTGTTCATTGGTCTGTTCGAGGACGCCCGCATCGAGCACCTGGCCATCCGCGACTTTCCGGGCTTGAAGCAGCTGTGGTCGCCCCTGCACGAAACGATGCCGGAAGCTCGCCCCCAACTCGACCCCGCCGTGGCGATGATCGAAAAGCTGGCCCATGCCCTGCTGGACTTTGAGCTGGAATGCGACGACGACCTCATCGGCGAGACTGTCACGGAATTCCGCACACGCTTCGCCGCCGACCCCGAAGACAACCGTCTGAGCTGGGATCTGGGCGTGACCTTCTACAACCGGTTGGGCGCACGCCCGCGCCTGCCCGCCCTGCGCATTTTGGAAAGCGCGCGCATCCCCTACCGCGACGACAACCGCTATATCTGGGCGTTCGACGAAAAAACCTGGCACGAGGCGGAGTACATCTCGGCCAGCCATCAGGTACGCAAGAAGGTCAGCCTGATCGACATGGTGATGGGCGATGCCGACATCGAATTCGCCGGCGACGATGCCGAGGAAATCTGGACCCTGGAAACGCCCTATTTCCTCGACCAGGAAGGCGTCACCATCAACGAGCTGGAAGGCAAGGAACCGGTGAGCGACCCCTTCCATTACCAGGAATGGGATTACCAGGTGCAGCTGCATCGGCCCAATTGGGCCACGGTGCTGGAAAAGCGCCAGCCCAAGGGCGATCCGGCCCTGATCGACGGGATTTTGACCGAGTACAAGCCTATCGCCAGCAACCTGCGCCGCATCATCGATGCCCTGCAGCCGACAGGCCTGATCCGCCAGCGTCGTCAGGAAGACGGCGACGAGATCGACCTCAACGCCGCCATCCGTGCCATGATCGACATGCGTATGGGCGAAATGCCGGACCCGCGCATCAACATCCGCTATATCCGCAAGACTCGGGATCTGGCGGTGCTGTTGTTGCTGGATTTGTCGCAATCCACCAACGAAATCATGGCCGGCAGCGACCGCCCGGTGATTCAACTGGCGAGGGAAGCCACCACCCTGCTTTCATGGGCCATCAACGGCATCGGCGACCCCTATGCCATTCACGGCTTCGCCTCCGATGGCCGCCACGACGTCCAGTACTATCGTTTCAAAGACTTCGACCAGGCCTTCGACGATCAAGCCAAGGCCAAGCTCTCGGGGATGCGCGGGGGACTCTCCACCCGCATGGGGGCGGCCTTGCGCCACGCCGGCCAATATCTACTGCGCCAGCCCCAACAGAAAAAGCTGTTGCTGCTGGTCAGCGACGGCGAGCCGGCCGACATCGACGAACGCGATCCGCAGTATCTGCGCATGGACACCAAGAAGGCGGTGGAGGAACTGGCCACGGTGGGCGTAAACACGTACTGCCTGACCTTGGATCCGGAAGCGGATCAGTATGTCTCGCGCATCTTCGGCCCCAACCGCTACACCGTGGTCGACCATGTGCAGAAACTGCCGGAGCGGTTGCCGCAGTTGTTCGTCAGCCTGACGGGTTAGTCGATCGTCGGGTTTCGCAGCGCTAACGCAACCTACCGATCCCCTCACCCATGTCGCACCGCCGCCTCGCGCCCGCAGGCTTGATTGGCCGGCAGGGCCTGTTCGATGAATTTGGGGTATGGGAGATCGAGCGCGCTCATGATCGCGATGAACTCCTCGCGGGTCTTGCCGCCCCCCAGACGTGGGTTCTTGGCCATCTCCTGCTTGATGGTCGTTACCGTCTCGCCCTTATAATCATGGCCGGGGTAGACCAGTGTGTCCGGCGGCAGGGTGAATAGCTTCTGCAGGATGCTGTCGTAGAGCCGACCGGGATCGCCCTGCTGGAAGTCTGTTCGGCCGCAACCGCCAATGAACAGGGCGTCGCCGGTGAACACCCGATCGTTCATTACATAACTCACGCAACCGTTGGTGTGACCGGGGGTATGACGCGCCTCGATCTCGAGATCGCCCACCTGTAGCAGCACCCCGTCGGTAACCAGCAGGTCGGCGCACATGGCGCCGGCGTCCCGGTGCACCACGCTCTTGCTTCCGAGCCGCTCGCGCAAAAGGCCCGAACCGGTGATGTGATCGGCGTGGACATGGGTTTCCAGGGTATAGATCAGCTTCAAATCCAGCTGCTTGAGCAGCCCGATGTAGCCGTCCGCCTCGGAAACGACCGGATCGATCAGCACCGCCCGGCGGGTGCGCTCGCAGCCGAGCAAATAGGTGTATGTGAAGGTTTCGGCTTCGAAGAGCTGTCGGAAGATCATGGCGTTTCTCCGTCTTGGAACGCAGTGGATGATGGTATGCCTAAGACCAGTCAAAGGCCGTGCCAATTCCCGCCCCTTGTGGCACGAAACCACACTTAATGCGTCTTGCGGCGCCGGTACGGAAGCTCCCACTCCAGCCGAGATGCCCTAAATCGCCGCCGGGATGTTTCATATGATACGGCAGCGGAAACATTCGGGTTTCATATGAAACACGGCGAGCGCGATGTAACGGGAGTCACGGGCCGAACTCCGGGTCTCGGACTGTTCCTGTCATGCCGAACGACATCATAACGAACATTTGGAGCCTTTCGTTGTCTTATTTGTGATAACGAGGCGGAGGTGCACGATGGCGATCCCCAAGGTGCTTGCCATGGTTATGGCCGGTGGCGAAGGCACTCGTTTACACCCGCTCACCGCGGAGCGGTCGAAGCCGGCGGTTCCTTTCGGCGAACGTTACCGCGTCGTCGATTTCGTGCTCAGCAATCTGGTCAATTCCGAAATCCACTCGGTCTATTTGCTCGTCCAATACAAATCCCAGTCCCTGATCGAGCACGTGCGCAGAGCCTGGTCGGTTTCCCATCTCATCCAGGGGCATTTCGTCACAGTCGTGCCGGCCCAGATGCGCGGCGGCCCTGACTGGTTCCAAGGAACCGCCGATGCCGTCTATCAGAACCTGGGGCTGGTTTACCATCACCGTCCGGATGTGGTGGCGGTGTTCGGTGCCGATCACATCTATCGTATGGATATCAACCAAATGGTCCAATTCCATTTGGACCACAAGGCCGACGTGACGATCGCGGCCTTGCCCATGTCCCTGAACCAGTGCCCCGCCTTCGGCGTCATCATTCCCGATCCCAGCCACCGTATCACGGATTTTCAGGAGAAGCCGGCGACACCCAAGCCCCTTCCCGGCGATCCGCTGCACTGTCTCGCCTCCATGGGAAACTACCTGTTCAGCACCGAGGTGTTGATCGACGCACTGGAAGAAGCGCATGTCAGGAGAGAAAAAGATTTCGGCCACGACGTATTACCGCGTCTGATTCGCACGCACCGGGTCTATGCCTATGATTTCGCATCAAACAGGGTGCCGGGCACCAAGCCCTACGAAGAACAGTTCTATTGGCGCGATGTCGGCAACATCGAGGCCTATTACGACGCCCATATGGACATGCTGGGACTGGAACCCCGCTTCGACACGTTCAACCCCTACTGGCCCATTTATTCGGATAACTATGTGGGTCCGAACACCAAAATCATCGGCGGGAGAATCCACAACAGCATTTTTGGCGGGGGCACCGTCATCAATGACGCCAATATTCGTAACTCGGTGATCCGGCGTGAAGTGACCCTCGAACCCGATGCCGACATCGAAGATTGCATCATCATGGACTACACCGTGATAGGCCGGGGTTCACGGCTTCGCCGCACGATCGTCGACCGCTACAATCTCATTCCGCCGAACGCCGAAATCGGCTATGAGCGCTCGGCCGACGAGCAGCGTTACCATGTCAGCGCCTCCGGAATCGTGGTCCTGCCGAAAGGCAAGCGCGGATTCGCGCCAATCTATTGAACGGAGATGTTGGTCATGGATATCACGCGATTTGAACGATTATCCGAATTCGCTTGGCGCATCGCGCCGGTCAAGCCGATGCGCGTGCCGGTCGTCATTTACGCCGATGAGGCCTTGATTCGCGAGATGGACGATAAGGTGCTAGAGCAGGCCGTGAACGTAGCGAGCCTGCCGGGCATCGTCGGGGCCAGCTACGCCATGCCCGACGCCCACTGGGGCTACGGCTTCCCCATCGGCGGCGTCGCCGCCTTCGATGCCGCCCAGGGCGGCGTGGTCTCGGCCGGCGGCGTGGGTTTCGACATTTCCTGCGGGGTGCGGACGCTGCTGACCGGCTTGAAACGCGAGGATGTGGAGCCTCTTAAGACCGAACTGGCCGAGGCCTTGTACGTCAGTATCCCGGTCGGGGTAGGAAGCCATGGGCAGATTCGCCTCGACAAGAAAGGCATGGACGAGATGCTGAAAGGAGGTGCGGAATGGGCCGTTGCCCGGGGCTACGGAACACCGGCCGACTTGGAGCGGATCGAAGAACGCGGCCGAATGGAGGGCGCTTTGCCAAGCGAGGTTTCCGATCACGCCAAACAGCGCCAGCGTGACGAGATGGGCACCCTCGGCTCCGGCAATCATTACCTGGAAGTCCAGGAAGTGGCCGAGGTTTTCGATCCCGAAACCGCCGCCGTCTTCGGGGTTGCGCCTGGCGATGTGGTGGTGACCATTCACTGCGGCTCGCGCGGGCTGGGCCACCAGATCGGCACCGAATTCCTCAGGCGCATGCAGATCGCCGCCGCCGAGCACGGCATCAAGCTCCCCGACCGCGAACTCGCCTGCGCCCCCATCGAATCGGTGGTGGGGCACAGTTATCTGGGAGCAATGCGCGCCGCCATCAATTGCGCCCTCGCTAACCGGCAGATCATCACCCACCTGACGCGGCAGGTGTTCCACGAGATTCTGCCGCGCGCGAATCTGGCGTTGCTTTTCGACGTTTCCCACAACACCTGCAAGCTGGAGGAACATATCGTCGATGGACAGCGACGGCAGCTCTATGTACACCGCAAGGGCGCGACGCGCGCCTTCGGGCCGGGCCATCCGGACTTGCCGTCGGTGTTCCGGAAAACCGGTCAGCCGGTGCTCATCGGCGGCTCGATGGGCACCGCTTCCTACATTCTGGCCGGCAACCCCGAAAGCGATCAGCGCGCCTTCGCCTCGGCCTGCCACGGCGCCGGCCGCAGCATGAGTCGGCATCAGGCGAGCCGAACCTGGCACGGGCGTCAGGTTGTCGACGAACTGGCGGCGCGCGGCATCATCGTGCGCAGCCCCTCGCAGCGGGGTGTCGCCGAAGAAGCACCGGGCGCCTACAAGGACGTGGACGCCGTTGTCAAGGCGGCGGACCGGGCGGGCCTGGCTCGCCTGGTGGCGAAACTCCGGCCCTTGGTTTGCATTAAGGGCTGAGGGTTCCGAGAACAGGTTTTCTCGAAGTCGAGCACCGCATCAACTAAGTGCCGAAGCACCTGCCGAGAACAGATTTGCATTCACCCGGTGCCCCGGCAGGATAGTCCCGTATGAATCCATATCGGAACGCCGGCTTACGGCGACCTCCTCTGCGTTGGCCGACATCAGCATTCCGTTCGTACCAAAGATAAACCGCGCGACATCGGTCATACCTCTTATGACCATCCTCCAAATCCTTCCTTCCCTCGATTTGTCATCCTCATCCTGGTTTCGATACCGTGCGGCGACCGGGAGTTCTCCCTGGCTTGTTTGACCGACCTTACAAAAAGCGCACGGCAGGCGCCCACTCAAGCGCAGGGCTGGAAAGCCCCGAATTCACCGGGGCTGGGGTGGAACACCCAAGCTGAAATAACGTAGGGCCTCGTCCCGATTTGCCCAAGTAAATATTTCACCTCAACTTTAGACACTCGCCACTCTGCCGCAGGGAGCTGCCGCGGAGCGAGAAGCGGATAACAAAGCCTGGAGGA